>DEZK01000035.1 GCA_002365175.1 Raskinella chloraquaticus (SeqCode)
TTTCACCACGTTGAGGAATGGTGACATCGACCTTGAAGCCCTGGCGCAGCGTCAGCGCCTGGGCAAGCAAATCCATGTCCTCACCCGCTTCTGACAACAGGACGAGGCGGGGGCAGGGTTTGTCGTCATAAAACTGGGCGAGGAAGGCTTCCAGCACTTCGCTGCCGGTGAGGGATTTGTCGGCGCGCGGATAATAGGCGCGGTTGCCCCAGTTCTGATAGGTGCGGAAGAAGAAGACCTCGATGCAGGTCTGCCCGCCTTCCTGATGGACGGCAAAGACATCCGCCTCCTCAACCGTTTGCGGATTGATGCCTTGCGTTCCGGTGACGGCGGCAAAGGCGGAGATGCGGTCGCGATAGACGGCGGCCAGTTCGAAATCGAGACGGTCGGAGGCTGCTTCCATCTTGGCGGCCAGGTCCTGGCGGACGGCGGCGCTTTTGCCCGACAAGAAGGCGCGGCCTTCCTGAGCGAGATCGCCATAGGTCTCGAGATCAACGACGCCGGTGCACGGGGCAGCACACCGTTTGATCTGATGAAGCAGGCAGGGCCGGGTGCGACTGTCATAGACCGAATCAGAGCAGGAGCGCAGGAGGAAGGCTTTCTGCAGCGCATTGATTGTGCGGTTGACGGCGCCAGCATTGGCGAAGGGACCGTAATAATCACCCTTGCGGTCGCGGGCGCCACGATGCTTGAGGATGGCGGGAGCGGCATGGTCTTTGGTGATCAGGATATAGGGAAATGATTTGTCATCGCGCATCAGCACGTTGAAGCGCGGGCGCAGGCGCTTGATGAGATTGGCTTCAAGCAGCAGGGCTTCGGTTTCGGTTTCGGTGGTGACAAATTCCATCGCTGCGGTTTCCGCCACCATGCGGGCGATGCGGTGGGGCAATCCGCTGGTGCGGGCGTAGGAGGCGACACGCTTCTTCAGGCTGCGCGCCTTGCCGACATAGAGGACTTCGCTGGCCGCATTCACCATGCGGTAGACACCGGGGCGGTCGGGCAGGCGCTTCAGATAATCGGCGATGACGGCGGCGCCGCGCAACACGCTGACGGGCGCTGACACACTATCTTCGTCGGATCGGGCCTGTGACATCGATGCTTCGCTCATGACAAACCGCAACTATCACAATTCAACTACGCCGGGCACGATTCAATCTGGTGATGTTGCATTGCAGCAACAAACCGAAACCGGTCGTAGCAGAGTGACACACGACGCGTCGTAAACAGCGGTATTTTCATAAAATTCATCGAATTCGGCGAGTTCCGGCGAATGTGGGGCGCCTGATCGTTTTCATGATGGGGCAAGTGGTGTGTCAGCATTGCGGCAACAACACCTTTGAGGCGACGCGCCACAGGTTGGAACCAAAATCGCCGCACTTCGTTTCACTTCCCGACACATTCCAATCGGATACCCCGATCCTACGTTCAACTGGAGAGTTTATCATGTTCAACAAGGGTGTTTTCGCAGTGGTCGCAATTGTTGGTCTGTCGACCGCAGCTCATGCCGCCGATTTGCCAACCACGGTTCCCGCCTCGATCCCGGCGCCAGCCTATTACAACTGGAGCGGGTTTTATATCGGCGCCCAGGTCGGTGGTGCCATCGCCGGCGATAACAGCATTCGCCAGTTTGCCGCACTTGGCGGCGCGACCATCGGCAATCGCAACGCTGATCTGACGGGTGTGATCGGCGGCGTTCATGCCGGCTACAATTTTCAGGTCCATAACTGGGTCTACGGCGTGGAGGCTGATTTTGAAGGCTCCGATGCCAGCTCAGGCCTGCAGACGCTGCAGTCAGGTGATCGCGCCGGCGCGCGTCTTAACTGGCTGGGCTCGGTGCGCGGTCGTCTGGGCTATGCGGTTGACCAATTGCTGATCTACGGCACAGGCGGTCTGGCTTACGGTGAATTCGATAACCGTGTCGTCAACGGTGTGACGGGTGTCGGCCAGACATTTACCGGAACGCGTCTTGGCTGGACGGCAGGAGCCGGGCTTGAATACGCCTTCCAGCCAAACTGGACGGCGCGGATAGAATATCGCTACACCGAATTTGATCGCGCCGGGTTCAACCCGACGGTTGGAACCAGTGTTGTCGGTTCGAGCTTCCGCGATGATCCGAGCTTCCATGCGGTGCGTGCCGGGATCAGCTACAAGTTCTGACATCATCCATCGCGATCAGCGCCATCAGGGCATGTCGGTCAAGGCCGGCATGCCCTTTTTGCTGAAATGCCTTGCACCGGCGACTTATTCGACGAGGCCTGTATTGTCGGCTGTCTGCCAGATCAGGTGTTGACCACCGTCAAGCGCGATCATCTGCCCGGTGAGGGAGCGGGTGGCAACGAGGAAGCGCAGGGCGGCGCTGAAGTCCTCGAGATCAGGTCCCCGCCGCAGGATGGTCGCCTGCTGCTGGCGCAAAAAATCGTCATCGGGCTGGCGGCTGCCTTTGAGTGTCGGGCCGGGCGCGATGGCATTGACGCGGATGCGGGGTGCGAACGCCTGAGCCATTGTTCGGGTCGCCGTCCACAGTGCCGCTTTTGACAGGGTGTAGGAAAAGAATTGCGGTGTCAGTTTCAGCACCCGCTGGTCGATCAGGTTGACGATCAACCCCTCATGTTCAACCGGCAATGCCTTCACCATGGCCTGGGCCAGAAAGAGAGGGGTCGTGAGATTGACCGCCATCTGGCGTTCGTAGTGGGCGCGCGACATGTCGGCAGCCTCGTCTGGCTCGAACTGCGAGGCATTGTTGACGAGCAATCCAAGCGGCCCCAGCCTGGCGACCGCCTGCGGCACTAGCTGGTCGACAGCGGATGCGTCGCCAAGGTCAGCCTGCAGGACGATCGCCGTGCCGCCTCGGCCGGCAATCTCGGCGGCCAGTATCTCGGCATCGCTGCGGGAGCGGTTGCAGTGAATGGCAATCGCAAAACCGTCTTCAGCAAGTCCCAGCGCCAGACGGCGACCGATGCGTTGGGCGGCGCCAGTTATCAAAGCGGTGCGTGGCATCGTGACGGGTGATGGTGCGGGAGAATGATCCATGCGCCTAGCCATGCCAAAGGATGGCGAACCTGTCGAGCCTCCGCCCGATCGCGTGGCCGCCGCAGGCGATGCGCGCAGCGTGATATGCAGTTTAGACGACATGGTAAATATTATATAAATTTAAACATCAGTAATCATAAAATATAGAATTCTGTTATTGCTAAATAAATACGATTAAATTTTTTGAAAATACGATATATATAGACGCAATGCAGATGATAAGTCGGTTTCCAGACTTTTGTCTGGAAAGTTGCGTAAGTGCTGGAGTTTATGATGTCTCTACGGAATTTGCGTGCGGCCGCGATCACCCTTTTTGCGGTGATGAATGCCGGATGCCTGTCAGCGGCGGACCTCTCCTATGGCCAGCAGCCAGCCTATCAGCAGCCGCTTAATCGCGTGGCGTCCGCGTGGCAGGGCTTCTATGTGGGTGCGCATGCCGGCTATAGCTGGGGCAATTTTGATGGCACGCTCAATCCGGGCCCGACGAATCTGGGTTTCAACGGATCGAGCATTTCAGGTGGTCTTTTCACCGGCCTCAACTTTCAGCTGACACCGCAATATCTCGCAGGTGTCGAAGGTGACATCAGCTTTCTTAACCCGCGCAGCGAGCGGACCATTAATGGCGCCCTCTTTCAGGATCGCGCCGATTGGCAGGGGACGGTACGTGTTCGTGGCGGCCTCACGTTTGACAATTATTTTGCCTATCTGACTGGCGGGCTGGCGATCACGGACGTCGAATTGCGTGGCCCGGTTGATCGCCAGAGCCGCACCAAGGTCGGATGGGCCATCGGCGGCGGCCTTGAGGGGCGGCTCAACGATCATGTGTTTACCCGCGGCGAGTATATCTACACCAATTTTGGTAGCGATGATTACGCGTTGGGCGCTCAGCGTATCAATGGCGGGCTTGATACTCATACGCTGCGCCTGGGTATTGGCTATCGCTTCTAGTTTGCGAACGCTCTGCCACCTTATCGCAGAGCGATTGGCGTACTTTAAAATGCCCGGAGCAAACCGGGTGCATTGACCATCCCAGAGTGACCTCCGCGGATGTCCTGGAGCCCGGCCACGTGTCGGGCTCTTTTTTACAAAAATCTCTAATTTACTGATTTTAAATGATAATCTTTTCAAAATCATACAGCAATTAGCCCCATAATTTGTAAAGTATGTTGATGGGGAGAGGGGCATGGCCATGTCAGCCAGACGATTGCCGGGTCGGTTGCTGTTGATCGTGTTGCTGGTGTTGAGCGCTGACGCAGCGAGCCGACGTGCCCTGGCGCAATTCACCACATCCGAGGGGCAGTTCAGCCCGCGCGTACCCATCCTGACCGATTGGAACGGGCCCTATTTTGGCGTGGCGGCGGGCCTGTCGGCAGCGAGTGTCAGCGGCATCAGCTCGCTTGCCAGCATCACCAATACCCAGTCGCGCAATGGTGTGCAGGGCAGCGTGATCGCCGGCGCCAATCTGCAGCTTGGACCGGTCGTCGTCGGCGCCGAGGGTGATGTGACGCTGCAGGACATCAGGAGTGTTCGCAATGAAATCGCCGGCGTTTTTGCCACCAAGGTCGACTGGTCGGCGACGCTGCGCGGGCGGCTTGGTATTCCGTTCGGCAATTTTCTTGCCTATGGGACGGCAGGTTTGGCGCTGACGAATATCGGTGTGCGCTATCAGGGTGTCGGCAATGACAGCCAGCTGCTCAAAGGTTGGGTCGCCGGTGTTGGTCTTGAAGCGGCAATATTCGGCGGATGGCGCCTTCGTGGCGAATATCTGTTCAGCCAGGCCGATTCCAATCGTTTCAGTTTCGGTAGCGGGCCAACCTACAACGCTGATTCCGGCACGCACACGCTGCGCGCCGCTCTCGTCGTGCGCTTCGGCAATTGAGTAAAAGGCGGCTCAAGCCGGGGGTGGTGTGAATTTGGTCGCAGCGAAGGCTGGAACCCTGGCGGCGAAACCATCGAGCCAGGCAACCAGCTTCGGGTATGACGCGCGCCAATCGCCGTTAAAGCGCAGATCCTGGTAGCCAAGGGCGCAGGCGACCGCGGTCCCGCCAATGGAGTGATCGTCAACGGCGGGCGGATGGCGTTCCAGCTCATCAAGGCCGCGCTTGACCTTGTCGGTCTGGTAGTCGGCCCATTTGGCGCTGCGCTCGTTTTCGGCACGAAACCGCAGCTCGTAGACCCGCAGGATGGATGCATCCATGATGCCATCAGCGAGAGCCTGAAGCACGAGTGCCGGATAGCGCGCGGCTCCGGCGGGGATGATCTTGCCGCCACCGGCGAGCTGGTCGAGGTATTCGATGATCACCCGGCTGTCATAGATCGCCATGCCTTCAGCGGTGATGAGGACAGGGATCTTGCCCAGCGGATTTTGCTGGCGCAGCGTGTCGCTTGAATCGTTGGTGTCGGCGGCGACAATGTTGATACGCTGCGACAAACCAAGCAGATCAGCGGCAATCCTGACCTTGCGGCCGAAGGGCGAGGCTGGAGCGTTACGAAGGATCATCATGTCAGGTCTTCCTGCTGGAGCGGGAGTAGGCGTTAAAATGACCGCAGAAACCGTACATTAGCAGCATCTGTGCTCGGGTACAGGTGCCTTGTGGCGCCATTTTGCAGGCGTGAGTTTGAGGCGAGGGCGCGGGTCTGGCGGGCGCGGGTGTTCAGCGGAGCGGTCCGAGATGGAAGCTGCCTTGGTGGTCGCCTGCCAATGTCGAGGCCAGAAACGGCAGCAGCGTCTGCATCTGGGTCTCCAGCAGATGGGGCTGATTGATCACAAGGAGGCCGCAGCCCGTCAGCCCTTCCGCCCCGCTCGGGTGCAGCATCAGTTCAATCCGCAGCGTCTTTGGCAGATCGAGGTCGCGGATCGCTGCCAGAAAGCCGTCCACCGGGGCGCGTAAAGCGGTCACGGGATACCAGACAAGATACACGCCATTGGCAAAACGGCGCAGGGCCTTTTCGAGAGCGGCGGTGAGAATGGAATATTCGTTTGTTGCTTCATAGGGCGGATCAATCAGGATCAGACCGCGACGTTCGGGGGGCGGCAGGCATCGCGACAACTCGCCATAACCATCGCCTTCGATGACGCGCACCCGGCCGTCGCCGGCACAATGCTGACGCAGTCTTGCTGCCTCCTCGCGGTGCGCTTCACAGAATATCGCCCGGTCATGGGGGCGCAGCAGGCCACGCAGAATGGCGGATGACCCCGGATAGGTGCGCAGGTCGTTGCCCTTGTTGAAGCCTGCTAGCAATGCGCGATAAGGCTGCAAAACGATATCCGCGTCCGCGCCGGGACCCGGCGTCTGGATGCGCCCGACGCCCTCTCGCCATTCACCGGTTTTCTGCGCATCTCGCCCCGCAAGATCGTAAACTGCGCGCCCCGCATGGGTATCGAGGAAAAAAAGCGCTGCCTCCTTGCGCTGAAGATATGTGATCACGAGCGCCAGAACACTGTGTTTCAGCACATCAGCGAAATTTCCGGCGTGGAAAGAATGTCGATAATTCATGAGCTTGTGAGCATAGGGCCAAAAAAGATCAAATTCAAATCTATCTCGAAAGTATTGATTCAGACCTGCTGGTTA
>DEZK01000005.1 GCA_002365175.1 Raskinella chloraquaticus (SeqCode)
GCTTCGATATTGACCGGGTCCTGGTCCTTGAAGGTCCGTTTTTCGACACCGATGATGAAGCCGAAGAGGTCAACCTTCTGCGGCAGTTCCGCCAGACCAAAACGGTGTTCGATGCCTTCGTCGAGATCGTGAAGTTCAAAGCTCTGGAAGTCGCTGAGCAGGAGATAGCGCGGCAGTTCCGCGTCTTTCAGCCCGGGGAAATAGTCGAAGGCCTGCCTCTTGGCTTTGGTCAGATCGCGGCCGGCGCTCTTATGTTCAACCAGCAGCATGCCTTTCCAGAACAGGTCGATAAACCCCTGCTTGCCGCCAAGTTTTTTGACCGGCTCTTCAAAGCTCGCGACCTTGCGCCGCGCCACGCCGAAAACGTCAAAAAAATCATTGTAGAAGCTTTGGGTCTCGCCTTTTTCGTATTGCGCGCCAGCCCATTGCCGCGCGAATTCGGCAGCGCGGGCGCGGATTTCGTTAAAGGAAAGACGCATTGAATGGGAATTCCGGAGAGTGGCCCGCCATTCTTGGCGAATGCGCTGGCGCTTGGCAATCGGTCATCATGATCTCTGGTGCCGGCGGAGAGGATCGAACTCCCGACCTTCGGTTTACAAAACCGCTGCACTACCGCTGTGCTACGCCGGCGCTGGCGTGTGCTTAGCCAAAGACGATTGATTTGGCCAGAGGGGGCGGAGCGCTGAGCCGGGCGCTGCCCATCGCCGGCGCTGATCGGGGAAGCGCGAGCGCCCGGGCGGAACTTTCAGCGCCACTGCGGGTTAACCTTGACGACGAGCGGTCATCGCACGCTGCGTTGGCTGGTTGCGCTGGCGCGCGATTTATAATCTATTCAGAACGCGTTCATACGCTGATGGTTAAGACTTTGTGCAGGTTGTCATGGAACGGCAGACCGGCCTTCGCCGTACCCTGTTCCACCCATCTCTAGGAGGGGATGATGAAGAAATTGATGGTTGCTCTGCTCGCCGCCCTGACATTTGCCGCTGCTTTCGCGCCGCAGGAAGCGGAAGCCCAGTATCGCCGTCGCAATAATGGCGTGCCGATCATCGCCGGTGTCGCGGCCGGGCTGCTTGGCGCGGCGATTGTCGGCTCGGCGATTGCCGGCCAGCAGCCCCGCTATTACCAGCAGGAACCCGTGTACGGTCGCCCCGGCCCGGTCTATTACGCCCATCCGCAGGGCCAGTATTACGAAGAGGACGAGGTGGTGGTGCGCCAGCCGCGTTGCTTCATCAAGCGCCAGCCGCTTTATGACGAATATGGTCGGGTGGCCGCCTATCAGAATCGTCGCGTCTGCCGCTGAACGACGCATCCGATATTTGTGAAAGCGCCCGGTTCGTCCGGGCGCTTTTTTTTAATCTCACGCACTCAGCGCCAGCCGCTGATGAGTGGCAAAGAGCGCCACCGCCGCCGCGTTCGAGACGTTGAGGCTGGTGAGCTTGCCCGGTAGCGCGATGCGCGCGAGAATGTCGCAATCCTCGCTGGTGCCGGCCCGCAGCCCCTTGCCTTCCGCTCCCAGAACCAGCACCAGCGGCGCTTTGAGCGGCAGGGTGGTGATGTCGTTCTCCGCATCGCTGTCAAGACCAAGGCGGGTGAAGCCGCGCGCTGCAAGGCTTGCCAGCCCCTGACGCAGATTGCGCACCAGACAGAAGGGCACCAGCTCAAGCGCCCCCGAGGCAGCCTTCGCCAAGACGCCGGTCGCTTCCGGGCTGTGGCGGTTGGTCATCATCAGCGTGGTGACGCCGAAGGCCGCCGCACTTCTGAGAATGGCCCCGACATTGTGCGGGTCGGTCACCTGATCAAGCGCCAGAACGATGCCGGTCTCCGGCACCGCTTCGACGTCGAGCACCGGCAGCGGGTCCGCCTCCAGCAGCAATCCTTGATGGACAGCGTCGGCCGGCAGTAGGCGGTCGATCTCCTGCGGGCGCATGATCTCGGGCTTGATTCGGCCAGCAGCCACCGCCTCGACGCGGTGCCAGCCATTCTCGCTGGCAAATATCCGGCGCAGCCGGCGCGCCGGATTGGCCAGCGCCGCCTCGACCGCATGCACCCCCCAGATGAGCTGGACGTCATGGCGCCCCTCCCATGAGCCGTGGCGGACATGGCGGGGCTTGGGGCGGAAGGCGGGGCGGGGAGAGGGGCTGCGCATGCCCCACGACTTAACAGGCGGGCGGGCGGCGTCAATCTCTTGCCAATTATCCCGCTGCCCGTTGACAGGCCGGCGCCCACTCCCCATAACGACCGCCCACGCCTTGCCGCGCCTAAAGCCGGTGAGGCGCCGGCGGGCTTTTGCCTTGCCGGAACCCGGATGGGGGAATGTCCCGAGTGGCAAAGGGGGCGGACTGTAAATCCGCTGGCTTAGCCTTCGCAGGTTCGAGTCCTGCTTCCCCCACCACCTGTTTTTTTGAAATAGCGTGATGCGTTTAAACGCAATGCGGCCGAGCAAAAAATAAAGGCCCGGGCTGCCTTTCAGCAGACCAAGCCTGTCGATGTTGATGATCGCGCCGTGCTGGCGCTGGTCATGCCACCATCATGTTGTTGGCAGCGCAATCCCGCCCTGATCAGACGAGACGCGCTCCCAACACATGCAGCTTAGCGGGCCGCCATGGGCGCCATGCCGTCATCGGGTGCGTTGAGCACAAAGGTGACGAGCAGGACGGCTGCCGCGTTGACCCAATAATAAATGGCGTCAATGCCGGTGAAACCGAGCACGAAAGGGGCGACGGCGAAGGTTATTCCCACCAGACGATCAACCAGCACGTGGAAGGAATAAGGCAGTACCTTGATGATCCCCGTTTCATGATTGGTCAGGATCGTCAACGCCAGCGCCGCGCCGCCAGTGACAACCGAGAGCCAGAAGGCCAGCGGATTTGTCGCACCCAGACCAAGCAGGAATGGCATGCCGATCAGGCTGAGGGCGACGGGGTAGTCGATAAGGGCGTGGATTTGCCGTGTAACAAAACGCATGTTTAATCTCCTGTGCACAAGGTCCAAGATTTTTGGCCCATGCGAGACGTTGAGACAACAAGAGAGGATTAACTTCGGTCTATTGGCAATACATATGAGACGATCTGCAACTATCAGGCCGCTTCGCTGCGATACTCGCTGGGCGCAATACCGAAGCGCTGGCTGAAGGCGCGAGAAAAGGCAGCCGTTGATTCATAACCGACCTTGGCCGCGATCTGCTGTACGTTGAGCCTTGTATCGTCAAGCAGAGCTGCCGCGCGTTGCAGCCGCCAGCCGCGCAGATAACTCACCGGCCCTTCGCCGACACGCTCGGTGAACTGATCAGCAAAGCGCGCGCGCGACATGCCGATCTCTTTCGCCAGGCTTTCAACTGTCCACGGCTTTTCCGGGTGGGTATGGATGAGCATGAGCGTTTTGCCGATCCGCTCATCGCTGAAGGCGCCGATTACCCGCTGCATCTCGGGTGACTGGCTGAGGCCGGCGCGCAGAATTTCAACGAACATCACTTCAGCAAGGCGTTGAACGATCGCCACCATCCCCTGGTCGTGGGGCGTGCTGCGCGATTCAAAAACCCGTCGGGCCATCATGCGGACGATGTCATCAAGCCAGCCGAAACGGGCGCGCATTGCAGCCGTGATAACAATGGCATCGGGCAGGAATTGCAGAATGGGATGGCTGGCGCCATCGCGAAACGTGAAATGGCCGCAAACAAGCTCATTTGTCGCTGCATGCGGTGCCGGTGTCGCCACAACAACACCTTCGCCTCGATATCCGGCATTTTCCAGCACATGCTCGAGCGGAGCGTAGTTACTCTCCGCAGAATCAAGAATGCAATGACTTTGACCACGCGGAATGAGCACGAGATCGCCGCTTGCCAGTGACAGCGCCTGGCCGTTTGCCAGACGCACGACGCAATTGCCCTGCACAACCAGGTGGAAGCGCGCGGATTGTTTATACGCCGGCACCTCGACCCCGAAGGGAGCGGAAAATCCCAGCCTGAAATAAAAACTGCCGCGCAGGCGCAGTGTCTGGAGGATATCGCTGAGAATATCTTGCATGATGAAAAACCAGTTGTTGGGCGCGGTGTTTGGGACGGTCTGCATAGTTTAATGGTTTGACGACCGTCAAATCACGCTGTCGCGAGCGTATCGGCAAAATGTCGATAAATTTTGCGATGCCGATTTCCCATTTCTTCAGGTGAAATTTACCAAGTTCATCGAACCTGCTTCGACGTTTTGAAGCGGAAGCGATGATGTTCCAGTGGTTTCGCCTGCCTGTTCTGATCCTCGCTTTCTGCGCAAGCAGCGCGGCGGCGCGCGCTGAACCATTGGGCGAACCGGCCTTCTCTCCCGTCACCTATCAGCGCACCGTCTGGGCCTATGAAGGCTACCGCGCGCTGTACGAAAAAGGCGGATGGCCTGATCTGCCGGCCAGCGTCGCAGGATTGATGGAAGGCGCAGAGGGGCCTGCGGTGGCAGCCCTCAAGCAGCGCCTCATCCTGATGCGCGACATGGCGCCGGACGCGGCCGAAAATGATCTCTTCGATCAGGGAACCCGCGAGGGCGTTCGGCATTTTCAGCGCCGGCATGGTTTGAACCCCAGCGGAAAAATCGGCGAGCGCACGTTGCGCGCATTAGCCGTTCCCATCGACATGCGCCTCAAGCAGATGTGGATGACGCTGGAGCGGATGCGCCAGACGCATTTCTCTTTTCCCGAGCGCTATATCGTCCTCAATATTCCCGGCGCCACCATCGAGGCGGTTGATCATGGCCAGACGGCGCGGCGCCATGTCGCTGTCGTCGGGCGCCCTGATCGCCAGTCGCCACTGGTCTCCTCGCGCCTTGCCACCATCAATCTCAATCCGACATGGACGGTGCCGACGTCGATCATCCGCAATGATCTGGGGCCAAAGATACAGGCCGACCCGCTGTTCTTGCAAAAGCATGGCATGCATGTCTTCGGGCCGGGAGGGATCGAACTTGATCCGGCAAGCGTCGACTGGTCAGGGCGCACCCGCCTCAACGTGTCGATCAGGCAGGACCCCGGACCTGCCAATTCGCTCGGTCGTCTGCGCCTCGACATGCCCAATATCCACGCTGTTTATATGCATGATACGCCCCAGCGTGACCTCTTCCGCTCGGACGCCCGCTTCCATTCATCGGGCTGCGCGCGCGTCGAGGATGTGGTGGGGCTCGCCGCCTGGGCGCTGGAGGGAACCGACTGGAACCGCGCCCGCCTTGAGGGCGAAATCGCCTCTGGCTCCCGCATCGACATTCGGCTGGCGAAACCGGTGCCCGTCATCTGGGTTTATCTCACCGGATGGGCGGCGGCAGACGGCACCATCCAGTTCCGCGAGGATATCTACGGTTTCGACGAGGGCAGGGCGCCGCAGGCTGAGGCTGAAAAAGATGTTACCGGCTCGATTAATCAGCGTCCCGCCGGCATTGCTGATCTCATCGGCGCTTCGCCGGCGCGCAGATAGGCTTGCCTCGCGCGCGGTGGCGTGCATCTCTTGGCGCGATCATCCGCAAGAGGCTCCGTCATGCTGCGCGTCACTCATGTCCATGCCCATCTCCATGGCGCACCCGCTGACCGGGTGGTGCTGGCCCACGAGGACCGCCGTCGCCGCCGGCTGGCGATGAAGGCAGAAGGCGGAGTGGAATTTCTCCTCGATCTTCCCGAGGCGATGGTTATTCCCGATGGCGCGGCGCTGATACTGGAGGATGGCCGTCAGATCGAAGTCGTCGCCGCGCCTGAATCGCTCGTCAAGATCACGGCGAAAGATGGCCCCTCACTCATCCGCATCGCCTGGCATCTCGGCAATCGTCACGTGCCGACCGAGCTTCTGGGAACCCAGCTCAGGATTGCCCGCGATCATGTTCTCGAAGAGATGATCGTGGGTCTGGGCGGCATTGTGGTAGCGCTTGAAGCGCCGTTCGAGCCCGAAAGCGGTGCCTATGCCGCTGGCGGGCAGTCCGGCACCCATCATGCTCATCGCCATCATGGCCACGATCACACGCATGACCACTGAGCCTGTGTCGTCTGGTAATTATCTGGTGCTGCAAGCGTGGTTCTCGCCGGCCTTTCCGATCGGCTCCTTCAGCTTTTCGCACGGCCTCGAATGGGCAGTCGAAGCGGGTGACATAACCGACCGGGAAAGTGCTGAAGCGTGGATCGGCGATCTTCTGTGCCATGGCAGCGGGATGAATGACGCGATTTTGCTCGCTCACGCCTGCCGCGCCGAGGCAGCGCGGGATGGTGATTGCCTGCGTGACGTTGCCGAACTGGCGGCAGCTTTTCAGCCGGGGCGCGAGCGCTTGCTGGAAAGCCAGGTGCAGGGCAGGGCCTTTCTCGATGCGATTATGGCGGCCTGGCCGCCACCGCAGCCTTTATTGCTGACCCAGGTGTGGGATGGCCCGCTCGCCTATGCGGTGACGGTCGGGGCCAGTGCTGCTGCCCATCATCTGGCGTTGCCGCCAACCCTTGAAGCCTATCTTTCCGCCTTTGTCGCCAATCTCGTTTCGGCAACCATTCGCTTGAGCGCGCTTGGCCAGAGCGATGGACAACGCATCATCGCCGCCTTGCTGCCCCTTGTGCGTGATACCGCATCGCGCGCGAAGATAGCCTCGCTGGATGAACTTGGCGGATCGTGCCTGCGCGCTGATCTCGCCTCCCTCAGGCACGAAACGCAATATACCCGCCTCTTCCGCAGTTGAACGGTTGAGGCATGAAAAACTGGAAAGAGCATCACATGCAAAAATCACCTCATGGGCCGTTGCGGGTTGGTGTCGGTGGGCCGGTCGGCTCAGGCAAGACGGCGCTGATGGATGCGCTGTGCAAGCGTTTATCGGGTGATTTCGATATCGCCGCCGTCACCAATGACATTTACACCAAATGGGACGCGGAATTCCTTGTCCGCTCCGGTGCCCTGCCGGCTGAGCGCGTTTTGGGAGTGGAGACCGGCGGCTGTCCCCATACCGCGATACGCGAGGATGCTTCGATCAATCTCGCAGCGATCGCCGATCTGCGATCGCGGTTCCCCGCGCTTGATCTGGTCCTGGTTGAATCGGGTGGCGACAATCTGGCCGCGACCTTTTCGCCTGAACTCGCTGACTTGACGATCTACGTGATTGATGTCGCGGCAGGCGACAAGATCCCCTCGAAGGGCGGGCCCGGCATCACGCGCTCCGATTTGCTGGTCATCAACAAGATCGATCTTGCGCCTTATGTGGGGGCTGATCTTGCCAAGATGGATGTCGATGCCAGGCGCATGCGCGGGGTCCGCCCGTTTGTCTTCACCAACATCAAGGACGATATCGGCTTAGGCGACGTTGAAGCGTTTATCCGAACAAAGGGCGGCCTGGATCCTAATTCGGCTTGATGAGATCAAGCGGCTGCAGCGGTTCGCCCGTGCGCGGCAGGGTCGTGAACGGTGGTCTGGCCGGTAAAGGCGCGGTGGCGTCGTAAATCCGGTCGGGAAGCGCGGTTGCGAGCCACGGCATCAGCCCCACCAGCATCAGCGCCACGAGCTGGATTGCCACGAAGGGTAGCACCCCTCGCCAGATCGCTTTGGTCGGCACGCTGTCAGGCGCAACCGAGCGCAGATAGGCGAGCGTATAGCCATGCGGCGGCATGATGAAGGATGTCTGCAGATTAAGCCCGATCATGACAGCCAGCCATACCGGGTCCGCCCCCAGCTTGATGAGCGGCGGCGCGAAAAGGGGAACGACGATAAAGACGATCTCAAAGGTGTCGAGAAAGCAGCCAAGCACGAAGATGAGCGCCATCGTCACCAGCATCGCCATCGCCAGCCCGCCGGGAAGATCGCGCAACGCGTTCTCGATCATCGTCTCGCCACCAAGACCACGGAAGACGAGAGCGAACGTCGAGGCAGCGATAAAGATCATGAAAATCATGGACGTGCCGCGCGCTGTCGTGCTCATCACATGGCGGATGAGACCGGCGCTGAACTTGCCGCGGTAAACGGCAAGCACCAACGCCCCGACGGCACCGAGCGAGGCTGATTCTGTTGCCGTGGCCACTCCCGCAAGCAGCGATCCGAGCACCATGCCGACGAGCGCGAGCGTTGGCAGCAGCGCCCGGGCGATGTCGATCAGGCTGGCGCGCCTGATCGCCGCCGCAGGAGGCGCATCCGTCGGCTTCAGCCAGGCGCGCCCGCAGACATAAGCGATGTAAAGGGCGGTGAGCAGCAGGCCCGGTATCAGTGCGCCGGCATAGACATCGCTGATGGTGACACTGGCAGGCGCAAAATTGCCGAGCTCAACCTGGGCGCGCTGATTGGCGGTGCTGAGCGTGTCGGCAATGATGATGAGGACGGTTGCCGGCGGGATGATCTGCGCGAGTGTTGCCGAGGAACAGACGATCCCGCAGGCAAAGTCATCGCGGTAGCCTGAGCGCAGCATGGTAGGCAGCGCAATCAACCCGAGCGCCACCACATCGCTTGCCACGACGCCTGTCGTGCCGGCAAGCAGCGCGCCGACGATCACGGTCGTAACACCAAGCCCGCCGGCTCGCCCGCCCAGGAGCGCACTGAGGGATACGACAAGATCTTCCGCCAGCCCCGCGCGCTCCAGCACGTGCCCCATGAACAGAAAGAGCGGGATCGCCACCAGCACCTCATTGGTGATGGCCCCGAAGATGCGGGAGGGAAGCGACAGCAGGAGTGCTGCCTCGAAGCTGCCGGTGAGAATACCAACACCAGCAAAAATGACAGACGCGCCGCCTAGCGTGAAGGAAATCGGAAAGCCGGCGAACGTTGCCATCGTCAGCACAAGCAGCAGGAGGATGGGCAGCGCGTCGGCCAAGATCTGGATCACTTCTGCCGATTTTTCGTGTCGTCCAACGCGGACAGGCGCTGTGAAAGGATGGCAAATCCCTGGAGCAGAAGCAGAAACGCGCCAAGCGGAATCAGGGCTTTCACCAAAAACACTCCGGGCAGGCCACCTTCGACGGCCGCGCCCTCCAGCTGTGAAAAGGCCGATCGCACGAAGCTGTGCTCGCCGGCAAGCGAGGCGTAGATGATCGTGACCAGCCATGGCGTCAGGAAAAACGTGATTCCGGCGATCTCGATCAGGTTTCGTGTACGCGGCGTGAGCCTGCGCGAAAAGATGTCCACACGTACGTGTTCGTTGGCGCGATAGACCTCGGCTGCTCCGCCCATGATGCAAGCAGCAAAAAATGCGATGTAAAGCCCCTGCATCCACGGAAATCCAATGCCAAACACATAGCGCAAGATGGCCACGCTGGCGCAAACGACAACGGTTGCCAGCGCGCACCACGCACTTGCCCGCCCGAAAAAAGTCGACATGGTTGCGATTGGATTGCGATCGTCTGGCTTGGGATATCTTGCTGTCATTCAGGCTTCCTGTTCCCGGTGACGTTATATGACGGGAAGGATCGTGCCAGTTAAGGGGTATGGCGCGTATCCTCACGCTTTCGACAAAGGACTGACAAATCGCTTCCCCTCCTGTTTTGCTCTGCTAGAAGGCAGACCGCTGACCCTTGGAGCAAGTATGGACGTGACGATGATCAACCAGGCACAATCATTGTCCCGCGCAGTGCTGTCCTTTGCGCTCGCAGGGCATCGTCGCGCCTGCCTTGTACTCACATTGGCGACCCTGTTGTGTTGTCTGCCAGGCTTTTTTGTCATCCCGCCGACGGATCGTGATGAAGGCAGGTTTGCCCAGGCCAGCAAGCAGATGATCGAGACAGGCGATCTCATCAATATACGCTATCAGGGGGAAGCGCGCAACAAGAAGCCGGTCGGTATTCATTGGATGCAGGCCGGGATAGCGACACTCAGTGGTTATGGAGCCGACGCGCCGATCTGGGTTTATCGTCTGCCATCGCTGCTTGGCGCGCTTGCTGCTGTGTTGCTGACCTACTGGGCGCTTTTGCCGCTGATCGGTCGGCAAGAGAGCCTGATTGCGGCGATGTTGCTGGCCGCCACCTTTATGCTTGGCATCGAGGCACGCATCGCCAAGACCGACGCCGTTCTTCTGGCAACCACGACGGCCGCCATGGGCGCGTTGATCAGAGCCTATCTGGGCCCAAAGACTGTGCTCCAGACGGGCAATTGGCTCATTTTCTGGTTGGCGATTGCTGTCGGCCTTCTGATCAAGGGGCCGATCACCCCCCTCGTCGTAGGGCTGACGGCGACGACGCTGGTCGTGTACCACCGCTCGGCAGCCTTTTTGCGCGCCTTGCGCCCGATATATGGTGTGATGCTCGTTTTGCTGATCAGTCTTCCCTGGTTCATCGCCATCGCCGTGCAGACGCAAGGCGCTTTTTTCCAGGGCAGCCTTGGTCATGATATGTTTGAAAAGATCGGCGGGGCGGCCGAGCAGCATTGGGGACCTCCCGGCTATTATGCCGCCGCATTCTGGGTCTTTGCCTGGCCGGCAGCGCCCTTCCTGCTGGTAGCATGGCCGTGGCTGTGGGCAAACCGGCGCGACCAGAGCGTGATGACCCTTCTTGCCTGGCTATTGCCCACCTGGGTGCTGTTTGAAGTCGTTTTCACCAAATTGCCCCATTACGTGCTCCCGACCTATCCAGCGCTCATGGGGCTGATCGCTCTCGCGCTTGTCAGAATGGGGACGGGCATGCCAGCGCGCTGGCGCCAATTCTGGTTGGTGGGCCTGTGGCTGTTCCCGCTGCTCCTCGGCTTTGCCGCCATCATCACCGTCTATCGGGTGGAAGATGTCGTCCTTTACGGCGCTATCGTTTTCACTGTGCTCTCGGCCTTGCTTGGTTTCGTGGTCAATCGCTTGGCCGGTCGCCATCTGCCTGAGGCCGTGCCGTTATCGATTGCGGTTGCCTCGCTGCTGTATCTTGCCGTGATGCAGAGCGCGGCGCCTGGTCTGCGTACGATCTGGTTGTCAAAAACGCTTGCCGACAAGATCAATGAAATATCGCTCTGCCCGCGTCCGCAGCTTGCCATCGCTGGCTATGCCGAACCGAGCTTCGTCTTCCTGACCCGAACCGACACCTATCTTGCCGACGTTGCCGGTAGCGCGTCATTTCTGTCGCAGGCTGGTTGTCGGCTGGCGATTGTCGATGCCTTGCGCCGTAACGGAGCGGGGGAACTCATCAGCGATGAATTCCAGCAGCAATTGCAGGCTCTCCACGTGAAGGCTGAAAAGATCGGTGAGGTCACCGGGCGCAACGTCAACGGCTTCGCCTTGCGCCGCATGGAAATCTGGCGTCGCCTGCCGTAACCAGCACGCATGCCACCTCGCAGCCCACACCTTGGCTTGGCGGAAGAATGTAGCTATAAGGCCGCCAACTGAAGCGCGACAAGGACCGCTTGGCGGCGCGAAAGGCTTGCATTCATGTATAATTCTGTCGGCGCGGAGCAAGGCTTGCGCGTCAGCGTCACCGTGCCAGTCAAGAACGAGCGCGACAATCTTCTGCCGCTGATTACCGAAATCGAGGCGGCATTGGCGCCGGGCGGCGCCTATGAGATCATTTACGTGGACGATGCTTCAGATGATGGCACGTCACAAATTCTCGCGGAATTGCAGGTGAGCCGCCCGCATTTGCGCGTCATCCGCCATGAATTCAGCGCCGGTAAATCTGGCGCCATTCGCACAGCCGTCAGGGCCGCCCGCGCCCCTCTGATCGCGACGCTTGACGGTGACGGACAGAATAACCCCGCCTATCTGCCGGCGATGATCGCCGCCCTCGAAGCATCGCCAGCCGATACGGGGCTGGTCCAGGGTGAACGTCAGAGGCGTCGTGATACCCTCTTCAAGCGGGTCCAGTCGCGTATCGCCAATGCCGTCCGTCGCCTTGTCCTGTCCGACGTCACCAGTGACACCGGTTGTGGACTGACGGTGGTGCGCCGCGATGTGTACCTGCAACTGCCTTATTTCCAGGGCTTGCATCGCTTCGTCCCGGCACTGGTAAGGCGCGAGGGATACGCGATTCTCATCCATTCCGTCGCTGATCGCCCCCGCCTCAGCGGTCAGTCCCATTACGGCTTTTTTGACCGCCTGTGGGTCGGCCTCTTCGATATGGCTGGCGTGTGGTGGCTGATCCGCCGCCGTGGCCCGCGCCCCAACGCGAAGGAGCAGCGGCCATGATCATCCAGTTCGGCCAGGATCTTTACGCCTATCTCTACGATGTGTTTTTCACCCGTTTTGATTTCTGGCTGCTTTTTGGCCTTATTGCCCAACTTTTGTTTACTGCGCGCTTTCTCGTGCAATGGATTGCCAGCGAGCGCGCCGGCCGCAGCGTGGTGCCGACCGCCTTCTGGTTTTTTTCGATCATCGGCGGCGGCATGACGCTTGTCTACGGCATCATCAGGCGCGAACCGATCATCATTATCGGTCAGTCATTGGCGACGTTCATTTACGTGCGCAACCTTGTTCTGATTGCGCGCACTCCCAAGACCCGCGATGGTGAGGGCGCCCGGTCCTGATCGGCCCAGTCAGCTGGCGGCTTTGAGGCGATCGAAACCGGCGGCAAGATCGCGTTGCAGGTCGCCGATATCCTCAAGGCCGATCTGGAAACGCAATGTCGGGCCGCCGGGCTCCCACGGCGTTGCCGTTCGGTAAGGCGTACAGTCAAAGGGCAGGACAAGGCTTTCATAGCCGCCCCACGAGGCACCGATACCGAAGAGATCAAGCCCGTCGACCATCGCTGCCAGCGCGGCTGGGGACACGGGATGCAGAATGATCGAGAACAAGCCGGTTGCGCCGAGAAAATCGCGCTTCCACAAGGCATGACCGGGATGGCTCGGCAGGGCGGGATGCAAGACCGCTTTTACCTCCGGGCGTGCCTCGAACCAGCGCGCCATCTCAAGGCCGCGCCAGCCCGCCTCCTTCACCCGCAGCACCATGGTGCGCAAGCCGCGCAGCCCCAGAAACACGTCCTCCGGCCCGGCGCAAATAGACATTGAATCAAATGTTTGACGAAGTGCTGGCCAGCACCGCTCATTGGCCGATACAAGCCCCAGCAGCAGATCGGAATGACCGGAGAGATATTTGGTTCCAGCTTCAATCGCCAGATCAACGCCGCGCTCATGGGGTGGAAAGAGCAGGGGCGTTGCCCAGGTATTGTCCATCAAACAGACAGCGCCATGGTCATGCGCCGCTTTGGCAATGGCCGGGATGTCCTGCATTTCGAAACTTTGCGAGCCGGGCGCCTCGGTGAAAACCGCCGTTGTGTTCGCTCGCATGAGGCTGGTAATCCCGGCGCCGATGAGGGGATCGTAATAAGTCGTCTCGACGCCGAAGCGCTTGAGAAAACTCTCGCAGAAATTGCGGGTGGGCCGGTAGACGGAATCTGTGACCAGCAGATGATCGCCTGCCTTGAGACAGGATTGCAGCGCCACCGCGACCGCGGCCAGGCCCGATGGTACCAGAACCGTTCCGGCAGCCTTCGAAATGGCTGACCATGCGGTTTCCAGCGCGTCCGTCGTTGGTGTCCCGTAGGTCCCGTAGGTGTAGCGTGCGGTTGCGCGATTGTTGTAGGCCTCGATCGTCGGCTTCAGCACGGTGGAGCCTCGCCAGATCGGTGTGTTGACGAAGCCCTCGAAGCGAAAAGGGTCGCGCCCGGCGAGGACGACCTGGGTTTCTGGCTGAAATTTATCCAGAGGTGCTGAAGTTTTTGTCATGCTGAGGGGCTTCCCGGATACATCGTCTTTGTGGCAGACTCTGGAGATGGGCACGTCTGGCCGTCAAAAAACAGGCTGAACTGTGCACCGTGGTCGCTTGCCATCAAGGCAGCCGGCCTGAGATACGTCAATCAGTTTCGGAAGCCGCCATGCTCATGGCAGCTTCTCACTTCTGCCCGGAGCTCCGGACGGGCAGAACGACCAAGCAACCGGACAGGGAATGGAGTAAACTCATCATGAAGTTTAAATTGGTACCGCTGGCCGCAGGTCTGGTCCTGAGCGCCGGGGTTGCTCACGCCGCGACACTTGACGACGTCAAGGCGCGGGGCTCTCTGAACTGCGGATCGAGTGTGTCACTTGCCGGCTTCGGCCAGCCCGACGACAAGGGCGTGTGGAAGGGCCTCGACGTTGATTTCTGCCGTGCCATGGCTGCGGCCATTTTCGGCGATGCCAACAAGGTCAAGTTCGTCCCGCTGTCGGCCAAGGACCGCTTTACCGCGCTGCAGTCGCGCGAAGTCGACGTGCTGGCCCGTAACACAACCTGGACCATGAGCCGCGACACAACACTTGGCCTGCAATTCGGCCCGGTCAATTATTATGACGGCCAGGGCTTCATTGTTCGCAAGAAACTCAACCTGACCAAGGCCCAGGAACTCGCCGGCGCCACCGTCTGTGTGCAGACCGGTACGACGACCGAGCTCAATCTTGCCGACTTCTTCCGCTCCAACAATCTCAAATATGAGCCGGTGGTGTTTGCGGATGCTGACGCAACCGTCAAGGCGTATGACAGTGGCCGCTGCGATGCCTTCACGACGGACGCCTCGGGTCTGTACTCCGAGCGCCTCAAGCTCACCAACCCGGCCGATCACGTCGTGCTGCCGACCATCATTTCCAAGGAGCCGCTTGGACCAGCCTGGCGCCAGGGGGATGATCCCTGGGGCAATATCGTCAAGTGGACGCATTATGCCATGCTGACGGCCGAAGAACTTGGCGTCACCCAGGCCAATGTCGACGAGATGGCGAAGTCAAGCACCAACCCTGATGTCAAGCGCCTGCTTGGCACCGAAGGCAAGTTCGGCGAGGGCATCGGCCTGCCGAATGACTGGGCCTTGAAGATCATCAAGGCGGTCGGCAATTACGGCGAGGCGTTCGAGCGCAACGTTGGCGAGAAGACACCGCTTGGCATCAAGCGCGGCCTGAATGCCCTGTGGACCAAGGGTGGTCTGCAATATGCTCCGCCCATCCGCTGAGCGATGATACCAGGAGGCCGGACATGATCGTCCGGCCTCTTTTTTAAGCGGGCCCCGTGCCGAGAAGTCGGTCACAATACTTCCGCTGCGCGGGCTTCATGTTCTGGCAGAGCGCCGACTATGCGTCGGGCGCAGCTGGGACGGGAACAGGGGAAAAGGGAACATGGCAGTCACCGAAATGGGGACATCATCGTCCGTCCGCAAGGAATCACGGTCATCCTTGCTCTATGATCCCAAGGTCAGAGGGTTCGTTTTTCAGCTTCTGCTTGTGGTCGCCATCGCCTATCTGGTTTTCACCGCGACCACCAATGCCATCGAGAATCTGAAACGGCTCAATCTGGCGAGCGGCTTTGGATTTTTTGCCAATGTTTCGGGCTTTGACATCACCCAGAAACTGATCGAGTACAGCGCATCATCGACCTATGGCGATGCCTTCATCGTCGGGCTTTTGAATACGCTGCTCGTGGCGGGAATCGGTATCGTCCTGGCGACCTTGCTGGGGTTCGTCGTCGGCATTGCCCGCCTGTCGTCGAATTTCGTCGTGCGCACGCTCGCCACCTGGTACGTGGAAATCATGCGCAACATCCCTTTGTTGCTGCAGCTTTTCTTCTGGTACGTCGCCGTGTTGACGCCGCTGCCGGGCCCGCGCCAGTCGCTGAGCTTTCCAGGTGACATTTTTGTCAATGCCCGCGGTCTGTTCATGCCCGCCCCGATCTTCGGCGAGGGCGCATGGATGATGCTGGCTGGTCTGATCATAGCCCCCGTTGCGTGGTTTTTCATCGCCCGCTGGGCAAAGGCGCGGCAGGAAGCAACCGGCGAGCAGTTTCCGGTCTTCCTGACAGGCGTTGCTCTGATGATCGGCTTGCCGTTTCTTGGCGCCCTCCTGTCCGGCTTTCCGATAACCTTCGATCGACCGGTGTTGAAGGGGTTCAATTTTGCTGGCGGCATGCGCGTCGTTCCGGAATTTGTCGCGCTGTTGCTCGGGTTGACGCTTTACACCGCAGCCTTCATCGGCGAGATCGTCCGTGCCGGCATTCTCGCCATCCATCGCGGACAGACCGAGGCATCAAACGCGCTCGGCCTTCGCGCGACGCCAACGCTGAACCTGGTGATCATTCCCCAGGCGATGCGCGTCATCGTTCCCCCGCTCACCAGCCAGTATCTCAACATCGTCAAGAACTCATCGCTAGCGGCTGCCATCGGCTATCCCGATCTTGTGTCCGTCTTCACCGGCACAACGCTCAATCAGACGGGGCAGGCGATCGAAGTGATTGCCGTCACGATGCTGGTCTATCTGACCATTTCGCTCAGCCTGTCGACCTTCATGAACTGGTATAACGGGCGCATTGCGCTCACGGAGCGTTGAGCCATGTCGATGTCAGGTGATATGAATACGATAGGTATCGGCTTTGTCCGCACCGAGCAGGCGCCGACCTTGTCGCCACCCGCAAGCACGGTTGGCGTCATCGGCTGGGTGCGCGCCAATCTCTTCGCCGGCCCTGTCAACACGCTGTTGACGGTGGTTGGAGTGTACATCATCTATCTGATTGTTCCTCCGCTTTGGAATTTTTTCATCGCCAATGCGGTGACGGAAGGCAAGGGACGTGCCGAATGCCTGGTTGAGGTCCCTGGCGCCTGCTACCCCTATCTCCTGGCACGCCTGCAGCAGTTCATCTACGGCTTCTATCCCGAAGCCGAGCGCTGGCGCGTCAACCTCACCGCCCTTCTCTGTTTCGGCTCGGTCGCCTGGCTTCTCATACCCGCCACGCCAAGCAAAAGCTGGATGGCCGCCTTCTTTTTCGTCGCCTTTCCGGTCCTTGCCTATATCTTGCTGAGCGGCGCTTTCGGCCTTCCCAAAGTGGCGACCAGCCTGTGGGGTGGCATGATGGTGACGTTTGTCATCTCGATCGTCGGGATCGTCGTCTCCCTGCCGCTTGGTATTCTTCTGGCACTGGGGCGGCGCTCGAAACTGCCGCTCGTCAAGCTGTTCAGCGTCATCTTCATCGAGTTCTGGCGCGGCGTGCCGCTCATCACCGTGCTCTTCATGGCCAAAACCATGCTGCCGCTTTTCGTGCCCGAGCACCTGGCGCCCGATCAGCTCTTGCGGGCGCTGATCGGCGTTGCCCTTTTCTCGGCAGCCTATATGGCGGAGGTCGTGCGTGGCGGCCTGCAGGCCATGCCAAAAGGACAGTATGAAGGGGCGGACGCGCTGGGTCTCAGCTATCCGCAGAAGCTCATCTTCATCATCCTGCCGCAGGCTTTGCAGATCGTCATTCCCGGCATCGTCAACACCTTCATCGGCCTTTTCAAGGATACCTCGCTCGTCACCATCGTCGGCATCTTTGACTTTCTGGCGAGCATCCAGTCCTCGCTCACCGATCCCGTATGGGCAACGCCATGGACCGCTTTTACCGGTTATGGTTTCGCCGCCCTGTTTTATTTCGTCTTCTGCTTTGGCATGTCGCGATATTCCAAATTCATGGAAGAGCGTCTCGCCCGCAGCCACAAGCGCTAGGAGAATAGTGATGGATAGCACGCAGACCACAGCCACCATGCCGCCAGGCGGACGCCCGCTTGATCAGACGGCGATTGAAATTACCGGCATGAACAAATGGTATGGCCAGTTCCATGTCCTGAAAGATGTGAACCTCAAAGTGGCGCGTGGCGAGCGTATCGTCGTGTGCGGTCCGTCGGGTTCAGGCAAATCGACCATGATCCGCTGCATCAATCGCCTTGAGGAACATCAGAAGGGTTCGATTGTCGTCGATGGCATCGAACTGACCAATGATCTGAAGAAGATCGATGAGATCCGTCGCGAAGTCGGCATGGTTTTCCAGCATTTCAACCTGTTTCCTCACCTGACCATCCTCGAAAACTGCACGCTTGCGCCCATCTGGGTGCGCAAGATGCCGAAGAAAGATGCCGAGGAAGTGGCGATGAAATATCTGACGCGGGTGCGCATTCCCGAGCAGGCCAACAAATATCCCGGCCAGCTGTCAGGCGGCCAGCAACAGCGTGTGGCGATTGCGCGTGCGCTGTGCATGAACCCCAAGATCATGTTGTTTGACGAGCCGACCTCGGCGCTTGACCCGGAAATGGTGAAGGAAGTGCTCGACACCATGGTTAGCCTTGCCAATGACGGCATGACCATGATCTGCGTCACCCATGAGATGGGCTTTGCCCGCCAGGTGGCCGATCGCGTCATCTTCATGGATTACGGACAGATCGTCGAAGAAAACAGGCCGGACGAGTTCTTCAAGAACCCGCAACATGAGCGCACCAGGCTATTCCTGAGCCAGATATTGCATTGAGGAATTTCGGATGATGCAACGCGTCTTGTGCGCGTCTGTCTTGTTGCTGGCGGCAAGCCTGCCGGCACATGCCATGACGGCGTCGGTGCGCTGGTGTTCCGGCTCGCCTGAATTCAAGATTTCGGGCGCACCAAAAGGGGCATCCATGCTCAATCTGCAAATGAGCGATCTTGATTACCCGAGCTACAATCACGCAGGTGGGGTCTTGCCCTTTGCGACGCTCGTCAAATGCGGCGCCCTGTCATCTTCGCCCTATCGCGGCCCCTCGCCGCCGGCAGGGCAGGTCCATACGTACCGCTGGACCATCGAGGCGCTGGACGCGAGCGGCAAAGTGCTGGAAAAAGTGGTCGTCGACAAGAAGTTTCCCGAGCAGAGATAGGTCCGCTTGACTCAAGCGCCGGTCTTCGCCGTATGGGGGTCCGCACCCCATTCCGACCATGAGCCGTCATAGACGCTCCATTCCCGGGCGCCGACCGCGTCAAGCGCCAGCCCCAGCACGACGGCTGACACGCCCGATCCGCAGGTGGTGATGATCGGTCTTGCCGGATCAACGCCGGCCGCGGCGAAGATCGCCATCAGGTCGCTCTTTGGTTTGAGCCTGCCTTCAATTGTAAGCATGCTCGAGGGCACGTTGAGGGCGCCGGGCATGTGCCCGCTCGGCAGACCGGCGCGTGGTTCGGGCGCCGTGCCGGTAAAGCGTTCACTGGAGCGCGCATCGACCACCTGAACGCCAGCCTGAAGGGCTTTGGCGACATCGGCCAGATCGCGCACCGCACCGCTGTTGAAGCGCGCCGTGAAATGGGCGGGACGCCGCTCGACGCGGCCTTCTTCGAGCGGACGCCCCTCCGCTTTCCATCTCGGCAGACCGCCATCCAGGATGAAAACGCGCTCAAGGCCGAAGACCCGGAACATCCACCACACGCGCGGGGCTGCAAACAACCCAAGCCCGTCATAGACGAGGATGCTGGCGCCATCGCCGATCCCCATCTTGCGCATGGCGGACGCAAACCCCTCGGGGCGCGGCAACATGTGCGGCAGGTCGCTCGTCGTATCCTTCACCGTATCGATATCGAAATGCACAGCGCCAGGGATGTGGCCGGCGAGATACTCGGCCTGTGCATCGCGATGTTGCGTTGGCAGGTACCAGGAGCCATCCACAACAACGAGGTCGGGTGCTGACAGGTGATCGGCAAGCCATTCAGGGGAACGCAGCCAGGTTGAGGGAAGATTGTCCATGGAATGTCTCGTCTCGTGATGGCGGAGGAACGCGCGGAGGGTAGGTGGGTTAGGCGACAAGTTCGATGCGCACGCGGCGATTGAGTTTGCCTTTCTTCTCGATCTTGGCAACGATAACCCGGCCGATCTCGCCGGTTTGTGCCACATGCGTGCCGCCGCACGGTTGCAGATCAAGCCCGTCGATTTCAACGAGGCGCACCCGGCCCGAGCCGCGCGGTGGCTTCACCATCATCGTCTTGACGAGGCCGGGATTGGCATCGAGTTCAGCATCGGTGATCCACTGCGCGCTCACCTTGCGGTCAAGGGCGATGAGTTCGTTGAGTTTGGCTTCGATGGCGTCCTTTTCGAAACTGCCGGCATCGGGAATGTCAAAATCGAGGCGCCCGTCGCCCTCACCGATCGCGCCCCCGGTGACCGGATAGGGTAGCACCACCGAGAGGAGATGAAGCGCGGTATGGATTTTCATCCGCTTCAGGCGCGCTGACCAGTCAAGCCGCGCCGCCACCGTCTGGCCGGTTGATATCTCGCCCACGGGCAGCGCCGCCATATGCACCACGCTTTGCTTGTCGCTGGAATAGACGGCATGGGTGATGGCGATCACCCGACCATCGGCAAGCACGATCTCGCCGCCATCGCCAGGTTGCCCGCCGCCCTGCGCATAAAAAATCGTGCGGTCGAGGATAAGCCCGTTTTCCGGCGTGAGCGCGAGGAGGGTCGCCGGCGCCTCACGCACATACGCATCATCGCGAAAGAGCAGTTCGGTTATCATCATGTCCTCATACCAGCGGGGCAGCGCGCTTTGGTTTTGCGATCAGGAAATCTGGAACCGGCAAATCCCTGGAGCGCAGAAAATCAGCGTTATAGATCCGCGATGCGTAGCGCGAGCCGTAATCGCACAGGATGGTGACAATCGTATGCCCCGGCCCGAGCGCTCTGGCCATGGCAATCGCGCCCGCAACGTTGACGCCTGACGATGGTCCGAGCATCAACCCTTCCTCGGTCAAGAGGCCAAAGAGCACCTCCAGCGCCTCGCCATCGCTGATACGAAACGGCAGATCAACCTTGAGCCCCTCAAGATTGGCTGTAATCCGTCCCTGGCCGATGCCCTCCGTCATCGAGCTGCCTTCGGCCTTGAGAATGCCGGTGGTAAAATACGAATAGAGCGCCGCGCCATGGGGATCGGCAAGGCCGATCTTGATATCAGGCTTGCGCTCGCGCAGCGCCATGGCCGTACCGGCAAGGGTGCCGCCCGAGCCAACCGCGCAGATGAAGCCGTCGATCCGCCCGTTCGTCTGCTCCCAGATTTCCGGCCCCGTCGAATCGACATGCGCCTGCCGGTTGACCACATTGTCGAACTGATTGGCCCATACCGCCCCCTGCGGCTCTGTTTTCGCCAGCTCTTGCGCCAGCCGCGCCGATACCTTGATGTAGTTGTTGGGATTGGCGTAGGGCGCGGCGGGAACCTCGATCAGCTCCGCGCCGCACCAGCGCAGCGTCTGCTTTTTCTCGTCAGACTGGGTATCGGGAATGACGATGAGCGTGCGCAGTCCCAGTGCATTGCCAACCAGTGCCAGACCGATACCGGTATTGCCGGCCGTCCCCTCGACGACGACGCCGCCCGGCCGGACTGCGCCGCGGCGCAGGGCGTCCGCGATCATCCATTTGGCGGCACGATCCTTGACCGATTGACCAGGATTGAGGAATTCAGCCTTGCCCAGAATGGTGCAGCCGGTGAGTTCGGAGGCATTCTTCAAATGAATGAGTGGCGTGTTGCCGATAGCGTCCACAATTCCCTTATGGATTGTCATAAACAAGGCTTCCTTCCTGAACGATGCCGCTTGGCGTGCGATAACACGCCCCGCCTGTGCCCCATCGCCCCATTTTGCATGGGGGCGATGGTTTGAAAATGGGATATCGCGTGATCTATCGTCCTTTGGGCCACGTAGACGTGTAGTCATGCGCTGCATCGAGCAGCTCGATGGGGACGACGGACATGATGGATACGCAGAAGGGTGCACCAACACCGGGTGTAGATGACATGCTGGCGGCCTACGTCGCCGGTTCGTTGTCGCATCCGCTCAATGTGCTGATGGCCTCCCATCTCGAACTGAGCAGCCGTCATCATGCGCTCGTGGCGACGCTTGAGGCGGCGTGTGGCGACCATCTGGCTGATTTGCCGCCGCAGCCGCTGGCAAACCCGCAGCGCATGCTGGCGGAAATAACCGCGACCACTCCCGTGACGATGTTGCCGTCTGTCATGGCGCCTTCTGGCGGCAATGACGGGTTGCCACCGACCCTGTCGGCCTTTCTCGGCAAGCCGCTGGGCGACTTGGCATGGCGCCGGGTGATGCCTGGTCTGAAGGATGTGCGCCTTGGTAATAACGACGGGGGTGAAGTCTCCCTTCTGCTCGTTTCTGCCGGCAGGCGTATGCCCGCCCATACCCATGCGGGACGGGAGGTGACACTGATCATCAAAGGCAGTTTCATCGATGATCAGGGCACGTTCGCCCGCGGCGATATTTCGATTGCCGATAGCCATGTCGACCATCGCCCGCGCGCTGGAGCCGATGAGGATTGCCTGTGTTTCGTCGTCACCGACGCACCCTTGCGCTTGACCGGCACCTTTGGGCGCCTGGTTCAGCGCCTCCTCAAGCATTGACGGTACGAGATGACAGCTTCCCTTGCCTGGATTACCGGCGCCTCCTCCGGCATCGGCCGCGCCACCGCCCTTGAACTGGCGCGCCGCGGCTGGAAGGTGGCCGTCACCGCCCGCAAGGCAGACGAATTGGAAAGCCTGAAGGCCGAAGCGCCCGCAGGCGCCATCATCGTCTATCCGGCTGACGTGACCGATGCAGCCGCGATGACAGCGCTGGTTGCGGCGATCGAAATCGCTGCCGGTCCCATCGATCTCGTCCTGCTCAATGCCGGGGTTTATCTGCCGGTGCGGGCTGGAAACTTCCAGACCGGGACATTTGCCAAATCATTTGATGTCAACCTGATGGGAACCGTCAACGCCCTGGGCGGGATCATCCCGCGCATGATCGCGCGCCGGAGTGGACAGATATGGATCATGGCCTCGACCGCTGGCTATGGCCCTTTGCCGACATCAGCCGCCTATGGCGCCACCAAAGCGGGGTTGATCAATCTGGCCGGCAGTCTCAAATTCGATCTCGATCTTTACGGCGTCCATATCGGCGTCATCAATCCCGGCTTTGTCGATACGCCGGCAACCCGTGGCAATCCCTTCGCCATGCCGTTTCTGATGTCGGTCGATGAGGCGGGGCGGCGCATCGTCGATGGCTTCGCCAAGGGCAAATTCGAAATCGCCTTCCCGCGTCGCTTTGCCTATATGATGAAGGCGCTCAATCTGCTCCCCTATGCGTGGTACTTCCCGCTCGCCACCCGCATGATGAAATGGGATAAGGTCGGACGCGAACTGCCACCACCGTCGTGATTGTTGCCACTCACGGCTTGGCAAAGACCATCTGCCGCACATCAATCGAGCCGGCCCGGAAGCCTGCCTCGCAATAATGCAGATAATAATCCCACAGCCGCTTGAAGCGATGATCAAACCCCAGCTGGGTGAGCTGTGGCCACACCTGGCCGAATGTCTTGCGCCATTGCGCGAGGGTGCGCGCGTAGTCGAGCGCAAACAGCCGCTGCGTCATTAACGGCAGCCCGTGCCGGGCGCCGAGTTGCTCCATGATGGTGCCGGTCGGCAGCATGCCACCGGGGAAAATGTGACGGCGGATGAAATCGATGTCGCGCCGGTATTGCTGGAAGAATCGATCCTGGATCGTGATTACCTGGATACCGGCCCGACCGCCGTTCACGAGGCATGAATCGAGCTTTGAGAAATAGGGTTTCCAGTACCGTTCTCCCACCGCCTCGAACATCTCGATCGAGACGATACGGTCATAGCGGCCTGTTTCGTCACGATAATCCTGGAAACGGATGTCGGTCCGCTCCGCAAGACCAGCCTTGGCAAGCCGCCTTTGCGCATAATCATGCTGTTCGCGCGATATCGTCAGCCCGCTGACGCGGCACCCGATTTCAGCGGCCGCATATTCAGCAAAACCACCCCATCCGCAGCCGATTTCAAGCACATGGTGCTCGGGTCTCAGATCAATCGCCTGTGCCAATATCTCATATTTTCGACGCTGCGCTGAGGCGAGGTCATGATCGCCATCGCTGAAAATGGCCGAAGAATAGGTCATCGTCGGGTCAAGCCAGGCTTCGTAGAAGGTATTGCCGAGATCATAATGGGCGCGAATATTGCGCTTGGCCTGGCGCTTGCTGTTGCCACGCCACAGATGTTGCAGATAACGCGCTAACCTCAGCACCGGGCGCCCGCCGAGAAACGCTTCCAGCGCATCAATGTTGGCGCACAGCACCTCAAGAACCGCCGTGACGTTCGAGCTGTCCCATTGCCCGCTGATATAGGCTTCGGCAAAACCGTTATCGCCGCCCTTGAGAACACGCTCGGCGAAGCGCTGATCGCGCACGCGCAAATCGGCATGCGGCCCTGCCTGCGCGCCTTCAAAGCGCAGCATCTGGCCGTCCGGCAGATGCATGTCGAGGCGGCCATGATCAAAGGCGGTGAGCAGAGACAGGACGAAGCGCATCGCCAGCGGCCGGCCGGCAGCCACGCGCGACAGATTGGCGCGGTTGACGAGCTGGAAGGTTGCCGCTGGTGGCGATGACGGGCTGATGCCGCAAGACATCGTGGCGCTGGTATCAGACATGGCGTGAGGTCACAGATTGAGATGGTGGGCGGGAAGGGTCGAAAAAGCGGTCCGGGTTACCGAGGCTCGCTGGTGGTGGCGCCTGTGGCCGCGCCACCAGTCCGGCGCCCTTGATCCACAATTTGAGCGCCTCCCAATGGATCGATGTCATGACCTTGATGCCAAGCAGCGGCACCGCCCATGACAGGCGCAGCAGATTGGTCGTCGTCAGATGAAGCCGTTCGCCGTGAAAACTGGCAGCCAGCACCGGCCCGCTATCATCGACTTCGAGAATACGCAGTCTCAGCCGCTCTCCGGGCGCGTCAAAACGGAACCGATAGGTGAGCCCGAAACCAAGAAAGGGCGAGACGAAGAAGAGTTTGCGCCGCTCCTGTCGTCCAGGTGACTGGCCAATATCGATGGGAGCCACATAGGTGTGCTTTTCGCCAAAGGTGTTGCGTACCTCGTAGATCATCGCCGTGAGCGCCCCATGATCGCCAAAGCAATAATAGACCGAGATCGGATTGAAGGCGTATCCCAGGACGCGCGGGTAGCACAGCAGGAAGATTTTTCGTGCCGGCTGCATCTGTGCTTCACGCAACAGCCGGTCGACATGAGCCCGCAACGTGCTGCCATCTCCCGCTCCGTGATCACGATCATGAAACGACACGAGATTGAAGCAGTTATGGGAAAATAATGGCGACAGGCGAGACAGTTCGCTCAACCTGTCGATATCGGCGAGCAGAGACCACACGCGATAGGTGAAACGATGTCGAAACGGGCTCATGCGCTGGTGCATGATGGTGCCGTCATAGAGGCTGGCAACGGCGCCGGTATCGAACGCTGACAGGTGCTGGTTTGTCGCTGTCATCATTCCGCTGCCTCGCGGAGCAGGGGCGCCTTTACCCAAGGATAATCACCGCCAAGCGGTTGCGCTGCCCGCATGCCTGACACCAGCCCGTCCTCATGGAAGCCGTGCTTGCTCCACGCGCCGGCAAACCATAAACGATCTTTCCCCTGAATGCGGGCGAGCGCCTGCTGCGCTGCCAGCGTCTCGCGCGACATCTGCGGATGGCGATAGGCGAAGCGCGCGAAGGTCAGTTCGGGCTTTGGCCGGGCAGGCGGATTGAGTGAAACGAACAGAGGATAGTGCCAGGCGATCCCCTGCAGCATGTTCATGCAATAGGTGACGGCAACAGGGTCCGTGCCGTCCTCGGGACCATCCCCCGGCGCCAGATAATTCCATGCCGCCCACGCTGCCCGTCGCTTGGGCATGAGGGCTGGATCGCGGTGAAGCCAGACCTCGTTTTCAGCAAAGGCGAAGGCACCAAGAATATTGCGTTCGTCATCTGATGGTTGCTGGATCATCGCCAGCGCCTGATCGGCATGAGTGGCGATGATCGCCTGGTCGAAGGCCACCTGCCCGCCGTGCTGGTCGGTCAGGATCACCTGCCGGCCCTCGCGGACGATGCGCTCGACGCGGGAGAGGCGGCGCACACGACTGCCCAGGTGTTTTTCCATGGCGCTGACATATGCCCGGCTGCCGCCGTCAACCGTGCGCCACAAGGGCTGATCGAACGATAAGAGCCGGTGATTGTCGAAGAATGACACAAAGCTCTCGACCGGGAACTGAAGCACGCGGTCAGCCGGCATCGACCAGATGGCGGCACCCATGGGGATGAGGTAATCGCTGCGAAAGCGACGTGAAAAACGACGTTGGTCGAGATAGTCGCCGAGGGTGACGTTATGAAGGGCGCCGCTCGCCAGATCCGCTGCCGCCAGCCGGTTGAAGCGGACGATTTCCTTCAGCATCCACAGAAAGGATGGCCGCAGGACATTGCTTGGCTGCGCAAACACTTTCCATAACGAGCGATCACCCGCCCATTCCCGGCGCCCATTGGCGACTGACACCGAAAAGCTCATCGTGCTTTCCTTCGTCGCTACATCAAGCGCGGCAAAGAGAGCGATGAGGTTAGGATAGTTGAGCTGGTTGTAGACGATAAAGCCGGTGTCAACACTGATCGCGGTGCCAAGATAATCGATATCGACCGTGTGCGCATGCCCGCCAAGCCGCGGTTCGGCTTCATACACAACGAGGCCTGGTTCATGGCGCAGACCATAGGCCGCGCCAAGCCCGGATATCCCGGAGCCGATGATGGCTATGCGCATTGCCTGTTCCTGTTCAGTTTGGCCACGATCATTATACGGCGCCACGTTCATCTTGGATGCACGCAAGCGCTGCAAGGGCCCGCGCACGTCCCTCTTCCAGCGAAACGACAGGGTAGGGGTAGGTTTTACCCAGCCGAACCCCCGCATCAGCAAGGATAAGCCCGCCTGCTTCCCATGGGCGATGAATGATATCGGCGGGAAGGCGAGCCAGTTCCGGCACGAAGCGGCGGACGTAATCGCCTTGCGGATCGAATTTCACTCCCTGCAATAAAGGGTTGAAAATACGGAAATAGGGCGCGGCATCCGCCCCCGTGCCGGCGACCCATTGCCAGCTTGCAGTGTTGTTGGCCGGACAGGCATCAACCAGGGTGTCCCAGAACCATTGCTCGCCTCTTCGCCAGTCGATCAGCAGGTGCTTGACCAGAAAAGATGCAGCGATCATGCGCACCCGGTTATGCATGAAGCCGGTTGTCCACAATTGGCGCATGCCGGCATCAATGATCGGATAACCGGTCATTCCGCGGGTCCAGGCAATGAACGCCGGCTCGTCGTCGCGCCACGGGAAAGCATCGAAGCGAGGTTGAAAATTACGCCGCTCAAGCTCAGGGAATTGCCACAGAAGGTGATGGGCAAATTCTCGCCAGCCGAGTTCGGCTTGAAATTTCTGTACGTCGCGCGATGAGGCGAGGCCGCGCTCTTGCGCGACCAGCGCCGCCTGCCAGACCTGATATGGTGAAATGTCGCCGAAGCGCAGATGGGCGGACAGACGCGAGGTCGAGGGCAGATCCGGCCGGTCGCGATTGTCGGCATAACCGCGCAATTCCTCTTCGGCAAAGGCGTCAAGACGCGTTGCGGCACCCTCTTCGCCAGGCGTGCCATGTGCGACGAAATTGGCGGCCCAGTCAGGTCTGCTCGGCAGCAGATGCCAGGCTGCGAGATCATCGCCCGCAACTTCGCCTGCACCCGCGCGCTGTCCGCGCAGGGGTGCAATCGGCGGACGCGGTTGTTTGCTGGCCAGCGCTGCCCGCCAGAAGGGCGAGAACACACGGTAAGGATCGCCCGAGGCACTGCGCACCTCATCAGCGCCGTAGAGCAGGTTGGTGAGGCAGGCGTTCATTTCAAGTCCCTTGCCGCGCAGCGCTTGGCGGATATCTGCCTCCAGCCTTGCAGCCACATCATCCACCGCCCTGCCATGGACCAATGAGGTCGCGCCGGTTTGGTCGACTAATTCATTCAAAATAGTGGCCGTCGCACCCCGCCGCAGGATCAGCGGTATGCCCAGCGCCGCCAGGTTTTTGCGCAAATTGACAAGCGATCCGTGCAGCCACCAGCGCGCCGCTGCCCCCAGGGGGCGCCGGGCGGCCGCTTTATCCATAATATAGACGGCGATGATGGGTCCGCCCTTTGCCCACGCTGCCGCAAGGGCCGGATGATCGCTGACCCGCAGATCGTCGCGAAACCACACGAGGCTGGTAGTGGCTGGTCGCGTCATATGTTCTTCTTCTCCATTCCTCGCCGCTAACAGCGTTGAGGCAATCGTTCGCTTGGCGCAAGCGAGGCATCTTGGCGCATCTGTTGTGCGTTGTGGCGCGCCCACGACTATTTCGCTGCTGCCGAAGGCGGCGGAAATTGTCGCCATGAACCGCATCGGCGGCCCTGACCGCGTGATCGATGCGATCAGGGAGCGCGGCCAAAGCTTTATGGATATTGATGATATTTTGCGCTATGCGGCGCGTCAGGCAATCGTTCAGAATGACGCTGGCAAGACCGGATTTTCTGCCATGCCGGCAGACGCGAAAGGGCAGCCATGAGTTCGATAACCCATGTTTGGTTTTCCGCTGGCTCAGAGGGTGCGTGGCAGATCACCAGCAATCGCCCGTTTATCGGCGATGGCCTTGCGTCCGCTGCCTGTCTGTCGGTCAGCGAAAGCAAGCCTGACACCTCGCGCAACGCCAGCTGGCAATTGCAGGGCGTCGTCAGTCATCCGCGCTATGCGACTGAAAAGGAGCTTGGCGAATTGCGCGCTGCGTCGCCGCCGCTGAACCGGCCCGAGGCGCGGTGCGCGGCCCTCATTCCCATCCGCAAATCGTCCGAATGGTGGGCGCTTGGTCAGGATCGCCGCCGCGCCATCTTCGAGGAGGTCTCGCGCCATACCGCCCGCTCGATGAAATACCTGCCGGCGATTGCCCGCCGCCTTCATCATGCGCGCGATCTGGGCGAACCCTTCGACTTCCTCACCTGGTTCGAATATGCGCCCGCCCATGCCGATGCGTTCGAGGATCTGGTTGCCGATCTGCGCAGCAGCGAGGAATGGCGCTACGTCATCCGCGAAGTCGATATTCGCCTGTTGCGGGCAGAATAGGTCCGCTTGGGCTGTGCACCTGACGGCAAGAGCCACATTCTCCAACGTCGATAGGCAGGCCGGTGGTGGTGATGCAGGAGGGGCGGGTTTTCCATCTCTAGATGATTGCGCTTGCATTTTATGCAAGCATTTATTATAAACCCTTCATATGAACAACCGGCATCGCAGGACGCTCGACGCTGTTTTCGCGGACCCGATTTCGGGCACGCTGGCATGGGCGGATGTCGAGGGCTTGCTCGTTGCGGCCGGGGCTCGGATCATCGAAGGGCGCGGCTCGCGGGTGCGGTTCGAGAAGGATGGCGAGGTCGAGACCTTCCACCGCCCGCATCCGGCGAAGGAAGCCAAACGCTATCAGGTGCGTGCCGCGCGGGCCTATCTTGAAAGGATCGGAGTGACGCCATGATCAACAGCACGATCAACAGCATGACCTACAAGGGCTATTCCGCTCGCATTGCCTATGATGACGGGGACGGCATTTTCACCGGACAGGTGGCAGGCATCCGCGATGGCATCGGCTTCCACGCCGAGACGGTCGAAGCCCTGCGCGAGGCCTTTCACGAGGCTATCAATGATTACATCGAGACTTGCCGGAAGGTCGGTAAAAAACCGCAGAAGGCCTATTCCGGCCAGATGATGTTTCGCGTCAATCCGGATGTCCACCGCAAGGCGGCGCTGGCAGCCGAGCTTTCAGGCAAAAGCCTCAACCAATGGGCCGAAGAGGTGCTGGACAAGGCGGGGGGTTGAATCTTGCAGGCCACCACCGTCATGCCCGGCCTTGTCCCAGGTTTCCACGCCTTTCCTGTCGGCCGGTATGTGCCTCGACCAATCGTCTGACGCGATACAGAACAGGCACACCCACTCTTCCCTTCCCACCTCCTCCCACCCGCGCTAGCTTGCCGACACTTGAATCACCCCACCACCGGAGCCCCCATGAAAACCCGCGCCGCCGTCGCTTGGGAAGCCAACAAGCCTTTGACGATCGAAACCGTCGAGCTTGCCGGACCGCAAGCAGGCGAAGTGCTGGTGGAGATCATGGCAACCGGCGTCTGCCACACGGACGCCTACACGCTTTCAGGCCTCGATTCGGAAGGGAAATTCCCGGCAATCCTTGGCCATGAGGGCGCAGGCATCGTGCGCGAGGTGGGCGCCGGCGTGGCATCGCTCAAAGTGGGCGACCATGTCATTCCGCTTTACACGCCTGAATGCCGCCAGTGCAAAACCTGCCTGTCGCGGCGCTCCAATCTGTGCACCGCCATCCGCGCAACGCAGGGTCAGGGTGTGATGCCGGACGGGACAACCCGCTTTGCCTGTGAATCAGCCGGGCGGGGCCGCAACACCGTTTTTCACTATATGGGCTGTTCGACATTCTCGAACTTCACCGTGCTGCCGGAAATTGCGCTGGCGAAGGTCCGCGACGACGCCCCCTTCGACAAGATCTGCTATATCGGCTGCGGGGTGACGACCGGCATCGGCGCGGTGGTCTACACGGCCAAGGTATGGCCCGGCGCCAATGTCGTGGTCTTCGGACTGGGAGGTATCGGCCTCAACGTCATCCAGGGTGCCCGCATGGTGGGTGCTGACAAGATCATCGGCGTTGATCTCAATTCCGCCAAGGCGGGTATGGCGACAAAATTCGGCATGACGCATTTCATCAACCCCGACGAGGTGGGCCGCGACAAGGTGGTTCAGGCCATCGTTGATCTCACCGGCGGCGGCGCTGATTTTTCGTTCGAGTGCATCGGTTCGACCGCCACCATGCGCCAGGCGCTTGAATGCTGCCATCGCGGCTGGGGCGAAAGCATCATTATCGGCGTTGCGCCCTCAGGGCAGGAAATTTCAACCCGCCCCTTCCAGCTTGTCACCGGGCGCGTCTGGAAAGGCTCTGCCTTCGGCGGCGCGCGCGGGCGCAGCGATGTGCCGAAAATCGTCGACTGGTACATGGAGGGCAAGATCAACATCGATGATCTGATCACCCACACCATGCCGCTTGATCAGATCAACACCGCGTTTGATCTCATGCATGAGGGTAAATCCATCCGCTCCGTCGTCGTTTATTGAAGATGGCGCCGCGCCGCCGCCATCTGACCGGAACCATCAGGCAATAGGGTTGCGATCTGGCACCCGACGCCCCATGTGCAGGCATGCCTGTCATGTTGACGGCGCGGGAGGCCCATGGCCGATCTGGTTTCGAAGCTGATCTCGCTCCTGCGCGGCCTCGTAGCCGCTGGCATCCTGATCCATGAATTGATTGCCTATATCGGCGCGCCGCTGTGGCGTTTTCTAGCCCACATCCGTCTGTTCGAGCGCTTTCTGCGCTGGGTCGAAACCTTGCCACGCTGGGGCGTGCTGGCGCTGGTGGTGACGCCGCTTGCCATCGCTGAACCATTGAAAATCGGCGGGCTCTATCTGCTGGCAACCGGGCATGTCTTGAGCGGCATTTCCTTTCTTGTCATCGGCTACGCGGTCAGCCTGGTGCTGGCTGAGCGTATCCTCCATGCTGGCCACGGCCAGCTCATGACCTATCGCTGGTTTGCCGTCGGCTGGCGGTGGTTTGAGCGCTTTCGCGGCTATATCCTGTCGCGGCCTGTCGTCGTTGCCATGCGTCGGAAAGTGGCTGAGCTCACAGCCTCAGCGCGCGAGCTGCGCGAGACGTTACTGCGCCGGCTGCGACAATTTGCCGGGATCTGAGCAGGATTACCCGGCGTTGCCGGTCATACGCGCCAGCACGCCGTCTTTCTTGATGAGCGCATGAAAGAGAGCAGCCGCAATATGCAGGCTCACCAGCACCGTCAGGGTGATCCCGGCCACTTTATGAGCAAAGAGCAGATTTCCCGATGTCGCCTCGTTTTTCATGAAGGCGGGCACGATATTGGGCATATCGAAGAAAAAGAAGGTGAGGGGGGCGGGATAGGCACCCGTGCCCAGATATCCAAGGATAGGCAAAACGAAGATGAGTACATAGAGCAGGATGTGAACGACATGCGAGGCCTGCCGCTCAAAGGCTGTCAGTGTGGGTACCGGCACCGGCGCTCCGTCAATCCAGCGATTGGCGATCCGCAATACGGCGATGAACCAGATGAGCTGGCCGAAGGATTTGTGATAGTTAAACAGCGTGTCCTGCAGCGGTCCTTCCGGCAGATTGTTCATGGCTATCGCCAGTGGAATAGCGATCAGAACGCACAGGGCTGTCGCCCAGTGGAGAAGGATGGCGGCCCGCGAATAGGTGATCTTGCCGAGGGCTTGAACTTGGCTCTGCATCTTCTACCAACTCCTCACACGATTGCCGCAAGTCGCAATCAAACAGCACATTGCCGTCACCAAGCACATGAACCATCGTTGCCGGGCGCAGCGCGTGGCAAAGCTTTCCGATCGGCGCCAGTTCAAGCCCCGGCTTGCCTGAGCCAAGAATGACCGGCGCCACAAGAACGTGCAAGCGATCTATGACCCCCGCATCAATAAAATTCGACACCGTGGTGGCGCCACCTTCGATCAGCAGGCGGCGTAAACCAAGGTCCGCCAAGGCGGAAACGATGGCGCGTGGGGAAATACTGCCGCCTTGGGTTGGCAGTTTGATCACTTCGAGCCCCGGAAGGGGCGGCGCATCGCAGGCCTGGATGCGAATGGTGCGAACCGCCGCGTCCGACAGGCAGGTGACCGACGAGGGAGCGCGGGCGCGCGGATCGATGATGACGCGCACCGGACTGCGCCCTTCGCACAGCCTCACCGTCAGCCGCGGATTATCGGCAATGACAGTTCCTGCGCCGACGACGACAGCATCC
>DEZK01000009.1 GCA_002365175.1 Raskinella chloraquaticus (SeqCode)
CGTTTCGCCCAAATTAACGGGTCCTGACCTTAGGTAAAGGTGGCGCGAGCGCGGAGGCCAGGATGGAACACAAGGTTGATGTTATCGTATTGGGCGCCGGCATGGTGGGTGCTGCCTCGGCAGCCTTTCTGGCCGAGCGCGGCCTCAAAGTGGCGCTGGTTGATCGTCAGGCGCCAGGCGAGGGCACGTCCTACGGCAATGCCGGGGTGATCGACCGGTCCTCGCTGCTGCCAACCGCGTTTCCGCGCCATCTGCCGACATTGCTGCGCTATCTTTCGGGACAGACGGCGCATCTTCATTTCAACGCCGGCTTCGTGCCGCGCATCGCCGGCTGGCTCTTTGCCTATTACCGCGAGTCATCGCCTGAGCGCATCGCAGCGTCAGCTGCCCGACTGGCGCCACTCGCGGCGCATGCGATCGCCGAGCACAAGGGGCTGGCGGCGCGGGCGGGGGTCTCTCACCTCATCCGCGATACGGGATGGCTGCATCTTTACCGGACGCAGGGCGGATTTGATTCCGAGCGCCGGGATCATGACCTGATGCGCAAATACGGGGTTGCGGTCGATGAGCTGGATAGCGCGGGCATTGCGGCGCTGGAACCGCATGTCAAGCCGGTGATGACGCGCGCGGCCTATTTGAGTGCGGCGTCCTCAACATCGGATCCCGGTGCGCTCGCCAAAGCCTATGTCGAGCATATGCAGAAGCTGGGTGGCGTCTTTGTGACTGCGGATGCCGGCGGGCTGGTGCGCCGTGCCTCAGGCTTCGCGCTGGCATCTGAAAATGGCGTCATTCTGGGCGATCAGGTGGTCGTGGCGCTCGGGCCATGGGCAAAGGAATTTCTTGCCCGTTTCGCGGTTGATGTGCCGATTGCGGTCAAGCGCGGCTATCACATGCATTATTCGGCTGTCGGCAATGCCGTACCAGGCCGCCCGATGCTCGATGTGGAGGGCGGTTACAACATGACGCCGATGATGAAAGGCATCCGCATCACCACAGGAGCCGAATTCAATGATCGCGACGCGCCGCCAACGCCGGTGCAGCTTGACAAGGCGGAAGCAGCCGCCCGCACGCTCTTCCCGCTCGACAAGAGGCTGGAGCCGCAAGCCTGGCTCGGACGCCGGCCCAATACGCCTGATGGTGCGCCGATCATCGGCGCCACGCCTGGCGTCCCCGGCATGTGGCTTGCCGTTGGCCACGGGCATTGGGGGATTGGTCTGGGGGCGGCGACGGGGCGGCTTGTAGCCGACCTGGTGAGCGGGTCAACGCCGCTGGTTGATCCGGCATCGTTATCGCTCAAGCGTTTCACGTAGCTGCCTGCTGGCAGAAATCTGAGTCGTCAGAATCGGTTGCAGGCGCAAGCTGCGGTAAAAGTAGAGCCTCAACGGCCCCATTTCTGGCGATAGCTCGGCAGCAGAGGGGAACCTTTGTCGTTTGCCGCCTCATGGATGGCACGGGCGATGGCGCGGGCCAGCGTGTTGGCAGCAAGGGCGCCGAGAAGCGTCATCTCGCCGGCATCTCGGGGGGCGGGGCGGTGCCCGGTTGCCGCAGCAAAGACGGTGTCGCCGTCATGAAGGGTATGGACAGGATAGATCGCGCGCGCCAATCCGTCCTGCGCCATCATGGCAAGCTGGCGGCACTGGGTCTTGGTGAGTGTGGCATCAGTGGCTATCACCGCAAGGGTCGTTGACTGACCAATCCCCCCTTTGAGCGCGAGCGTCGTGGTTGCGGGCACGAGGTCAGGCGGCAGGCCATGGCCGCCGAATTCGCTGTCGATCTCGAAGGGGGCTGCCCAGAAATGGAGGCTATCGCCCATCGTCACCCGGCCAACCGCGTTGACGGCTGCCAGCGCACCGATGGTCTGACCGGCGGCGGCGATGGCGGAAGCCGACCCAAGGCCACCTTTCAGATCAGCAATCGTGGCACCAAGCCCGGCGCCGACGCTGCCGAGCGTAAAATCCCGGCCTGCGGCGGTGACGGCGGCCGCGCCCAGTTCGCGATAGGGCGGATAGTCGCCCCAGGCTTTATTCCCCCCATTGAGCAGATCAAAGAGGATGGCTGCCGGCACAATCGGCACGCGCGCCGGGCCAACCGCATAGCCGCGCCCCGTTTTCGCCAGCGCCGCCATGGCACCCGATGCCGCATCGAGGCCAAAGGCCGAGCCGCCGGAAAGAATAATGGCATCGACATGCTCGACCAGGCGTTCGGGCAGCAGGAGGTCGCTTTCACGGCTGCCGGAGGCGCCGCCACGAATATCGACGCTGGCGACTGCCGGATGGTCAAACACCAGAGCGGTGACGCCCGATATCAGGTGATCATCGCCGGCGTGTCCAACGCTGATCCCGGCAACATCGGTCACGAGATTTCGCATGGCTGGTGAAGCATCCTTAGGCTAGAGCGGTGTGCGGCACCCGTTTGTGGCCGGCAAGCGCGGCTGGCGCAAGGGCGGAACAGCCTTCGTCTGGTCTGAATGGCTGGTGGGAGTGATGGTATGACTGTAACGATTCTTGCGGCGTTCGGGGCCGGCCTTTTGTCCTTTCTCAGCCCGTGCGTGCTGCCGCTCGTGCCGCCTTATCTGTGCTATCTCGCCGGCGTGAGCTTTGATCAGCTGACGGCACATGAGGCGGCGCAACCGCTCGACCGGCGCCGGGTGGCGGTGAGCGCGCTGCTGTTCGTCCTCGGTTTTTCAACCGTTTTCATCACATTGGGGGCTACCGCCTCGGTGCTGGGGCAGGCGCTCGCGCGCCATCTGGCGTTGCTCGGGCAGATCGCCGGCGTCCTCATCATCATCATGGGCCTGCATTTTCTCGGTGTTTTCCGCCTGGCGCTGCTTTATCGCGAAGCGCGGTTCGAGGCGCCGCGGCAGGCCGGCTTTGCGGGAGCCTTCCTCATGGGGCTTGCCTTCGCCTTTGGCTGGACGCCGTGCATCGGTCCGGTGCTGGCGGCAATTCTCGCCGTGGCGGCGAGTGAAAACACAGTGTGGAGCGGTATCGGTCTGCTTGCAGTCTATTCAGCCGGGCTCGGCGTCCCGTTCATGCTCGCAGCATTTGCCATCGGACCGTTTCTCACCGCGTCGCTGCGGTTCCGGCGCTTTCTGCCGATCGTGGAAAAAGTCATGGGCGGGGCGCTGGTTGCCACCGGCATCCTCTTTCTCACGGGCACGATCAGCAATGTCGCCATCTGGATGCTGGAGACATTCCCGGTCCTGGCTCGGTTGGGGTAAGCGCGACCGTGAGGACAGCAAAACGCCCGCCTTTCAAGGGGCGGGCGTTCCGCTCTCATTTAGAG
>DEZK01000002.1 GCA_002365175.1 Raskinella chloraquaticus (SeqCode)
TGCCTTCGGAGGGCAGCGCTCTATCCAGCTGAGCTACGGGTGCCTGTCGTCGGTTTAGCTGATCATCTTGTATCGGGCAATGACCACGAGTGAGGTTGGCTGGTGATGAGCCGGCATTGCCACGCCGGGCGTGGCGGATTGCAGTGGTGTCCCGCCAACCAGGCGCCCATCGCCGCGCTCACGGTGCCGGGCTGCGGGCGTTGCCGGCCATCTGTGACACGGCGTCCATCACCTCGTCAGGCGCGTTGAGGCGGCGGGAAAAGGCAAGGCGGCGTCCTTGTCCCCCAAGCGTCAGGTCAAGGCCATCGGCGTCAACCGCGAGAAGGGTGACGTGCTGCGGATCGGCTGACAAAAGGCGGGCGATATCGGCATGCGCGTGGCGCTGCAAATGGGCCAGCACCACTGCCTGTTGCGCCGCGAAGGCGTCGCTGACCGCAGGCTCACACAGCAGATCGCCCGGTGTCAGCATGCGCGCGCGGGCAAAACCGCCATTGAGGTGAGCCGCGTCGATTTCCAGCCGCCACATGGCGAAATCCGGCAGATCGGCATAAAGCGCCGCCTTGGCATGGCGGGCGAGAAAGCGGGGTTTTGCCGTGTCATCGTCATCGCGCAGACAGCGCCCGACAAGGCTCAGGCGCGGATGGGCGAGCGGATCGCCCTTGCCACCGGCCATCAACAGGAGAGAGACGCGCGGATCAGCCTGCAGATTGCGGGTGTGGAGGGAGAGGGCGGAGAGGAAAAAGAGTGGCGCGCCATTCACTGCAGGCGCGCAGGTGACAAGGGTTGCCAGCGGATAGCCGCTTGCAGGATCGAGCGTGGCGAGCGTCCCCTGCCCGCTGGCGCGCAGCAAGCGTCTGGCGACGCCCATCGTGTCGAATGCCGCCCCGTCGACCTCAGGAAGACGGGCGGCGGAGGGAGTGATTGCGCCCAAGGGACGGCGATCCCCCGTACGCCCTTCGTCAGGCTCAGCCATGGCGATATGCAATTTCTTTTTTGATATCAATTGGTTGTAGCGTCTTTGTTATTACTGTCCGCTTTGCCACAATTCGGCCCCTCTTCGTTCTATGGTCTGTCTTTCCTAACACGAGGTGCCGATGCCTACCATTGCCCTGGTCGATGATGACCGTAACATCCTGACATCTGTTTCAATTGCCCTTGAAGCTGAAGGCTATCGTATCTCAACTTATACTGACGGCGTGTCGGCGCTGGAGGGGTTCAAGACCAACCCGCCTGATCTTGCCATTCTTGATATCAAGATGCCACGCATGGACGGCATGGAATTGCTGCGCCGTCTGCGGCAGAAATCGGAGATGCCTGTCATCTTCCTGACCTCCAAGGATGAAGAGATCGACGAATTGTTCGGCCTCAAGATGGGGGCTGATGATTTCATGCGCAAACCCTTCTCCCAGCGCCTGCTGGTTGAGCGGGTGCGGGCGGTTCTGCGCCGCGCCGGTGGCAAGGAGGCGGCGGCGGCCAATGGCGCTGCCACCAAGGCGGGAGATCTGGGGAACAAGGCGCTTGATCGCGGGCATCTGCGCATGGACCCGGAGCGCCACACCTGCACGTGGATGGGCAAGGCCGTGGTTCTGACTGTCACGGAATTCCTGATCCTGCATGCGCTGGCGCAACGTCCGGGCGTCGTTAAAAGCCGCAATGCCCTGATGGATGCGGCCTATGACGATCAGGTCTATGTCGATGACCGCACCATTGACAGCCACATCAAGCGCCTGCGCAAGAAATTCAAGGTGGCGGACGATGATTTCGACATGATCGAGACGCTCTACGGCGTCGGCTACCGCTTCAAGGAAATCTAGGCTCGGGCCCCCGGGGCCGTCGTCACCGGCGCCTGTATGATTGCATCAAGGCACACGCCGGCGGTATCGTCCGGCGAGGAGGCCCGGCAGCGATGTGGCGCGATGCATGCAACAGGAACCCGCGACACGTCTGCGCTATCGCCCGTGCGGGCGATCAGCGAGCGGGCAGACGGTGATGGCAATTCAGACGAGCACGCCACGGCGGCGATGGCTGCACATGGCACGCCTGACATTGGCGCGCGCTTTGCCGGCTCATCTGCCGTTTTTCCGCGCCGTGCTGCTGCGCCTGCGACGAGGCAGGCGTGCCATCGTCGACTATTTCTTTTCATCGCTCAGCCGGCGCATCGTCATCTTGAACCTGGCCGGGCTCGCCGCACTTCTCTTCGGCATCCTTTATCTGAACCAGTTTCGTGCCGGGCTCATCGACGCCCGGGTGCAAAGCCTGCTGACGCAGGGAGAGATCATCGCAGCAGCGATTGCTGGCAACGCGACGGTCGATGACGGGGCGATTGCGCTTAATCCCGGCGCGCTGGTTGGCGGCGACGGCGAGGATAGTCCAGGGGACGGCGAGCGCTTGTCGTTTGGCATCAATCCCGAACAGGTGGCGCCGCTGCTGCGCCGCCTCATCGCGCCAGCGAAATTGCGCGCCAGGGTCTACGATAATGACGGGGCGCTCGTCGTTGATTCGAGTTTCCTGTTCACGCGCGGCGAAGCGATCCGCCCTGATGCCCTGCGCCCCGGCGTCAAGCCAGGCCTGCTTGATCAGGCGTGGCGGTCGTTGCGCGCTGTTTTCGCACGTGACGATCTGCCGCGCTATCGCGAGCTCGGCGCCACTGAGGGCAGAGGATATCCGGAAGTGGTGCTGGCGCTCGCCGGTCGCTCGGCACCGGTGGTGCGCGTCAACGAGCGCGGCGAACTGATCGTCTCGGTTGCCGTTCCCGTGCAGAAGGCACGCAGTGCGATTGGCGCCCTGCTGCTGTCGACGCAAGGGGGGGATATCGATGCCATCATTGATGCCGAACGGCTGGCAATCCTGCGCGTGTTTGCGGTCGCGTGCGCTGTCATGCTGGTGCTGTCGCTGCTGCTGTCGGGGTCGATTGCCGGGCCGGTCCGCCGGCTGGCGGAGGCGGCTGAAAAAGTGCGCGGCCTGTCGAGGGCGCGCGCCGAGATTCCCGATTTCACGGACCGTCAGGACGAGATCGGCCATCTTTCCGGCGCGCTGCGCGACATGACAGCCGCACTCTACGGGCGCATCGAGGCCATCGAGCGCTTTGCAGCCGATGTTGCCCATGAATTGAAAAACCCGCTGACCTCGCTGCGCAGCGCGGTTGAAACCATGCCTCTGGCGCGCACAGATGATCAGCGCCGCCGCCTGCTTCACGTCATCAATCACGATGTGCGCCGTCTCGACCGCCTCATCACCGATATCGCGGATGCCTCGCGGCTTGATGCTGAACTGCAGCGCGAACAGCGCGAGGCGATTGATGTCGGTGGCATCCTGATCGGCATTTGCAGCCATTATAACGACACAGCGCAAACCGATGGGCCGAGCATCCGGCTCACCCTGGAGCGCCATGCCCTGGGAGCCAGAACGTTCATGACCAGCGGCCATGGCGGCAGGCTGGCGCGTGTCTTCACCAATCTGATCGACAATGCGCGCTCCTTTTCTCATCAGGGTGGCGAGATCCGGGTCTCCGCCAAGCGCGAGGGCGGCGTCATCGAGATCACGGTGGATGACGATGGGCCAGGGATTGCGGCTGAACCGATCGAGCGTGTTTTCGAGCGCTTTTATACCGACCGCCCGGAAAGTGCCTTCGGCAATAATTCCGGCCTTGGCCTGTCGATCACCAAACAGATCGTTGAGGCCCATCGCGGGCGGATCATCGCCAGCAATCGCACGGTCAGTGATGGGGACGGCCTGCCGCAGGTTGCGGGCGCGCGTTTCGTCGTTCGTTTGCCGGCCAGCTGACGATGGTGCGTCTGCATGCAACGACGGTGCTGGTTGGACCTGGCGCTCTCTTGATCAGAGGTCCCTCGGGCAGCGGGAAATCCGCGCTGGCGTGGAGCCTGATGACCAGGCCGCCCCTGCGTCCGCATGGCGGGCAGACACTCGTGCGGCTGGTGGCCGATGACCAGACCATCGTCAGGCAGGAAGGCGGCCGCCTGATTGCCTCGCCCTCGCCCCCGCTGGAAGGCCTCATCGAAGTGCGGGGACAGGGTATTTTCCGGGTCGCCCATGAGCCACACGCAGTTGTGAAGGCGGTGATCGAGCTTGGCTCATCGTTGCGTTTACCTGATGAATACCAAGATCATGTCATGATCGAGAACGTTGCACTTCAATGCGTTCATGTCGCGTCCAGGGCCTCTGACCCGGCCTCCCTCGTGCTGGCGGTGCTGGGTCTGTCGGGAACGAGACTTGATCTTGACTGTTTGTAAGCGTGCTGGATAACTTGCGTTGCACTGCAAAAAAGCCCATGTAACTCGCCCGGCCGGTCTGCGGTTGCGGTTGAGTGGCACTCACAGTTAGAGCGAGTCGATGATCGGCCTGGTTCTGGTTACTCACGGGCGGCTTGCCGAAGAATTTCGGTCAGCTCTTGAGCATGTGGTTGGTCCGCAAAAACAAGTTGCGACCATCTGTATCGGCCCCAATGATGACATGGAGCGCCGGCGGCGCGACATTCTCGACGCGTCGATGGGCGTCGACAGTGGCGATGGTGTGGTCATTTTGACCGATCTTTTCGGCGGTACCCCGTCCAATCTTGCCATATCGGTGATGGATGAAGGCGCCTACGAGGTCATTGCCGGCGTCAATCTGCCGATGTTGGTGAAACTGGCCAAAACGCGCCATGACGGGCGGCTGCGTGATGTTGTTGCCTGCGCGGAGGAAGCGGGGCGCAAATACATCCGCTCCGCAAGCCGGGTGCTGGCGGGTAATTAAACACCACCCAACACCTTGCATTCACACTTGATTTCAAGCAGTTTGGCACCCCTTTGTGCAGGTGCCCTGATGCCGGCTGATTTCCCTGACAGCGCGTTGATGCGCGAGCTTCCTATCCTCAACAAGCGCGGTCTCCATGCCCGCGCTTCCGCCAAGCTCGTGCAGCTGGTTGAAGGATTTTCCTCACAAGTCTGGGTCAGTCGTGCGGGCGAAACAGTGGGCGGCACGTCCATCATGGGGCTCATGATGCTGGCGGCAGCGCCGGGGACCACCGTTACCGTCCATTGTGACGGGGCGGATGCGGCAGCCGCGCTTGAGGCTATTTCAGCGCTTATTCTCAATCGCTTCGGCGAAGAGGAATAACCCGCCGGCAAACGCACGGCTGTTCAATATATAAAAATATCTTTATTTCCTATTGCGAACGACGACAAGGCCGGTTATAGGCTCGCACGGACACTAACAACGCCAATTTGTCACGGGAGCTTTCGGCATGGCCGCTCAGGATTACATCGTCAAGGATATCAGCCTCGCGGAATTTGGCCGCAAGGAAATCGCCATTGCTGAGACCGAAATGCCCGGGCTGATGGCGACGCGCGAGGAATACGGTGCAAAAAAGCCGCTCAAGGGCGCGCGCATCGCCGGCTCGCTGCACATGACGATCCAGACGGCGGTTCTTATCGAAACGCTGAAAGTGCTGGGCGCTGATGTCCGCTGGGTGTCGTGCAACATTTATTCCACGCAGGACCACGCAGCTGCCGCAATTGCGGCCGGCGGCACGCCTGTCTTTGCCTACAAGGGCGAAACGCTGGTTGAATACTGGGATTACACGGCCAAGCTTTTTGACTGGCATGGCGGCGGCATGCCCAACATGATCCTTGATGATGGCGGCGATGCCACCATGTTCGTTCATCTTGGCCTGCGGGCGGAAAATGGCGATACTGCCTTCCTCGACAAGCCGGGAACGGAAGAAGAAGAAATCTTCTTTGCGCTGCTGAAGAAGAAACTCATCGAAAAGCCCAAGGGCTGGTTCGCCGAGCTTGCAGCCTCGATCCGCGGCGTCTCGGAAGAAACAACCACGGGCGTCAACCGCCTCTATCAGCTCGCCAGCGCCGGCAAGCTGCTGTTCCCGGCGATCAACGTCAATGACAGCGTCACAAAGTCGAAATTCGACAATCTCTATGGTTGCCGCGAATCGCTTGTTGACGCGATCCGCCGTGGCACTGACGTGATGATGGCTGGCAAGGTCGCCTTCGTTGCCGGCTTCGGCGATGTGGGCAAGGGCTCGGCCGCCTCTCTGCGCCAGGCTGGTTGCCGCGTCATGGTGTCGGAAGTCGATCCGATCTGCGCCTTGCAGGCGGCGATGGAAGGTTATGAAGTGGTGACGATGGAAGATGCAGCGCCGCGCGCCGACATTTTCGTGACCGCCACCGGCAACAAGGACATCATCACGATCGAGCATATGCGGGCGATGAAGGACCGGGCGATTGTCTGCAATATCGGCCATTTCGACAACGAGATTCAGGTTTCTTCGCTCAAGAACTTCAAATGGAACAACATCAAGCCGCAGGTTGACGAGATCGAACTGGCCTCCGGTCGTCGTATCATCCTGCTGTCCGAGGGGCGCCTGGTGAATCTCGGCAATGCCATGGGCCACCCCTCCTTCGTCATGTCGGCGTCGTTCACCAACCAGACGATTGCCCAGATCGAGTTGTGGACCAACCCCGGCCAGTACGACAAGAAGGTCTACACCTTGCCCAAGCGCCTTGATGAGAAGGTCGCCATGCTGCATCTGGAAAAGATCGGCGTGAAGCTCACCACTCTGCGCGCTGATCAGGCCTCCTACATCGGCGTTGGCCAGCAAGGCCCGTTCAAGCCGGATCATTATCGCTACTAAGCGACAGGGCTCACCGACCTTTTTCAGGCCCCGCTTCGGCGGGGCCTTTTGTTTTGACGCACAAATTTCTCGACTTTGATGTGAACAAGATGCGTTCCCGTTTCGGACTCGTAGGCGCGGATGCTCAAATCAGGCATGTTCGACGCGATTCGCTTTTGCGACGGGCCGCGATCAATCACCGGGCTCCCCGCCATGCACAACGCGCGATCAGGGTCGAGCAGATGAGTATTTGCGACAATTTCAAGAGGACAGGTTCTGCCATCACAAGGCTGAGCGTTCTTCTTCCTGTGTCGCTTTTGCTCGGCGCATCAGCGCCTTCCCTATCGCTTGGCCATCCCACTGTGATCACTGCGGTCATTGCCGCTATCCTCTTTGTTTTGCTGTTTTTTGCCGGCCTCTTCACCTGGCGGGGGCACAACCGGCTTACCGGCGCGGACAGCGATCTCCTCCTTCAGCAATCGCGCCAGGCGCAACGCCTCGCGGTGGTCGAGACGGTGATTGGCCAGGACGCCCTGGTGATGGCGGTGTGGGATGAACCGGGAGGCCTGCCGCAATACCTGCGCAACACACTCACGATGAGCGAGACGATCCCCTCGCGCGCCGGCCCGTTCATGATGTTTGACACATGGCTTGACGGGCCGAGCGCGGAGAAGCTGACGGCACATCTCGCGCAGCTGTGGAAGCGCGGTGCCACGTTCAGCGAGACGGTGACCACAAGCAAAGGGGAACGGCTGAACGCGCAGGGGCTTTACACCAGTCACAATGCGATCCTGGTCCTGCGCGCCGTGCCGGTGGCTGAACGCGCCCTGCCATCATCCGACGAAGCGGCGAAAAAGCTGCTCGCTGACCTGCCCCATCCGGCCTGGATCCAGGATGTCAGCGGAGCCATTGTGTGGCGCAATGCAGCCAGCGCAGCCGCACCGCCTTTTCCAAGCGGCACAGATGGGTGGGCGAATATTGGTCCTGAACAGCGCGCAGCCGCGCAGGAGGCATGGCGCGCCGGCAAGCCCTGGCATCAGCGCATCGTGCTGGAGGGCGGCTCCAGCAAGCGCGGCTATGACATATCGCTGCTGCCAATGGGCGGATCAGTTGCAGCGCTCGCCTTCGACATTTCCGACTTTGAAACAGTGCGCGGCGAAATGTCGGCACTGCTGTCGGCGCAGCAGAACGCCTTCAAACATTTGCGCACGGGGATTGCCGTTTTTGGCGCCGATCAGCGGCTGCGTTATGCCAATCCGGCATGGCGTGAATTGTGGGACATCAATGACGCGTTCATTGCGGATAATCCCGAGGACGAAGCTATCCTCGATCATTTGCGGGCGCTGCGCCTTCTGCCCGATGAGCGCGATTTCAATGGCTGGAAAAAGCGCTATCTGACGCGCTCGCGGGAAGGCGCGGTCGACGAGACCTGGTACTTGCCACAAGGCAGGGTGTTGCGGGTTGCAAGCCTGCCGACGCGCGATGGCGGCTATACCATCATCAATGAGAACCTGTCAGAGCTTGAAGAATTGCGGCGGCGCTACGCCACCCATGAGCGGGTGCAACGCCAGACATTCGAGGCCCTCACCGACGCGGTCATTGTGTTTGGTTCCGATGGACGGCTGCAATTGTTCAATCCGGCGTTTGCCAGCATGTGGCGCGTCGACGAGGCCGATACGCTTGATCTCGAAAAGCACCCGCATATCGATGAGCTGATCGCCTGGTTTGCCGTCCTTCATGACGATCCGCCGGTCTGGTCAGGGTTGAAGAACGGCGTCATCGCCATGGGCGAGGACCGCAGCGTCTTCACGACCAGCCTGTCGCGGCGCGACGGCGTGGTGATCGATGTATCAAGCCGCCCCTTACCAGGCGGGGCAACGCTCGTCACCTTTGTTGATCAGACGGCAGCGGTCAGAGTTAAAACTGCCCTGGAGGAACGCAACAAGGCGCTTGTGGATGCCGATCAGTTGAAAAATGACTTTATCCAACACGTGTCCTACGAGTTGCGCTCACCGCTCAACAGCATCATCGGCTTCACCGAAATGCTTGCCGATCCGGTGCTCATGGCAAAAGCGCGCGACACGACACACGACGCAAGCGCCCTGTCGCGGCAAAGCGAATATATCGGCTATATCAGCTCGCAGTCGCACACGCTTCTTGCCATCATTGACGATATCCTCACCCTTGCCTCCATTGATGCCGGGGCTATCGCCCTTGATATCACCCGTGTCGAGCCGCTTGAGGTGATGGCAAGCGCAGCGGGCGCGCTGCGCCAGCGCTGTGCGGAGGCGGGTATTTCACTCAGCGTGGAAGTCAATGGCGACATCGGTGCCTTCAACGCCGATGCGCAGCGGGTGCGTCAGGTCCTCTACAACCTGCTGTCGAATGCCATCGGCTTTTCCACGCGCGGCCAGTCGGTGTCGCTGACAGCCAGCCGCAGTCAGGCACAGGATATCATCTTCGAGGTGGGGGATGATGGCCCTGGCATAGCGCCGGAAGATCAGGCGCATGTCTTTGATCGATTTTCCACCAAGGCCAATGGCACGGACCATCGTGGAGCAGGTCTTGGCCTGTCGATTGTCAAATCCTTCGTCGAACTGCATGGCGGCCACATCACGCTGCAGTCGCAGATAGGCCAGGGAACCCGGGTGCGGTGCACCTTCCCGGAACGGGCGCTCGAGCAGCATCGCCTCGACCAGCGCCCGCAATGATCGGCGGGATTTGTGAACGCATCTCTGACTGTCGCATTACCGGACGAAGAGGCAACGCGCCGGTTTGGCGAGGCGTTGGCGCTTCTTCTCAGGCCAGGTGACTGCCTGACGCTTTCGGGGCCGCTTGGCGCTGGCAAGACGACATTGGCGCGCGCCATTTTGCGGGCCCTTGCCAACGACGAGAGGCTCGAGGTTCCCAGCCCGACATTCACTCTCGTTCAGCCCTATGCCGGCGCGAGCTTCCGCTTTCCCGTGCTGCACAGCGATTTCTATCGCCTGCAATCACCCGATGACGCCGATGAGCTGGGTCTTGATGACGCGCTCGAAAGCAGCGCCGTCCTGGTCGAATGGCCTGAAAAAGGGCCCAGCCGCTATTCTGAAACCGGCTTTGCGCTTCACCTGTCCGGCCTTGATCAGCGCCAGGCGATGGTTCTCGCTCATGGTGACGACAATCGTCGGCGCCTGCAGCGCTTCGCCGATCTCAGGCAGTTTCTGGCGGGGGCGGGACTTGGCGATGCCCACCGCATATTTCTGCAGGGTGATGCATCGCCGCGTGCCTATGAGAGCATCCGGCGCGACGGGCACCAGCGGCTTGTTCTCCTCAATGCCGATGCGCATCCCGATCGCGCGGTCTCGGCCGAACGCAAGGCCTATATGGAGCTTGTGCACCTGGCGCCTAACGAGGACATCGCGCCGGTGGTGGCGATTGCAAGCGAACTCAACCGGCGCGGATTATCAAGTCCCGCCATTCACGCCTTCAGCAGAGCGGCAAAGGCCGTGCTGTTTGAAGATTTCGGCGCAGAATATGTGGTGATTGACGGCGAGCCGGTGGCAGAGCGCTACGAAGTGGCGATCGACGTCTTGCTGGCGATGCATGCGCAGCCATGGCCGGAGCTGGCGCGAGGGCCCGAGGGTGTGTCTCATCGCCTGCCGCGCTATTCGCGACAAGCGCTTGAGGTCGAAGCAGGCCTTTTTCTTCACAAATACCTTGGCGGCCTGATGGGCAGAGAGCCAACACCCATCCAGCGCGCCGGCTTCGCTGCCGCCTGGCGTACACCCTTTGATCAGCTGGAAAGCGCGGCACGGACCTGGACATTGTTTGATTATCATTCACCTAATCTGCACTGGCTGGCGGCCCGCCGGGGCATTGCGCGTATCGGCCTCATCGACACGCAGGATGCGCGCCTTGGCCCCTATGCCTATGATGTTGTGTCGCTTATCCAGGATGCCCGGGTTGATGTCGGCGAGGAGCTTCAGGATAGCCTGCTGGCTCGCTATATTTCCGGGCGCCAGGCACAGGACACCAGCTTCGATGACGCGGGCTTCACAGCCAGTTTTGCTATCTGTGGCGCCCAGCGCGCGACGCGCATCCTCGGCGTCTTTGCCAGGCTTGCAGCGCAGGATGGCAAGCCGGGCTATCTGCGCCATATTCCGCGCATCAGACGTTATCTTGGCCGTTGCTTCCTCCATCCGGCCCTTGCCGATATACGCAGGTGGTTTGAGGAAAACGTCCCGCCATCGCCAGTCACAGGTCCAGGGAGTGGTTCGTCGTGAGTGCCTTTAGCGCGCATGGATTGTCGCCAACCGCCATGGTGCTGGCTGCCGGTCTTGGAACCCGCATGCGCCCGATCACGGCGCATACACCAAAGCCGCTGATCGAGGTCAACGGTCGGGCGATGATCGATCACGTCCTCGACCGCCTCGAGGCCGGCGGAGCAGAACGCACCGTCGTCAATGTTCATTACCTGCCCGATCTCGTCGAAGCCCATCTCAGGCGCCGCCATCACCCGACGATCATCATCTCGGATGAGCGCGACGAGCTTCTTGATTCAGGCGGTGGCGTGCGCAAGGCCTTGTCTCATTTTGCCGGCAAACCTTTCATGATCGCCAACAGCGATACGCTGTGGATCGAAGGGGCGCGCGACAATGTCGGGCGGATGCTGGCGCAGTGGGATGCTGACACGATGGACGCCATGCTGCTGCTGGCAGCCATGGCGACCAGCATCGGCTTCAGCGGCGCCGGCGATTTTTCCATGGACCCGGATGGGCGGCTCAAACGGCGGACGGAGCGGCAGGTGGTACCATTCGCCTATGCCGGTTTTGCTATCCTGAAGCCCGAATTGTTCGACAACACGCCTGAAACGCCGTTTTCACTCAACCGCATTTTTGACAAGGCGCTGGCGCGCGAGCGATTGTTCGGGCTGCGGCTTGACGGCATCTGGATGCATGTGGGTACGCCTGACGCCATTCGCGAGGCGGAAGAGTGCGTGGCGCGCAGCGCCGCCTGAAACGAGGGCATCGATTGAACGGGGCCGGACCCAACGTCTTCTCGATCCCGCCGGGAAAGCGGTTTCTCGCCACCCTTGTCAACGCGCTTCTGAACGGGCGGCTGATTGCCGGTTTTCCTGATCCTGCCGATCCCTTGTCGCTGGCGCGCGCAACACTGCTTCTTCCCACCCGCCGCGCCTGCCGGGCGGTGCTCGACTGCTTTCTCGATATCGGCGGGCCGGCGCTCTTGCTGCCACGCATCCGCGCCATTGGTGATGAGGAGGAAAACGCCGTCGACCTGTCCGCCGCAATTGACGACAGTGCGGTTGATCTACCGCCCGCCATTCCCGGATTGCTCAGGCGCACGACGCTGACGCGCTTTATTCTGGCGTGGGGCAATGCGGCGGGAGAGGCAAAGGGCACGCGCCGCTTGACGGCTGGCGATGCCGCCTTCCTCGCCGGCGAATTGGCGCGGCTGATGGATCTTCTTTCTACCCAGGGCGTGCCGTGGGACAATCTCGATGCTATCCTGCCGCAGGAATTGCAGGAGCACTGGCAGGTTACTCATGATTTCCTGCAAGTGGCGCGGCAGGGCTGGCCGCGTTTTCTGGCAGCCCATGGCAGCATTGATCCGGCACAGCGCCGGCGCCTCGTGATGGAAGCGGAGCTGGCCCGGCTCGGCAACGCTCCCGACCAACCGGTGATTGCTGCCGGCTCAACAGGGTCGATACCAACGACAGCCGAGCTTCTGGCGGCGATTTCCCGCCTGCCCAGGGGCGCGTTGGTTCTTCCCGGCTATGACCGCCATCTGAGCGCACAGCTGTGGGCGAACATCGCCGGCACCAGCAGCGGGCAGAGCGTTGCCAGCCATCCGCAGTCCAGCCTGCACGCGCTTGTCACTCGCTGCCATCTGCCACCGGACGGCGCAGTGGTGCACCTCGATCAGGACCTTGATAACGCCCTTTCGGCACGCGAAGCGCTCTTCAGCCGCGTCATGTGGCCGGCTGAGGCAACAGGGCAGTGGAATCTCTCTCCCCCTGCCCCGGAAGTGATCAGCCTGGCACTCGGCAGCGTTGGCCTGATTGAAGCGGCAAGCGAAGAAGAAGAGGGCCTGGCGATCGCGCTGGCGATGCGCCACGGGCTCGAAACGCCGGGCGCTCACATCGCCCTCATCACGCCCAACCGGGCGCTGGCACGGCGCGTCACTGCCGAGCTGCAACGATTTGATCTGACGGTCGACGATACCGCCGGGACGCCCTTGTCGGAGACCACGCCTGGCGTGCTGGCGCGCCTTGTTGCGGAAACCGCCGCGCAGGACTTCGCCGCTCTGCCGCTCCTCGCCCTTCTCAAGCATCCGATGGTTCGGCTCGGTCTTGCGCGCGAGAAGTTGCTGCATGCCGTATCGCTTCTTGAGCAAGCAGCCCTGCGCGGGCTGCGACCACAGACGGGGATTGCCGGCCTGCGTGCAGCGCTGGCGCTGTGCAACAGCGGCAAGGAGAACGTCCGCCTGACCCCTGGCGACATTACGCTGACCCTTGACCTCGTCGAGCGGCTCGAAATGTTTCTACAGCCATTAGCCACCTGCCTGACGAGCCGCGAGGCCATGGCGATGATCGATGTGGCGGATATGCATCGTGCGGCCCTTGCCCACCTCATCGACGGGACGGCGGAGGACGCCGGCGAAGGCGTTTTGTGGACGTTTTTCGACGAGCTGGCAGATGCGGCCGAAAGCGGGCTTGTCATCGATCCGCGGGAATATGCGGGCGCGGTCGAGACGCTCATGCAGGATCAGCCGGCACGCGCGATAAACGAGGGTCATTCCAGACTGCGCATTTACGGCTTGCTGGAGGCACGGCTGCTGCCAGCTGACCTCGTTATTCTTGGCGGGCTCAACGAGGGCATTTGGCCGGCCACCGCGCGCACCGATGCGTGGCTGTCGCGCGGGATGCGGCTTGCCATGTCGCTGCCAGCGCCCGAACAACGCATCGGCCTTGCCGCTCATGACTTCACCCAGGCGCTGGGCGCGCGCGATGTCATCCTCACCCGCGCGCTGAAGGCTGGAACGGCACCGAGCGTTCCCTCGCGCTGGCTGCAACGTCTGGCGGCGGTGATCGGCGAGAGCCCCTATCAGGTGTTGCGCGAAAAGGGGCAGACCTTCCTTGACCTTGCCGGCATGATCGACGCCGGCCATGGTGAGCCCCGGCCCTGTCCACAGCCAGAACCGCGCCCGCCGCTCGCTGTCAGGCCTCGCGCGCTTTCAGTCACAGAGATCGAGACGCTGATCCGCGACCCTTACGCGATCTATGCCAGGCATGTCCTGAAACTGCGCGCTTTGGAGGATCTCGACAAAACGATTGACGCACGCGAGCGCGGCACGCTCATCCATGCCTGCCTTGAGCGCGTCCAGGAAGGGCTGGCACACGGCGAGCGTGACCGTGCCACCCTTCTGGCGATGGCGGAAAGGGAATTTGCGGCTGAGAGCGCCTGGCCTCAGGTCCGCGCGTTCTGGTGGCCGCGTTTCCTGCGTATTTTCGATTGGTTCCTCATCTTTGATGAGAGACGGCGGATGACCGGCGCCCAGGTGGAGATTGAGGCATCGGGGCGTATCACCTGGCCGGCACCGGCGGGCGTGTTTACGCTGCGCGGTCGCGCCGACCGGCTGGAGATTGGCCCGAGCAGCACGAAACTCATCGATTTCAAGACAGGCGCTGTGCCGACGGGACGTGACATCAAGGACGGGTTTGCCCCGCAGCTGACGCTTGAAGCAGCGATGTTGCAGAACGGCGCATTTGCCGCGACGGCAGGGCAAGGCGCGCCGGTTGACGAATTGCTTTACGTCAAGCTTTCGGGTGGCGATCCCCCTGCCGAGGAAGACGTCGTCAAGGCGGAGAAAGGCGACAGCCTTGCCGACATGATCGATGCGGCATGGACCGGTCTGCATCAGCTGATAGCAGCGTTTGACAAGGCGGACGCTCCTTATCGGGCGCTTGGGCATGCGGCCAAAGCGCCACGCTACAATGATTATCTGCACCTTGCCCGTGTCCGCGAATGGGGCGTTGCAGCCGAAGGCGGCGAGGAATGAGCACAGCGCGCCATATCGTTGATGAGCGCACGCGCGAGAACCAGCGCCGCGCCAGCGATCCCGAGGCCGTCGTTTTCGTCTCCGCCATCGCCGGCTCAGGCAAGACGTATGTGCTGACACAACGCGTGAAGCGCCTGCTTCTCCAGGGGGTGAGACCAGAGCGCATCCTCTGCCTCACCTTCACCAAGGCGGCAGCCGCCAATATGTCGAACCGCCTGCTCTCCGATCTCGGCGACTGGGTTGGCATGGGCGATGAGGCGCTGAGGGCGTCCCTTGGCGCCTTGCAGGATCAGGCGACAGACAAAATATCAGCACGCATGCTGCAGGATGCGCGTGGCCTTTTTGCCAAGGCCATCGAGACACCGGGTGGCCTGAAGATCCAGACCATTCACGCCTTCTGCGACGCGCTCCTCCATCAATTTCCGTTTGAAGCTGGTGTTCCCGCCAATTTTCGTGAACTTGACGGCGCCAGCGAGGCGGAATTCCTCACAGCGGCGGCAGGGCGCGTGATGGAAGCAGCCCTTGCCGAGCCGTCCAGCCTTGTGGGCGCTGCTCTCGGCGACATCACGCTGCTCGCCAATGAGGATCGCTTTACCACCCAGGTCAAAAAGGCCTCCGGCTTCCGCTCGATCATCGACGACATTCTGCCAAACCTTGACGATGCGCCTGCGCTTGCCAAGCGGTTGCGGCGGGTGCTCGACATCGCCGATGACCTCACCATCGAGGCAATAGACGACGCGCTGTTAACACAGGCAGCGCTTGCTCCTGCTGAATGGCCAGCGGCAATCGCCGAAATCCGGGGGCAGGAAAACCAGACCAGCGACAAGGAAAAGTTTTCAGACCGGCTGCAGGCAGCACTTGAGACCGTCGATCGCCGGCAAAAGGCGCGTGCCTACGGAGCTGTTTTTCTGACCGGAGAAGGCAGACCTCGAAGTGCCAGCCGGCTGGTGCCGGCAAAACTACTGAAGGTGGCGCCAGAGCTGTACGCGCTCATGCACAGCGAGCTGACGCGCATCTCGGCACTCATTGCTCAACGCCGGGCGCTGGAGACCTGCCAGATTTCACTGGCGCTCACCATTCTCGCCCGTGCCGTCATCGATGATATCGAACGATCCAAAGCGCGCGAAGCCTTTCTCGGTTTTGATGATCTGATCGCGGCCGCCAACCGCCTGCTCGACGGGCGGGCCGGTGACTGGGTGCGCTGGAAGCTTGACCAGGGCATCGAACACATCCTCATCGACGAAGCGCAGGATACATCGCACGAGCAATGGCAGCTGGTACGCCGGCTAAGCGAAGAGTTCTTTGCTGGCAAGGGCGCCACCGAGAACAAACGCACGCTCTTTGTAGTGGGCGATGACAAGCAGTCGATCTTCTCATTCCAGGGCGCCGCGCCTGCGCTCTTTGACAGTGAACGGCTGCGTATCGCCAGCAAGGCGACACAGGCGGGCCTCGATTTCCGCAATGTTGTCCTCGACCTGTCGTTTCGATCAACCGAACCGGTGCTTGGCGCGGTTGCGACCGTCTTCAGCGATCTGCAGCGGCTGAAAGGCGTCACCAGTGACAGCCAGTTTCCTGACCATCGCTGCGCGCGAGAAGGCGTACCGGGGCGGGTCGATATCTGGCCGCTCGCGCCGCCTCCCGCCGACAGCAACAAGCTCAACGGCTGGGACTATCCCTTTCTGGTGCAGGACGTCGTCGACCCCGAGCAGCATCTTGCCAACCGGCTTGCCCGACATATCGCTTCTGCCATCGGCCATGATCAGGTTGACGACCATGGCCGGCTGCGCCCGCTTGCGGCTGGCGATGTGCTGATCCTGGTGCGTCGACGCAAGGCGTTTTTTGACAAAATGATTCGTGCGCTGAAACAGCAGGGTGTCCCGGTTGCCGGCGCTGATCGGCTGAAGCTTGTCGAACATATCGCGGTCATGGATCTGCTGGCGCTCGGCGATGCCGTGCTGCTGCCGGACGATGATCTGACGTTTGCCTGCCTCCTCAAATCGCCGCTGCTGGGGCTTGATGAGGATGACCTGTTCCGCCTGGCAAACGGGCGCGCGGACCACACGCTTGCCGATGAGCTGGCACGGCGCGCGCGGGAGGAGACGCGTTGGCAGACGGCGCATCGCCGCTTTGCGGCTTGGCGGGAGCGCGCGGGGACCGAGCGCCCTTACGATTTCTTCGCCGGTGTGCTTGGCCGCGACGGCGGGCGCCGGGATTTCATGGGCAGGCTCGGCAGCGAAGCCAATGACGCGCTCAGCGAATTTTTGGCCGCAGCGCTTGATTTCGAAACACGTCACATCCCAAGCCTGCAGGGCTTTCTGGCGTGGATGCGCAGCACCGAGTCGGTCGTCAAGCGCGAGATGGAGCAGGGGCGCAACGAGGTACGCGTCATGACCATCCATAACGCCAAGGGGCTGCAGGCGAAATACGTCATCATGCCGGAAACGGTGCAGGTGCCGCGACGGTTGTCGGAGGACCGCCTCGTCGAGGCGTGTGATCCGCTGGACGGCAAGCCGCTCCTGCTGTGGCTTGGCAAAGCGGGCCAGGAGCCGGACCTTGTGGCGCGCGCGCGGGCTGCCGGGGATCAGGCGGCGCTCGCTGAATATTACAGACTGCTTTACGTGGCGATGACGCGGGCCGAGGATCGCCTGTTGATTGCAGGCTATCTGAAAGGCACCAAGGAAGCGCCCGCCACCAGCTGGTATGCGCTGATCGATGAGCAACTGCGCCCGCTGTGCACGGGTGAAACGGATGCGACAGGTGACATCGTGTCATGGCGCTATCCAGCCACAGCACTCGCAGCTGACACGCCAGCGACCATCCGCCCTGCCGTGGCGGCAAAAGCGATGATCCCTGACTGGCTGCAGCGTCCAGTCCCGCCATCGCCGGCAGGCCGCCGCCTCTCCGCGCCCTCTCGCTTCGGCGGTGGTACAGTCGGCGCGAGCGTATATCCTGTGATTGAGGAGGGGCTGGCGGCGCGGCTGCGTGGCCAGGTCCTCCATCAGCTTTTGCAGACACTGCCGCAACTGCCACCCGCCCGGCGGCACGAGGCGGCGCAAGCCTATGCACGCCGCCAGCTCGGTTCAGCGGCGCCAGGCCTCGCAGACGAGGCGCTCGGCGTTCTGGCCATGCCGGAACTGGCTGCCCTGCTCGCTGGCCCGCATCTGGCCGAGGTGCCGGTCATCGGCACGGTGGAGGTGGCGCCCCGGCGCAGCCTGACGCTGTCGGGGCGCATCGATCTGCTGGCTGTTGGCGCTGAGTACATCGACATTATCGACTTCAAGAGCGGCGAGGCGCCAAGCGATGGACCACCGCAGGCCTACATCATCCAGCTCGCGCTTTATGCGCGCCTTCTTTCATCGCGTTATCGCGATCGCCAGACACGGGCAGCGCTGGTATGGACGCGATTGCCACGTTATGACGTGCTATCGAGCGAGCGCATGGCTGCCGCGCTTGCCACAATCGAAGGTGGATGAGCAACCATTCCTTGACGCTTCACGGTGCAATACCTAGGTTCGTTGCTCCTTACCCCTGCCAAGAAACGGAACACACCATGACCGTCAAAGCGACCGACGCCACCTTCCAGAGCGAAGTCCTCGATTCGGCTGAGCCGGTTCTGGTTGATTTCTGGGCCGAATGGTGTGGCCCATGCCGGCAGATTGCCCCCGCGCTCGAGGAAATTTCCAAAGAGATGGCGGGCAAGGTGAAAATCGTCAAACTGAACATCGACGAGAACCCGAACGCACCGACCCAGTTCGGCGTGCGCGCCATCCCTACCCTGCTGCTCTTCAAGGGCGGCAAGGTGATCGGCCAGCAAGTGGGCGCGGCGCCGAAATCGAAGCTTGTGAGCTTCATCGAGACCAATTCCGCCCTGGCGTGATCGCGCGACCCGCTTGATTTCTCGCAAGCGCGCCGGCTGTTGTTACAGGACCGGCTCCGGCGCCCCGGGCAAACGCCTCAATTGGCCATGAAAACCGGCACTGCGGTGTGGGCGAGGATGTGGCTGGTGGCGCCACCAAAAAACATCTGACGCAGGCGGCTCTGGGTGTAGGCGCCCTTGATCAGAAGATCGCAGCTGCGCTCCCTGGCCTCGCTCAAAATGGTATCGCCAGAACCCCGCGGTGTTGGCTTTACCGTGACCGCATCAACGGCAAGACCGCGCAGACGCAGATGAGCGGCCAGATCATCCCCGGTTGGACCAATAATGGTCGAGCCTTCGACGGTCAGAATGGTGATTTTCTTCGCCCGCGCCAGCACATCATTGGCCATGGCAACCGCGCGGGCCGTCTCGGTGCTGTGGTTCCAGGCGATCATGACGTGATTGCACATTGTGGCAGCCGGGACCGGTGGCGCCACCAGGATGGCGCGGCCGCTCTCAAACAGGGCGGCTTCGAGCGAAGCCATGCGCGCTGATTTGACGCCCTGGCCGGGACGGCCCAGCACCGTGATATCGTAGACGCGGGCCACCGCTCCCAGATCGCCGTCGGTGGCGTGGACACCCTCACGCCACGCAGCCGTCGCGCCGCCTAGCTGTGCGGTGGCAAAAAAGCTTTCGAATAGCTGGCGCGCCATGTGCCGCGATTCAGAGCTTTGCTGTTCCAGCATCACAGCGCTGAGCGGTTCGGCAAGATCGCCGGTCAACATGAATTGCAGATCGGCGGCCAGATCAATCCCTTCGATGCGCGAGGCAAAGAAGGAGGCGAATACGCGCGCCGTCTCGAAGGTGGCGTTCATACTCTCATTGGCTTCGGTTGGCAGCAGGATGGCTTTCACCGTGACGGCTCCCTTGCGAACAAAACTGCGATCAGATTACGCGGTCGCGCGGCGGCTGTCGCCTGCCGATTGCGCCTCGGACACAGAATGCCGGCAAACTAGCGAAGGAGGCGATAAATCGTCAAAGGGCCGGAGGTTTGATACAGGTTCACCCATTCGGGTAATTTGTTTTCGGCAAGTGCTTCAGCGAAACTGTCGGGATTTTGTGCCGCGACGAAGAGACTGTCATTGCGGCATGTCACGATATAGGTGATGCCACGGCGCTGCAGGATGGCTCTGGCGGCCTGCACGGTGCCGGCAAACGTATCGAGACTATCGAGAATTCCGCCAACCTGCCGGTGATAGGGCGCCCCAACCACGCCATGTGGTGTATAGGCCAGAAGGGCTGAGCCAAGATTGATCGTTGCCATCACACGACCTCGTGGCAGGGCGGCAAGCGGGGCGTAGAGCGCGCGCTCAAAGCAGGCATTGATCGCGGGCAAGGCGGCTGCCGCTTTCACCTCATCATCGCCAAGAGCACGGGTGGGCGCTGCCACCACACCAAGCCTGGTCAATAGCCTGCCGATGCCTTCATAAACCAGGCTCTGAGGCGCCAGCCAGGCTGCAATCAGGAGCGCCTGAGCAGCAATTCCAGGGCGGGAGGCTGCATGATCGCGGGCGCGCGCAATCAGCCAGGCGGCATAGGGCAGCGACAGGGTGGCAGCGAAGACCGTGCCGCGGATCTGCACGAGCGTGACAGCAACGCTGATGGCGAGAAAGGCAAAGAGAACTGCGGGAGCAAAAATATCGCGTCGTGGCGTGCCTGTCAGCACAAGGAGCGCAATCAGCACGCCGGACATCACTGTGCCTGCGGCGTTGATCGCAAGCGCTGGATTGAGCGCGAGCAGGGATAGAAGCGGGCGTGCTTCATCAACGTCAACGAGCCAGCGGCTTACCAGACGGGAGTCGAGCTCGGCATAGGGACCGGCGAGACATTCAGGGGCGAGCACGCCAGCCGCGACAAGCGCCGCAGCGCCCACAACCGCTATTCCCGCCAGGCGTGCCGGCAAAGAGAACGCCCAGCGCCATGAGGCGGCATTGACCAGGCCAAGCCCGCCGCCGCCGACGAGGGCTGCGGCAAGGTAGGGCGGTGACAATGAATCACAGACCAGAACGCCAGGACCGGTTCGCACGGCAAACAGCCCGTAAGCGATCAGGCTGAAGGCTGCAAACGACCAGGAAAAAGCGCCGGCGCCCAAGCGGAAACGCTGCGGGTCGAGGGTTTGCGCCAGCGCGACCACAATGCCGGCGAGCGCCACCTGCCCGATGGTTTCCATGCCAATCGACATCATCAGCGCAGCGCAAAGTGCGGCAAGCGCTCCCGACCGCAGGCCGCGATCAAGGCGCATGAGGGCAGCCGCAAGCCACAGGGTGAGTACCAATTGCAGATTATGGTGATCAATATTTCCCGGCGCGTAAGCATGACGGACATGAACGCAAAGGAGTGTCAGAATCACTGCCGGGAAAGCGGCTTTCCTGCCGGCGAGCCCAACCGCATTGGCGACCACCCCGCCGACATAGCCAAGTGCCAGCAACACGGGCCAGATGATGAGAGCGATTTTTTCGGCAGATTCGCGCTCAACGAGAAAAGAAGCAGCCAGAATAAGACCGCCTACCGGCAGATCAACGATTCGCGACCAGTGCATGGCAACGCCATTGGGGACGTCGAGACGCTGCTGCGTCAGGTCAAACCAGCCCTGCCCGCCGAGAAAATCGCGGATCTGTGCCAGCCGCACCAGCGCATCAGGGTCAACCAGCCCCGGCCCTGTCACCGCCGCCCAGCCATGATAAAGGCCGAGTGCAGCAAACGAAAGCCAGCCGAAAAGCGTCACGGCGACAGGGCCGTTTAACCGGTTGCCAGGTGCAGCCGCCATCGCTCCAGCTTCACGGTTTATGCTCATGCCTCTCCCGTCCGTCGTGCGAACAACAGAAAAGCACGAGGCGACTTGAGGAAGGATGAAGAGAACCGATCAGCGGGTCACGGCGACCTTGCGGCAGGCTTCGGGATAATCGGCGAGCGTCAGTTCGCGCCCCGGCGCTCCGGTGCGCGGCTTGGGAAAGCGTACGCTGTCGCGAAACCAGGCCTGAAGATCCGCACCACAGCCTTCCCCCTGCGGCGTCGCGCGCTTGTTGACGCAGCTTTCCTCGCCAGGCGGACAGTGCAACGCCACATGAAAATGAAAGGTGTGGCCATGCCACGGACGTATCTTGGCGAGCCAGGCGCGATTTTCCGGCGGGGTGCGGGCACACATCGCCTTCTTGATCGCGGCGTTGACGAAGATGCGGTCGACCTGCGGATAGCTTGCCGCCCGCAACAGCAATTTTATATGGGCGTCGGTGAAGCGGTCAGGATAAACGCTCAACAGATCGCGGCGAACCATGTCGATGGCTGGCATTTCCTCGCGCTCCTCGCTGCTGAGGCGCGTTCTGGCAGGCGTCAGCCACAGATCAGCCTCCAGCCCCAGCTGATGCGAGGCGTGGCCGGTGAGCATCGGCCCGCCGCGCGGCTGGGCGATATCGCCGACCAGCAGGCCCGGCCAGCCTTCGGAATGCGCATCACGGGCAAAGCGTTCGATCCATGAGATGAGCGCCGGATGCCCCCAATTGCGCTGGCGGGTAAGGCGCATCACCTGCCAGGTCGGGCCATCGGGGCTGAGCGCCTGCGCCCCGGCAAGGCAGCCACGGCCATAAGAACCGATAGCGCGCGCCGCGAGCGGGGCCGGATCATTGTTTTCAAAAAAAATGCGCCGCGCGGCATCCGGACCAAGTCGTGACAGCTGGGCAGCCCGCCGCGCTGCCTCTTCACGGCTGTTTTCCTGGGCGGATGCTGCTGCTGGCAGCACGAACGCCAGGCACAGGAGGATTGCGCTCCGCCACATCGACCTTGTCCCGCCCCTGTCCTGCCCCTGTTCACCGGCGACATGATAGCGCCATGCCGCCCCGGTGGAAATCCCGCGTGGGGCAAACGTCCATGTCAGACAGCACATGTCAATCGAGCGGAATGGCGACCTCGTTGCGCCGCAGGAAGGGCGGCGTCATCGGCGGATCATAGCGGTAAAGCCGCGCCGGCGCCGCCGTTTGCTGCCCTTCCAGGCTCAAAAGCGCGCGCAGCTCGGCCGTCTTTTCGGCAACCCGCTCAGGGCCGGAGGTGCCCGAAAAACGCAACACGGCGAGTTTCTGCTCGGGGACAGGTGAGAGCAGAACGGCCGGATTATCCGGGACAGGCGCCTTGTCGCGGGTGAGGGCCGCGGGCAGGAAAAAGCGCATGACCGGCTTGCCATCGCGTGTCGCCGTCTCGACAGGCGCCGTCATGGCAATCTCGGGGGATGTCTCGACGGGGGCTGTCATGGCGATATCGCCCTTCGCGCTGTTAGCGCCGAAAATATACCCGGCAAGGCGGCGAAAGGCGGCGTTGGTCGCGGCCTCGCTGCCATCCTCCATCGCGGTCTCAGCCGCAAGGCGCGGCGCATAGAGGCGGATTTCCGCCTCTGGCGACAGGCGGGTGATGATGGCAAAGGCCGGTTCCTCGGCTGTACGGATGCCGATCAGGTTCAGCATCACCCCGCCGATCACTTTCCAACCAACCGCCATCGGCTTAATCCTTGTGCGCGCTCAATTTCCGTCATTGCTTACGCCAAACCAGCGGGCGTGGATCGCCTGGTATTCCCCGCTCTCGCGCAATTTCAGCAGCGCTTCGTTCACAGGTTTGCGCAGCCTGCTGTCGGCAGGCAACATGATGCCATAGGTTTCAGGCCGGAAGATGGCGCCGGAGACCTGAACCTTGCCCTTGCCTTCATGAATCGCGTGATATTGCAGTACTGGCGCGTCATAGACGACGGCGTCCACAGTTCCGGCATGAAGCGCGGCGATGGCCTGGGCGATCTGATCAAAACCACGCGGCTCGACGCCGAGCTGGCGGATATAGGTAAAGGCCGTGCTTGAAGACACGGTAGCGACCCTCTTGCCGACAAGGTCCTGAGGGCCGGAAATTTCGCCGGTGAGCTGTTTGACGGTCAGCGAAGCCGTCACGGTTGCGGTAAAGTAGGAGACGAAGACGACGCCGACGAACATCCAGACGACGGCGATGATGCGACCAAGAAAACTGGCCGGCATGTCGGTTGCCTGACCGGCAAGCGTGGAGGAGGTCCACCACAGCGATTTTACCGCTTCGTTTCTTTTCTTGTCCGACGGCACGAAAGATTTCGGGTGCCGACGCTCGACAAGCCAGACAAAAGGCACTGGCAGGGCGATCAGAATCACCAGCACAATCAATAATTCGCGCAAGGCCTTGGACGAAAAGAGGGTGAAGAGGCTGCCGAGCGATGAACCGGCCTGGGAGCGATCAGCGGTGATCATGATCTGCAGGCCGGAATCGAACATCGGCTGCGAAAAATCATAGATGCGCGCCCGCTCGGCGGTAATCGAAATGGCGGAAATCGCCATATCGGCACGCCCCTCGCGCACTTCGGCAAACAGCTCGGGCAGTGTGTCCTTCACAACCAGCCGGCTGTTGACGCCCATCTCGCGCGCCAGCGCTTTCCATAGATCGATGCTGAACCCCTGCAGCTCATCATTGTCGCGCATGACGAAGGGCTGGACGAGGCGGGTGGCAATCGTCAACGTTGACAGCGTCTGGGGCGGCGTCTGAGCCTGCGCCTCAGGTGCAAGCTGCCCGATCAGTGCCAGCACGAGGATGACGACGTTGATCCATCTTGTCTGAAAGCTCATCCATCCCACCCCTTGGCTGAGGCAGGTCTAGCGCAAGGCACTCATCGGGTTCAAGCAAAGCGCCGACAGTCCACGATGGCGCGGCGGCGGATTTGTCACCCGCGCCGCCGCACCCATCCAGCGTCTCACATCAGGCAGCGACCGCTCGGCGGATACGGCCCTTGGCGAGGGCGACCTCGGCGGCAAGGGCTGCCGCATCACCCGTGGTTGCCTCAACGGCGATCTGCTCGATTGATTTCACGCCAAGGAAACCCAGAAGGAATTTGAGATAGGGTCCGCAGAAATCAGCGCCCGCGAACGGGCCTCCATTCAGATAACCACCCGCACCATAGGCGGCGATGATGGTCGCTTTCCGGGCCTTGACCAGACCGTTGAAGTTTTGCCCGTCATACGCAAATGTGTGGCCGATGCGCACGATCTGGTCGATCCATGCCTTGAGCGCAGATGGCACCGAAAAATTATACATCGGCAGCGTGATCAGCAGTTCGTCAGCCTGCTGCAACTCGGCGATCAGCGCGTCCGACAGTGCCGTTGCCTCGCGCAGCTCGTTATTCATCTGATCAGCCGGCGTATAATAACCGGCGATTGTCGCTTGCGAGATGTGGCGGATCGGCTGGGCGATGATATCGCGCTCCTGAACGGTATAGGCTGGGCCGCGCGCCATCCATGCCTGGGCGAAGGCGTCACCAAGATCGCGCGAGGTGGAGCCGGTGAGGCGTGAGCTGGCATCGATACGAAGCAGATGAGGCATGAGTGTCTCCTGTGAATGATGAGACCATATGACCATGCCTGATTTATCGATAAACAGGCGATCCATCCGGAGTGCCGTGCGCATTTGTCACGAATAACGCCTGGCTGGCGATTTCGTTTCGCCTATCGGAGCACGCCGATGCGCTTCAGGAAAGGATCGACTGTCGCGCGCCAGGAGCCTGAATAGAAGTATTCATGGCCATCAAAGCCGTGGGAGGGGGCGGCAATGAAGGTCGCGCGCCCGCCCGATCTGGTGAACGCATCATACATGCGGCGCGCCAGTTGCGGGCCGAAGAAGAGATCGTTTTCGGCGTAAATCCATAGCTGAGGCGCCCGTGCAGACCCGCCATAGCGGCCCATCGCGGCGACCAGCTTCTCTTCCTGGCAGACGTCATTCGGGCCGCGCGAACCGCGCCCGCCGGCAAAATTGACCACGCCCTTGATGCCGCCCGTACCACCGGCGGCGACCGAACCAAAACCACCGGCCGAGACGCCGATCAACACCACGCGGCTGGCATCGATGCCGGCCTGCGATTTGGCAACCGTAAGCGCAGCGCGGATATCCTGCGCCGAGGCAAGACCGGCGGAGGTATAATTACCAACAGCACAGCCACCATAATTCTCGGCCCATGGCCCGCTGCCGCCATAGCCGCGCCTGATCGGCACCGCAACGGCTACCCCTGAGCGCGCATAATCCTCAGCCTGGGCGGACAAGGTTTGCGATCCCAGCCGCGATCGCCGCTCTGCATCACGCGGGCTGCCATGGGACATGACAAGAAGCGGGAAAGGCCCGGCGCCTGCCGGCATGTGCAGATAGATGGGGATTTCCGTGCCGCCGGATGCAGCCTTCAGTGTGATCACCTCGGCGGGAGCGCTGGCTGCGCGCGGGGCGGCGTGAGCGGGTGCCAGGACGGACGCGAGAAAAATGCCCGAGGCGAGCCAGGCGGGCGATGCGAATTTCCCGGTCATGCCATTCTCCGTTGCCTTCTCACGCATCCATCTTCAGCGCCGCGATAAAAGCTTCCTGCGGGATATCAACCTTGCCGAACTGGCGCATGCGCTTCTTGCCCTCTTTCTGCTTGTCGAGGAGCTTGCGCTTTCTGGAGATGTCGCCGCCATAGCATTTGGCGGTAACGTCCTTGCGCATGGCGCGGATGGTCTCGCGGGCGATCACCTTGGCGCCGATCGCTGCCTGGATGGGGATCTGGAACATGTGCTGGGGGATGAGGTCTTTCAGCTTCTCGCACATGACGCGCCCGCGCATTTCAGCGCGCGCCCGGTGCACCAGCATGGAAAGCGCGTCCACCGCCTCGCCATTGACCAGGATCGACATCTTCACCAGATCGCCCTCGCGATAACCGGTGATGTGATAGTCAAATGACGCATAGCCCTGGCTCACCGATTTCAGCCGGTCGTAGAAATCAAACACCACCTCGTTGAGCGGCAGGGCATATTTCACCATGGCACGCGAGCCGACATAGGTGAGATCAAGCTGCTCGCCGCGCCGGTCCTGACAGAGTTTGAGGATGGAGCCCAGATAGGTGTCAGGGGTGAGAATGGACGCTTCAATCCACGGTTCCGAAATCTCGGTGATGCGGGCGACATCGGGCATGTCGGCCGGGTTGTGCAATTCGATGTGATCGCCATTCGACAGCGCCATCTTGTAGATGACGGAGGGCGCGGTGGCGATGAGGTCGAGGTTGAATTCGCGCTCCAGACGCTCCTGGATGATTTCGAGATGAAGCAGGCCCAAAAAGCCACAACGGAAGCCGAAACCCAGAGCCGCGCTCGTCTCCATCTCGAAGGAGAAGCTCGCATCGTTCAGCCTAAGCTTGCCCATGGCGGCGCGCAGATCCTCGAAATTGGCGGCATCCGTCGGAAAAAGGCCGCAGAACACCACCGGCTGGGCCGGGCGGAAGCCCGGGAGTGCCTCGGCGGTGGGTTTGCGCTCATCCGTGATGGTGTCGCCGACGCGGGTATCGGCCACCTCCTTGATGGAGCCGATGAGATAGCCGATCTCGCCGGGCGCCAGCATCTCCACCTTGGTCTTCTTGGGCAGGAACACGCCGACCTCGTCGACCTCATAGGCAGCACCTGTGCCCATGAGCTTGATCTTCGAGCCGCGCTTGATCGCGCCATCGAGCACGCGCACCAGAACGACGACGCCGAGATAGGCATCATACCAGCTGTCAACCAGGAGGGCTTTGAGCGGCGCCTCGCTGTCACCCATCGGTGGCGGCAGGCGGGTGACGATAGCCTCCAGCACCTCATCGATGCCGATCCCGGTCTTGGCCGAAATCGGGACCGCATTGGAAGCATCGATGCCGATCACCTCCTCGATCTGCTGCTTGACGCGCTCGGGCTCGGCCGCCGGCAGGTCGATCTTGTTGAGAACCGGGACGATCTCGTGATTATTGTCGATGGCCTGGTAGACATTGGCGAGTGTCTGCGCTTCCACCCCTTGGCTTGCATCCACCACCAGGAGCGAACCCTCGCAAGCCGCCAGCGAGCGGTTCACCTCATAGGCGAAATCAACATGCCCGGGCGTGTCGATGAGGTTCAGGATATAGGTCTTGCCATCGTTTGCCTTGTAGTTGAGGCGCACCGTGTTGGCCTTGATGGTGATGCCGCGCTCGCGCTCGATATCCATCGAATCGAGGACCTGCTCGACCATGTCGCGGGCGGCAAGCCCGCCGGTGCGCTGGATCAGCCGGTCGGCCAGCGTCGACTTGCCATGATCGATATGGGCGATGATCGAGAAATTACGGATGTCAGACAAGGGTGCGCGCGTCATGGCGTCGAGATAGCACTGCTTTGCCCGCCGTCAAAGGCGATGTTGGCGGCAAAAGGCTTTCAAACCTCCGCTCAGGTGACCTCGTCAAGTGTTGGCTGGCTGATATCGAGACTGTGATCGCACGAGCAATCAGCCGGCTGGTCGCGATGAGACCAAGGGGCGCAATAATAGTCGAAACCTTCCTCGATGGTCGGCTTTATGACGGCAAAATAGGGAGAAAGATCGAAATCGCGCGGCGTATACAGGGAATGGTGGCGAATGCGCCAGATTTCCTGCTGTTCGCTGTCCCGCTGGATGCGCTCAATCTCCGGCAGGATCGGATAATTGACACATTCGAAGGCCTTGGCGATCAGCGTCGAGCAGATGGCGCGGGACGGGTCCCCCGAACCCATGGCCAGCATCTTGCGGCGCTGGAAGCGGTAAGGCAGCGGCGGCATCGGCAGGAGGTAGCGGACGAGATCAACGATATTGCGCAGATCGTATTTGTCGCCGATATGCGACATGGCCTCAGCGATGACCTGTTTCGCATCTGCTTCGCGCAGGCGGATGGGGCGGCAGATGCGGACATTGAGACCGGCATATTTGCTCAATGGTATGGCCGCAACGCCGGTTTCGACGTCAGCCTCGATGAGGTTCAGCAACTCGCCCGACGGCGATGTCTCGCCCAACGCCGAGCCAATATAGAGTGCGGCATGCGACCAGCTGGACTGCGTCAGATATTTGATGGCGGAGGACACCTTGGTGGGAACGCTCTCCACCAGCAGCACGTCGCAGGGACGCAGATGGCGCAGCAGGCGCGCGGTTGCCTCTGGCGGTGGCGGCTTGGCAGACGCCGACGGCGTGCCGATATGATGGGCAATGAAACGCCCGATATGGTCGAGCAGGCTATTGACGACGGCCATGGCGTCCTATCCCGTTTGTATCCGGTGGTTCGCGTCTGCACAGGATTCTGTCAGCCGAGCCGGTTCAAAGGCAGCGGCAACAGCTTGTCATGAAGCAAGGATAGCATAGGTGGCCCGGCAGATGGTATGCGGGTTGCTACCCAGAGTTAATGACGGCAGAAACAGGCTGACAGAGCGATCACGATTCGCCCTTACCCGAGAGGCATGGGACGGCACGGTACGGTCGGCGCCGGACATGGACAGGAGTGCAGCGAGCCATGGCTCTGGCGCAGCGTGATGTTGATGTGGCGATCATCGGCGCTGGAACAGCGGGAATAGCGGCTGCCCGCGTGCTGGTTCGCGCCGGCCTCAGCGTGCTGGTGCTGGAAGCGTCCTCGCGGCTTGGCGGGCGCTGCTTCACCGACACGATCACCTTCAACGCGCCCTTTGATCACGGCGCCCATTGGCTGCATGCGGCTGACAAGAACCCTCTGGTCAAATTCGGCCATGATCTGGGCTTTGCGCTTTACGAGGATCAGCGCACGCTGAGGCTGGCGGCACCCGATCGCCTGCCCAGCGAAGAGGAGACGACAGCCTATCGCAATGCGGTTGAGACGGGTGAAGCCAGCATCATAGCCGCTGCTGAGCGGGGTGATGATGGAGCGGCAGCGGCGAGCCTGCCCCGTGAACCTGCCGAATGGCGCCAGGCGGTATCATTCCGCCTCGGCGCCTTTGATATCGGCAGGCCGCTTTCCGAGGTGTCCATCCTCGATTTCGGCCGCGTTGCCAGCGGCCCTGACCTGTTTTGCCGGACAGGGCTTGGGACTTTGATCGCCACGCTCGGGCGTGGTCTGCCGATTGCCTTCAACGCGGCGGTGAGCGCCATCACGACCGGTGATGAGGGGGTGCGGATCGAAACGGCGCAAGGCACTCTCAACGCCCGTATCGCCATCGTGACAGTTGCAACCGACGTCATCGCCAAGGGCATGATCGCCTTCACCCCGGCGCTTGATGCGCAGCAGACGGCAGCCTTCCAGACCCTCAAACTCAGTGATTTCCTGCATATCGGATTTGAAATCGCCAGCGGGGTCGTTGATATCGCTGATGACACCCATGTTTTCTCGGCAACGCGCGATGAGCGGACCTTCGCAGCGCTTGCCCGCTCGGGTGGCAGCAATGTCTGGTATGTGGCAACGGGCGGCATTTTTGCCCGCGAACTTGAAGCTGCCGGCAAAGAGACTGCCGTTTCTTATGCCCGCGACTGGCTGATCAGCCATTTCGGCAGCGGTATCGGCCCGGCCATCCGCCGTGACGCTGCGACGCTGTGGGGCCGCAATCCCTATATTGGCGGCGCCTGGTCGGTTGCCCCTCCTGGCCAGGCCCGGGCACGCACGGCCCTGCGTGAATGGCATGCGGGACGGGTGCGCTTTGCCGGAGAGGCCGGCCACGATACGATGTGGGGAACGGTTGGCGGGGCCTGGGAGAGCGGGCAGGAGGCGGCCCGTCAGGCGCTCACCATCGTGCGCGGCTAGGCCCAGCCGGCGGGTGGCATCCTCACCCCTGCAAGGCGCTCCACATCTCGCGGTCGCGCGCTGCCGTCCAGATGACGGGATGAGCAATCCCCATCGCCTCGTCATAAGCGCGCGCGACGTTGAAGGGCAGGCAATGCTCATAGATCGCGTACGTGCCAAACGGGCCGTCCATCGCCTGACGCACGGCGGCAAAAGCCTCTTTCAGCGAGGCGCCGGCCTTCACCGCTTTCTCCACCGTGCCGTAGAGCGCCTGCAGGAACGCATCCGTCCCGGCAATGGCTGCCTCAACCTTGTCCGGCCCAACCAGCGCCGCACCGCGCCCAGGCACGAGAGCGGTTGGCTGCAAGGCGCGCAGGTTTTTCAAGGTCTGCGGCCAGTCAGCAAAATGCGCATCGCCGCAATAGCAGGCGGAATGATACTCGACGAGATCGCCGGAAAAGACGACGCCGCTATCGGGCACGACGGCAACGATGTCGCCTGCCGTATGACCGCGCCCGATATGCAGCAGGCGCACCTCGCGCCTGCCAAGCCACACTGTCATTTCGTCGCGAAAGGTAACGGTCGGCCAGGTGAGGCCGGGAATGCTGTCAGCTCCGCGAAAGAGCCGGGGAAAGCGGCCGAATTCCGAATCCCAATCCTGCTGCCCGCGCTCGACGATGAGATCGCGGGTGGCGGACGACGCGATAATCGTATGGGCGCCGTAAGCCGAGGCGCCAAGCACACGCACCGCATGGTAATGAGACAATACGACATAGGCGATCGGCTTGTCGGTGACGCTGCGCACCCGCTCGATCACCTGGCCTGCCATGGCCGGCGTCGACTGGGCGTCGATCACCATGCACGCCTCGTCGCCGACGATGATGCCGGAATTGGGATCGCCCTCGGCGGTGAAGGCGTAGAGCCCCTCGCCCACAGCTGAAAACGTGATGGTCTTGTCGCTGAGGTCGCCTGCCGAGGCGAAGGATTTGCTGGTCATCTGGTTCTGTCTCCGTGGCAGGGTTCAGGGCTTGGCCGGGTTGAAATGCTTCTTCAGGCCCTTCCAGCAATCGACATAATTGTCCTGAAGCGTTGGCAATCGTGCAGCATAATCGCTGACGTGCTGCGGCAACCGCGTTTCGAACATGAAAGCGAGCGTATTGGAGAGCTTCACCGGTTTCTGCTCGCCATTGCTGGCGTGCTCGAAGGCCTCGGCGTCCGGGCCGTGCGGCAGCATCATGTTGTGAAGGCTCATGCCGCCGGGCACGAAGCCTTGCGGCTTGGCATCATAGACGCCGTGGATGAGGCCCATGAATTCCGACATGATGTTGCGATGATACCAGGGCGGGCGGAAGGTATTTTCCGCGACCGCCCAGCGCTCTGGAAAAATGACAAAATCGATATTGGCCGTGCCGGCGGTTTCCGAGGCGGATGTGAGGACGGTGAAGATCGAGGGATCGGGATGGTCGAATGAAATGGCGCCGACGGGCGAGAATGATCGCAGATCATATTTGTAAGGGGCGTAATTGCCGTGCCAGGCCACCACATCAAGCGGCGATTGGGCGATGGTCGTTTCATAGAAACATCCCCCCCATTTGACGACGAGACGCACCGGCCGCTCCACATCCTCATAAGCGGCGACGGGCACTTTGAAATCGCGCGCATTGGCAAGGCAATTGGCGCCGATCGGCCCGCGCTCGGGCAGAGTGAAGGCGGCACCATAATTCTCGCACAGATAGCCGCGCGCCACCCCCTCCAGTGGCTCGACACGGAATGTAACACCGCGGGGAATAACAACAATCTCGCAGGGTTCAGCGGCAATGATGCCGAATTCGGTGACAAAGCGCAGGCGCCCCTGCTGCAGGACAAACATCATTTCGCCGTCGGCATTGTAGAAGCATTCATCAACCATCGGTGCGGTGATGAGATAGACATGGGCGGCCATGCCGCTCTGCCCCTGCGTGTCACCCGCCGTCGTCATGGTGTGGACGCCGCCCAGAAACGTCGTGGGCTTGTCGGGAATTGGTGTCGGATCCCAGCGCATCTGGCCGATGAGCGCAGCATGGTGGTGGTCGGGCGCGCTCAGCCAGCCGCCACCGGGGAGAGGGGTGAAGCGGCCCGTATGGCACACCGAGGGGCGGATGCGGTAGAGCCAGGAGCGCTCATTCTGGGCGCGCGGCGCGGTGAAGGGCGAGCCGCTCAACTGTTCAGCATAAAGGCCATAGGCGCATTTCTGTGGCGAATTGCGCCCCTGTGGCAGGGTGCCGGGCAACGCCTCGGTCTCGAAGCTGTTGCCAAAGCCGGTCATGTAGGACAGCGACATCATGGATCTCCTCATCTCATACCAGCATAGCGGGGCAATGATACGTCTTGTGATACAAATATGCATGAACCGACATGGCAACCCCGCGCAGGCGACAGATGCGAGGCTGGCGGGATCAAAAGGCTTCGCCCTCCCCTGCGAGCACCAAACATGTTACTCGGCGCCGCTGACCAGCTATCATTACTCCTCTTCTCTTGCGCAGACACCCGATCATGATTCGTGCCGTTGCCTCGGTTGGTTTCCTGACGCTGGTAAGCCGGATCACCGGCTTTGTCCGCGACACGGTATTTGCTGCGCTCCTCGGCGCGGGCCCGGTGGCGGACGCCTTCGTGGTCGCGTTCCGCATTCCCAACCAGTTTCGCGCGCTGTTTGCCGAAGGGGCGTTTCAGGCAGCCTTTGTACCGAGCTTTACCGCGCTTCACCTTGGTGAGAAGCGGGGCGAGGCCAGCCGTTTCGCGCGCTCGACCCTGTCGCTTCTCCTGCTGGCAAGCCTGACGGTGTCGCTGCTGCTGATCCTATTCGCCGAAAAAGCCATCGCACTCCTGGCGCCGGGCATGGTGAACGACGTGCAACGCGCGCCGCTGGCCATCACCTATCTGCGCTATACCGGCATCTATCTTGTCTTCATGAGTATCATGGCTTTCTATGCCTCGCTGGCGCAGGTGCATGGGCGCTACGCGGCGGCGGCGGCGGCTCCGGTGCTGCTTAATGTCATTCTGGTTCTCGCCTTGTGGCTTTTATCACCACGCCTTGGCGATCCGGGCCTGGCGCTGGCGATTGCCGTTCCCCTCTCGGGGCTCGTCCAGGCAGGCGTCGTCGCTCTTTCACTGCGGCGCACGGGTGAAGCCCTGCTGCCGGGTATCATTGCGTGGTCTAACAGCCTGAAGACGTTTCTGCGTCGGCTCGGCCCGGCGGTACTGGGCTCTGGCGTCGTGCAGATTTCGGCCTTCGCCGACACCATCATCGTCTCCTTCCTGCCGGCAGGGCAGATTTCATATCTCTACTACGCCGACAGGCTCTACCAGTTGCCATTCGGCGTTATCGGCCTGGCGCTGTCGACCGTCGTGCTCCCGACGTTGAGCCACGCTTTTGCAACGAAGGATGACGCGGCGGCCGTATCAGCGTTCGCCAAGGCCAATGAGTTGGCGCTCCTCACCAGCCTGCCGGTGGCGGCCATGATGGCAATCGGAGCGCAGGCGGCGGTGTCGGGTCTGTTCGGGTATGGTGCCTTCCTGCCAAGCGATGCCACGCAGACGGCGGCGATTGTCGCAGCCTATGCGCTGGGCATCCCCGCCAGCATCCTCATGCGCTGTCTGGTGCCGACCTTTCAGGCCAAAGGCGATACGACAACGCCCGTGCGTGTGGCGGCGGGCGTATTGGTGGTCAGCATCACGCTCAAAATCGTGCTTGCCGAGCGTCTGGGGGCTGCCGGCATCGCCGCCGCCACCGCGATTGCCGCATGGATCAGCTTTGTAATCCTTGCCATCGCCGCCCACCGTTCAAAGCTGATTGCGCTTGATCCGCGTCTCTACGCCGTTTTATGGCGGACGGTCCTTGGCTCGCTGATCGTCGCGGCACTGATGTGGCTCGTGCTCGCTCTGCCGGCCGTTCAGATACTCTTTGCGGGACACAGCCTTGCAAAGGCAGCCCTCCTGATCGTTATCGGCCTTTTCGTCATGCTTGCCTACAGCCTCGTTCTCTGGCTCAGCGGGTATCGGCGCGCCAGCCTCCTTTTTGACCGCAAGGGTGCAGCGACGGCATCGCAGCAAAAGGAATAATTTTCTTTCAAATTGAAGGCTGTTGGCTGCAGAAGGTTTAATCATCTCCATAATTTGCTGAATATAAGATATATTTCTCTCTTACGCATAAAAAAGAAAAACCCAAACCAGTTACGTCCGGCTGATTTCGAGCTATCTTTCGAGCTGCGGTATGGTCCGCTTCGTCGACAGGTTTTGTTGCCATGACACTGATTGCTGCCAGCTTTGAAGCCAATTTCCGCACCACCGTCTCGGCACTTCTGCGATCAGTCATGCGCAGCGCTGACATCGAAGCTGAAGTTGCGGCTGACCTGGTGTTGCTCGACGGGGTATCGCAAGGTGCCTTGTGGAGGCGCAACCGCAGTTATGAGTTCGTTGCCGCCGCGCCGGTGCGCGATGATGTGGCGGTGCTGGAAGGCGCGTCCTATCCGGATCGTGCCGCCTTCGTCGACATCGCCAAGGCTTCAGGCATCAATCTGCAATTGACGCCCATTCGCTTCTGACAGCGGCGCCTAACGCCACCGCACTGCAACTAACCGTTGCCGCGCGCCGACGACGACCCGTTTTGTTTGGCCGTGCGCGCCATGCTCGTTCGTCCCGGGGTGGGGGCGGAACGCCGCCCACTCTCACCCGATTTCAGCGCGCAAGCCGCAGCCATGGCCGGGCGCCCTCAGGCGATGTGTCGCCTGTGTCATCGGCGGCCGGCTGATAGCGTACCGAGACCCCTTTCACGTCGCCTGCGGCGAGCGCCCTGATGGTTGGCTCATTGCTGACCTCAAGGCTATCGAAACCGGCGCGCAGCAAAAAGCTCACCTGATCGCGCAGCACGTCGCCACGTGCCCTGATCTCGCCGCTGAAATCGTAACGATCCCGCAACAGATAGGCGAGCGAATAGGCCCGCCCATCGGTGAATTTGGGCAGCGTCAGGACAATCATCGCAAAATGCAGCAGATCCTCCTCGATATCGGTGAAATTCTCACCGGCCTGCAAGACAAGGCCGAGCGGGGCGTTGCGGGCCAGCAAGCCGTCGCGATCTTGCAGAAAACGGGCTTTGGAAACGACGCTCGGGCCAGCGCCCAATATCTCGTTGTCGTCAGCAAAACTCCAGTCATCGCTGACAAACTGGCCGTTGCGGTAAAGAGGCATGCGATGATCCTTGAGCGGGGTCAGGCGACGTAGAGCGCTTCCTGGAAGGGGGCGGAACCGAGGCGGCGGTAGGCGGCGAGGAAATCTTCCTGCGGCGTCTGGCGCAGCTTCAGATAGGTATCAACGACCGTTTCAACCGCACCGACAATCTCGTCGCTGGAAAAACCGCGCCCGGCGATCTCGCCGATGGCGCAGGTTTCATCGCCCGAGCCGCCAAGGGTGATCTGATAAAATTCTTCACCCTTGCGATCAACGCCGAGAATGCCGATATGGCCGACATGGTGATGACCGCAGGCATTGATGCAGCCGGAGATCTTTAACTTCAGATCACCAATATCGCGCTGGCGCGCGATGTCGGCGAAGCGTTCGGAAATGCGCTGGGCGACCGGGATCGAGCGGGCATTGGCGAGGGTGCAGTAATCAAGCCCTGGACAGGCGATGATATCGGTGATGAGGCCGGCATTGGCGGTGGCAAGTCCGCCCTCGATGAGGCTTGCGTGGATGGCCGGAAGATCGTCCAGACGGACATGCGGCAGCACCAGGTTCTGCTCGTGGCTGACGCGGATTTCGTCATGACCGTAGCGCTCAGCCAGATCAGCGATGCGGTCCATCTGTGATGAGGTGGCATCGCCGGGCGGTCCGCCGACTGGTTTCAGCGAAATCGTCAGCACACCGTAGCCCGGCTGCTTGTGGGGCGTGACGTTGCGCTCGGCAAACATGCGGAACTGGCTGTCGGCTGCTTGTGCGGCAACAAATACCGGCGTTGCCGGATCGCACAGCTGATAGGCGGGCGGCGCAAAATAAGCATTGATGCGGGCGATTTCCGGCGCCGGGACAGTGAGCGTCTTGCCCCTGATCGCGGCGAATTCCTTCTCGACCGCAGCCCGCATCTCCTCCTCACCCATTTCATGGACCAGGATCTTGATGCGGGCCTTGTATTTGTTGTCGCGGCGGCCTTCGAGGTTATAGACCCGCAGAATCGCGTCGCAATACGCCAGAATATCGCTTTCGGGGAGGAAATCGGTGAGCTTCTTGGCGATCATCGGCGTGCGGCCCTGGCCACCGCCGACCCACACGGCAAAGCCGTTTTCGCCCTTGTCGTTGCGCTTCAGTTCAAGACCGATATCGTGCACCTGAATGGCGGCGCGGTCCTTGGCAGCACCCGTCACCGCCACCTTGAATTTGCGAGGCAGGAAGGAAAATTCCGGATGGAGCGATGACCATTGGCGGATGATTTCCGCCCATGGCCGCGGATCGGCGATTTCATCGGCCGCAGCACCGGCAAAATGATCTGCAGTCACGTTGCGGATACAATTGCCCGAGGTCTGGATGGCGTGCATTTCGACCTCGGCGAGTTCAGCAAGGATGGCTGGCATGTCGGCAAGCTTGATCCAGTTGAACTGCAGGTTCTGACGGGTGGTGAAATGCCCATAATCGCGGTCGTAGCGCCGGGCAATATCGGCAAGCTTGCGCAGCTGGCGCGATGACAGCGTGCCATAGGGAATGGCGATGCGCAGCATATAGGCATGGAGCTGGAGGTAGACGCCGTTCATCAGGCGTAGCGGGCGGAACTGCTCTTCACTGAGCTCACCCGACAGGCGACGGGTGACCTGGCCGGCGAATTCCTTTGTCCGTTCCATGACAAAGCGGTGGTCGAATTCATCATAGCGATACATGGTCTGTCCTTGATGTGCGATCCGGCCGGCGTTTCAGGTGCGGATAACAGGCTGCGGGTCCTGCGGGATGGGAACGGTGGGTCCTTCGGCGCGGATACGCTCGCGCAAGGAGCGCGGGCGCGGGGCAACCCCTTCTTCAAGGGCCACCTCGATCAGCGCCAATTCGACGATGAGCGTTGCCTTGACATCGCCATCGGCGGCAGCCAGCAAGGCCTCCGCCTCGCTTTTCGAGCGGGCGATCAGCGCATCCTTAAAGTGCGGGCTCCAGCTGCCCTCGGCAGTCCGATACACAACGGCGCCGGACGCCAGCGCGTTAGCGCTCGCGACGACGGCTTCGAAATTGCGGGCGGGTTTGGCCATCATTTATCCTTCAGGCAGCGGCTGACAGGGCAGCAGCAAGATTTTCGGCAAGCGCGTCGCTGGCATGGGCAATCGCCGGCCCGATCAGAATGAGCACAGGTCCGGTAACGTCCTCACGCTTCACCAGCAGGGGCAGATCGCCAAGGGTGCCACGCAGGATGCGTCGACCAGCGCGCCCCGCATTCTCGACCGCTACCGCCGGCATCGTGGCGGCAAGACCACCGGCGACCAGCCTGGCGACGGCTTTATCGGCGACGCTTTTGCCCATGTAAAGCGCAATGGTGGCGCCCGACGCGGCCAGCGCCTCATAGCCCGCCGGTTCCTCACCCTCGGCACCGTGCGCGGTGGCAAAGACGATGTGGGAGGCAACCCCGCGCAGGGTCAGCGGAATATGGCTGTCAGCGGCGGCGGCGAGCGCTGCCGTGATGCCTGGCACGATTTCGAAGCGAATGGCCGCTTCACGCAGCGCCGCGATCTCTTCGCCGACGCGCCCGAACACCAGCGGATCGCCCGCCTTGAGGCGCACCACCCTATGGCCTTCGCCCGCAAGGCGCACGAGGAGCGCATTGATCTCGTCCTGCGGCATTGAATGGCGGCCCTTGCGCTTGCCAACCGACAGCCGCTCGGCATCGCGCCGGCCCATCGCCAGCACCGCTTCAGGCACCAGCGCGTCATAGACAATCACATCGGCCGATTGCAGCAGACGATGGGCGCGCAGCGTCAGCAGGTCTTCCGCGCCCGGACCGGCTCCGACCAGATAGACGATGCCGCGTGCGGGCGCGAGGCTTGCCTCCCTGAGGCCCTGCAAGGCAAGAATGCGCGCCTGCTCGTCATGGCCATCGAGCGCCAGGCGGCCGGCCTCACCGTCAAATATCCAGGCCCAGAATTTGCGACGCGATGCGCTGTCGTGAAGCGTCGTCATCACGGCTGTACGGATGGCTTGCGCGAGGGCGCCGAGGCGTCCGAATTGCGGCGGCAGGGCTGCCTCGATGAGCGCCCGCACGCGCTGCGCTAGAACGGGCGCGAAGCCATCGCTTGAAATAGCTACCGCAATCGGTGCGCGATCAACAATCGCCGGAACAGCAAAATCAGACAGGTGCGGGCGATCAACGACGTTAACCGGCACGCCACAGGCGCGCGTCATGGCGGACAGCGCAGCGTCCTGCTGTTCATCACCGCTGGCGATGAAAACAAGTGCTGCACCCTTGATCAGGCACGGACAAAGACCGAGAGCCACCTGCTCGACCTCGTGCTCGGCAATGAAGGCTGCAAGGTCAGCCGCAGGACAGGCCGAGATCAGCCGCAGCCGCGCCCTCGAGCGCACCAGGAGACGCAGTTTCTGCAACGCCTGGGCGCCATCGCCGACGACAAGCACGATGCGCCCGTCGACGTCATAGGAGACCGGAAAAAATCGCAGCTTCGCCACCCGTCCTCCCACGTCCTCGCGATTGATCAAGCTGTCCACGCCGCTGATTATGTTCCGCAACGAGCGCCGGCTCAAGGGCTTTCGCTGACAAAAGAATGAGCATCGTCGGAACGGGCTGGTTATAGAACAAAATTTCGATCTGTGTTGGAACGGAGAATAAACTTATCTCTTGCTGCGTCAGGCAAAGCGTTTAAGGGAAACTCCTTCCGTTACCAGGCGCGCCCGCACGGCTTGGGCCATGGCGATGGCGCCGGGGCTGTCGCTGTGAATACAGATGGTATCAACACCTGCCTTCAATATTTTTCCCGAGGCGGCGATGATCGCCTTGTCAGCCACCATCCGCCACGCCCGCTCAGCGACGACAGCGGGATCATGCAGGACCGAGCCCGGCTTTTGGCGCGACATCAGCGTGCCGTCATCTTCATAGGCGCGATCGGCAAATACCTCGCGCGCCAGCATGAGGCCTGAGGCTTCGCCGGCTCTTTCAATCTGCGACAGCGGCAGGACCACCAGCTTGAGCGAGGGATCGACCGCCTTGACCGCGTTCGCAACGGCGCGCGCCACCGGCGCTTCGACATAGGACATGTTGCCGAGCGCCCCATGCGCCTTCACATGCGTCACCTTCGCGCCCGCCATGGTGGCGATCGCCTGCAGGGCGCCGATCTGGTAGGCGACCATGGTTTCGATCTCGCTTTCGCTGAGGCCGATCATCGCGCGCCGCCCGAACCCCTGGAGGTCACGCAGGCCAGGATGGGCGCCAATGCCCACACCACGCGCTTTGGCAAGCCTCACCGTTTTCAGCATCACCTGATCATCGCCGCCGTGAAAGCCACAGGCGATATTGGCGCTGGTGACGATATCGAGCATGGCGGCATCATCCGCCATGGTCCACGGGCCGAAGCTTTCGCCCATATCGCTATTGAGATCGACCTGCATGGCGTTGTCCTCACGGGTTGTCGGTTTGCGCATCAACCGCCTGGCCGGCAAGATTGGCGGCAAGCAGCGCCTCGGCGGAGATCGTCCAGTCATGGGCATCGCCGACGTGCGCTGGCAAGTCGCCGAGCGCTGCGGCAAAGGCTCGGCTGGCCGTCTGCGCTTCGGCAACGCTCACCGCCTTGAAGCGCACCGCGCCGCCTGCCGGTATCTGGGCAAAGCGGTGAAGATCGCAAGAAAGGATAACAGCGATTTTAGGATAGCCGCCGGTGGTGCCACGGTCCGCCAGCAACACCAGCGGCTGGCCATTGCCCGGCACCTGGATGGCGCCATTGGTGATGCCGTCGGATACGATGTTGTGACCTTTGGCGTGGGCAAGCGGCGGACCTTCGAGGCGATAGCCCATGCGGTCAGAGGTGGCGGATATCCTCCACACCGTTTCCTGGAGTGCCGCAATGGCGGCAGGGGTGAAATAATCATCCTGGGGGCCCAGAACAATGCGGATCGGCCCATTATCGGCAGCGGGCAGCGCCAACCGGCGTTCGCCGGCTGATTGATCGGCATTACCAACCGTCAGAACATCGCCCGAGGCAAGCGCCCGGGGAAAAGGAGCGCCAAGACCAAGCCGCGCATGGACCGAGAAGCTGCCGAAGATCGGCTCGCCGGCGATCCCGCCCTCCATCGCCAGATAGGAGAAGACCGCGCCCTGCGCCGCCCTGATATCAAGCGTTTCCCCATCAGCGATGAGTGCCGTGGAATTAAACGCCAGTGTCCGCCCGTTAATCGACGCCGGGCGGGAGGCGCCACACAGGGCGATCCGCACCGCGCCGCCCTCTACTTTGAAGCGGCAGGCAAAGGGGCCGATTTCAATTGCCGGCGCCGTTTGTCTGGAACCGACGAGCGCGTTGGCGGCTGCAAGCGACCAGCGGTCAAGCGCGCCCGCAGTCCCAAGCCCATAACGCTGACCACCGAAGCGTCCGAAATCCTGTACGGATGTCACCGGGCCGACCTGAAGCACGCGCAGCTGGCTCAAGGCTGCACCTTTTCAGCAATCATCTCGCGTGCAGAAGCGCGCGCCTCAAGGCCAGCAAAGAGATCAGCCGCTATAGGCGCGAACGTCACCTCATCGCCCGGCTCGACCAGAAACATCGGCTCACGCCCCGGCTGATAGGTGCGCACCGGCGTGCGCCCGAGGAGATGCCAGCCACTGGGGGCGGCCAGACACTGGACACCTGCCTGCACACCGCCAATCGAAATGGTGCCGGCGGGTGTCTCAAGGCGCGGATCGTCGCGGCGCGGGGTGGCGAGTGCCGGATCAAGTCCGCCCAGATAGGCAAAGCCCGGCATGAAGCCCAGCATATAGACCCGGTAGATGCCGGCGCTGTGGCGGCGGATGACCTCCTCCTCGCGCATATGGTGGCGGGCGGCAATTTCGGCCAGATCGACGCCATACTCGCCGCCATAGACGACCGGAATGCGCCAGCGCGTGCCGGTTGCGCTATCTGAACCGCTCACGGCGGCAGCCTCCAGAAGGGCTGCCGACAGGTCGGCGTAGTCGAGGCGGAGCGGGTCATAATGAACGAGAAGCGAGCGATAGGTCGGCACCGTCTCGCTGATGCCCCCCACGGGGTGCCTGGCCAGATAGGCGTCCAGCGCCAGCACGCGACGATTGAGGGCGGCATCGACCGTATCACCATACTCGATGACCAGCGCCGCATCGCCGCACGGCTTGATGTGAGGTGGGTTGCTCATGTCCATGACAGCAGCGACTCTATGCATCGTGCTTCAGCAGAGCAACCGTGGACCCGCAGGCGTGTCAATGACGGCAAGGAGACGGATGACCTGACCTGACCGCAGCGTCGGCCTGGCGCACATGTCGAGCCGATCAATCAAGGCTGAAGCGACGGCGATGGCGGGCGTTTCAACGATGAGCTGGTTCAGCTTCAGCCCAGCCTCCGCCATGCGAGCCGCTTGCGGCCCAATCAACCCCCAGTCCATCAGATAAGGCGCTGCCCCGTCGAGGGGCAATGCCCCGTCGGCGGTCACACCGAAATGCCAGACGAGATCACCGCGGCTCGCACGGGTCACCGCACCCAGTACCGGAGCCTCGCGGGCCAGATGCTCGCTGAGGCGCGGTGTGCGTGCAACATAGGCACGCAAGCGCCGCCCCTCGTCCCAGTCCCGCCTGAGGCGCTGCTGATCGTCAAGGCCAAACCAGCGCGCATGAGAAGGCGTTGGTGCGGCGGGGTTGATGGCAAGCACTTCGAGAAAGACGTCGTTGCCGAGCTGGATCAGGCGATTATGGGTCCCCATCAGCGGATGCTCGCCGCCAGCGCCTGGTGTGACGCCCAGCATGTCCTCGACATGGGCGACGCCCGCCGCGAGCGAGGGGGCGATAATGACAAGATGGTCAAGGGTTGTCTGCGACATGCCTCATCATTCACGGATTGCCGGCAATGATCAATCGGCGCCCTTTGCTTGAGCGTGCATGGCGGCTATCACTTGGCGCCTGGACGGGCACGGGAGACGCGCATGCTGATCGGGGTGGTGGCCGATGATATGACAGGGGCGAGCGACGTCGCGCTGATGCTGGCGCGCGGCGGGCTCACCACGGTGCAGACGATCGGCGTGCCGCAAGGTGACCTGCCATCGGCGGAGGCGGTGGTGGTCGCCCTCAAATCGCGCACCGCGCCAGTCGAGGACGCGGTTGCGCAGTCGGTTGCAGCAGCCCGGGCGCTGCGGGCGGCGGGAGCGCAGCGCCTTCTCTTCAAATATTGCTCGACCTTCGATTCGACACCACAGGGCAATATCGGCCCGGTGGCGGATGCGCTGATGGATGAGGTCGGCGCGGATATCGCCCTCGTCTGCCCTGCCTTTCCGGCGGCGGGGCGCACCATCTATCAGGGCTATCTGTTCGTGAACGGGGAGCCGCTCAACGAAAGCGCCATGAGGGATCACCCGCTGACCCCCATGCGGGACGCCAGTCTCAGGCGCCTCATGGCCGCCCAAAGCGCCCATCGCGTCGGCCTGCTCGCTCTCGCAACCATCCGCAAGGGGGCGCAGGCGGCGCGCACGGCGATCGCGGCGCTGAAGCAGGAGGGCTTTCGCTACGCGGTTGCCGATGCCATCGATGATGAGGATTTGCGCATTCTGGCCGCCGCCATTTACGATCAGCCGCTCATCACCGGCGGCTCGGGCATCGCCCTTGGGCTGCCGGCGCTGCTGCGGAAGGGGGCGATGCACACCGCCTCGCCGTTTGACCTGCCCCCCGGCAAGGCAGCAATCCTCGCCGGCAGCTGCTCAGCGATGACGCGGCGCCAGATCGCCGCCGCACAAGCAGCCGGCGTGCCGGCGTTTGCAATCGACCCGCTTGCGCTTCCAGGAGGGGAGATCACCGCAGGCACGCTTGCTGAGTTTGCGCTGGCTGCGCCAAGCCCGGCGCTCATTTACTCCGGGTCCGAACCGGAACGGGTAGCCAAGGTGCAAAGCGTGCTCGGGCGCGAGGCGGCGGGCGCCATGATCGAGCATCTGCTGGCCGACACCGCCAGACTTCTGGTCGAGCGAGGTGTGACCCGTCTTGTGGTTGCCGGCGGGGAGACGTCAGGCGCGGTGGTGCAGGGGCTTGGCATCCGGGCGCTCTCCATCGGACCGGAAATCGATCCCGGCGTGCCGTGGATGCGTGTCATCGACGGGCCGGAAGCTGTTCGCGGGCTGACGATCACGCTCAAATCGGGCAATTTCGGCGCCGAGGATTTCTTCGTGAAGGCGCTGGCGGATTAAGCCAGCCCGCCGAGGCAGAGATATTTCATGTCGAGATATTCCTCGACGCCGAACTTCGAGCCCTCGCGGCCAAGGCCTGATTCCTTGACGCCGCCGAAGGGCGCCACCTCGGTGGTGATCATCCCCTCATTGACGCCGACCATCCCGTATTTCAACCCGTCCGACACGCGGAAGGCGCGAGCAAGATCGCTGGTGTAGAAATAGGCGGCCAGGCCGTATTCAGTGTCGTTGGCCATGGCAATGGCCTCCTCTTCGCGCTCAAAGCGAAAGAGGGGCGCGACGGGACCAAAAATTTCCTCGCGCGCCAGTTTCATCTGGGTGGTGACGCCGGTCAGCACGGTCGGCTCATAGAAGGTGCCGCCCAGGGCATGGGGTTTGCCGCCGGTGGCAATCCGCGCGCCCTTCTCGAGCGCGTCGGCGATCAGCCGCTCCACTTTCGCCAAGGCCCGCCCGTCGATGAGCGGCCCCTGCTGCGTGCCGGGCTCAAGACCGTTGCCGATCTTCATGCGGGAGGCGGCGGCGGCAAATTTTTCGGCAAAGGCATCATAAATGCCCGCCTGCACGAGAAAGCGGTTGGTGCACACGCAGGTCTGGCCAGAATTGCGGTATTTGGCGATCATCGCCCCTTCAACCGCGCGCGCTATGTCGGCATCATCAAAAACGATGAAGGGGGCGTTGCCGCCCAGCTCCATGGAGACGCGCTTCACCGTCGCCGCCGATTGTGCCAGCAGCAGCTTGCCAACCGCCGTCGAGCCGGTAAACGAGATTTTGCGCACCTGCGGGTTTGACGTCATTTCAGCGCCGATATCGGCCGGCGTTCCGGTGACGATGTTGACGACACCAGGCGGGATACCGGCCTTCTCCGCCAGGGCGCCCCAGGCAAGGCCTGAATAGGGCGTCAGTTCAGCAGGCTTCACCACCACCGTGCACCCGACCGCCAGCGCCGGGCCGATTTTGCGCGAGATCATGGAGGATGGAAAATTCCACGGCGTAATCGCCGCCACGACGCCGACTGGCTCGCGCGTGACGAGAATTTTGCGCCCGGGCCAGGGCGACGGGATGACATCGCCATAGACGCGCTGCGCTTCCTCGGCAAACCAGCGCACATAGGCGGCCGAAAACATCACCTCGCCGCGCGCTTCCGCCAGCGGTTTTCCCTGCTCGACGGTGAGCAGGGTGCCGAGCCCCTCCACTTCCTGCTCGATCAGATCAGCCAGGCGATGAAGAAGTTTTGCACGCTCTTTTGCCGTCGTTGCTTTCCACGCGGGCAGGGCCTTGGCTGCAGCCGCGATGGCACGCTTCGTTTCGGTGCGCCCCATATTCGGTACCGTGCCGATGACCTCGCCGGTGGCGGGGTCGGTGACATTGATCGTTGCGCCGCTGTCGGCGCTCACCCAGTGGCCATCGATCAGGTTGGCTTCGCGCTTGTAATCGAGCTTGTGCGACATGAAAGGCTCCCTGCGAGGTTAGATGGCGCGGATGGCGGATATCAGCTGATCATCAATAATCAGGCCTTCGCTCGCGGCGCGCTTGCGCTGCGCCATCCGCCGTTCGCCGGGCAGGCGAGCGCCTGGTTCATTATGGATCAAATCCGCCAATTCAGCGACTCGCATCGGCCCGCGCGGCGAGAGGGCCGCCATGTCAATGGCGATGATCAGCTGGCCGGTGCCGGGCGGTGAGCCCTGATCGTCAAGAAAGGACGTTGCTTCCGAGGCGAAGCGGGCACCGGTGAGAGCTGCGGCGAGCAGTTCGACCATCAGCGCCAACACGGCCCCCTTGCCCTCTCCCATCGGCTCCATGGTACCGGCAAGCGCCTCGTCGGGGTCGGTGGTTGGACGCCCGTCGCGGTCGCGAGCCCAGCCTTCGGGCAAGGTGTCACCGCGCTGCTTGGCCGCCATGATGTTACCGCGCGCCACTTTCGACAACGCAAGATCGATGACGAGGGGCGCACCGCTATGATCGATGCAGGCAAAGGCGATGGGGTTGGTGCCCAGCAGCGCGCGGCGCCCACCGGCTGGCGCCATGGCGCCAGGCGTATTGGCAAAAAGAAGGGCGGCCAGCCGATGTTCGGCAAGAGCCTCGACGACAAGGCCTGCCGCGCCAGCATGATGGGAACGGGTGATGGCAGCCGCCGCAATGCCCTGCTGGCGGGCGATGGCCGGCAATTCGGCAACCGCGACGTCAAGCGCCGGATAGGCAAAGCCATGAGCGGCATCAACGCGCAACACGCCAGGCGCCGGGCGGGTGGCGCGTGGCGTTGCCGCCCCGTCGATCTTGCCTACCCTGACCTGGGCTGCATAACTCGGCAGCCGCGACATGCCGTGACCCTTGAGGCCGTCCGCCTCGGCAGCGACGAGGGCGCGGGCGACGGTCGCTGCAATCGCCTCGCGACAACCGGCGCGCACGAGCGCCTCGGCAGCAAGCGCACGGGCGCCGGCAATCGTCAAACGAGCCATATCAGGCCAGCACCATCAGCCCACCGGCAACCAGGATCAGCAGCACCAAAGTGGTGCCGCAGAATACGGCGATATGACGCCAGCCAATGGCCAGGATTGCTCGCGCCGAGGTACCAAGGCCGAGAGCGGCAATCGCCAGCAGCAGGCCCCAGCCGGAGAGCTGGACAACAAGGGATTTGAGCGGAGCGAAGACCTGTTCCAGTGCCGGTTGTGTCACCAGCAAGCTGTTGATGACAGCCAGCACGAGGAAAACAAGCGCAAACAGCGGCACGGGCACCCGCGCTTCGCCCGTCCGCTCGCCCGAGCGCATAAACCACCAGCCGACCGCCAGCACCACCGGCAGCAGCAAAAACACGCGGAAGAGCTTGACGATCACCGCCGTCGTTCCAACATGCTCGGATACAGCATAGCCAGCGCCCGCCACCTGAGCGACATCATGGATGGTAGCGCCAAGGAGAATACCGGTCGCCTGCGGCGACAAGCCCATCGCAACGCACAGCGCCGGATAGGCAATCATGACGAGCGTCGACAGGCCATTGGCAGCAACGACCGTAAAGGCCACGTCAGCTGCTTTCGAGCGGTAATCAGGAACGACCGTGGCCGTTGCCAGCGCCGCCGATGCGCCGCAGACGGCGGTGGCAGCCCCTGCCAGCGCCCCATACCCGCTCTGGCACCTCAGCAAGCGGGCAAACGCCAGGCCCGAGGCGAGCGTGACGGCCATGCTGACGACGACCAGCAGGGCGATGCCAAAACCAAGGGCAGCGATATCGCCCAGCGCGACTTTGAGGCCAAGCAGCGCAATGGCGATGCGCAGCAGCTTCTTGACACACCAGGTCAACCCGCCATCGAAGACAGGCTGGCTCGCCAGACGATTGAGCGCGATGCCGATGAGGAGGGCAATCACCATCGGGGGAACAATCACCGCGCCCCCACTCAATCGCTTGATGAATGGTTCAAGGAAGAGAGCAGCGACCGAGACCAAAGCCGCGAGGGCTATTCCCGGCGCAACACGCGACAATACGCCAGAAGAAGTCCGCACCTTGTCGCCCGTCACAGCCATGCTGTCTGGTCCTTTTCCTTTCCGGGCGCTAGTGCCCAAGCCGTGTCCGGCTGGCAGACCTCATGCCATCACATGGTGCCAACAGGCCCGCGCGACAGCCTAACGCGCGCCTTGCGGCGGGTCATGTCGCAGCGCAGCACATTCCAGAGGTCGGATCCAACTTGCGGATTGTTGCTAGACAGATACCGGGCTGGCATCGTTGAACTCCCTGCGGCGACCGCAAAACCGGTCGTTCTGGCGCAACGGGCAGAAGACATCAGCGTGCTGCCTTCGTCAATCAGCACCATCAGGATGCCGGACGAGAAGGCGGGGCTTACGCTGCCGTTGTCGCAAAAGTTTCATTGTGGAGCCTGATTGCTGCCTTGAATTGCTGAAATAACACGGTGTCGGCTGAATATTTGAAAAAATTAACGATTTATCAAAGGTCGACGGCCTTTTCTCATTTTTAACGAGCCGGACCGCCGGCACAGAGGCATTGGATACCGCACATGCAAGATTTGTTTCCCATGATCGTCACCGCCAGCACGGCAGCACTGACCGCCGCTGCCGCCCTGTCGCTGGGTCGTCTGCCGCTTGACCGCGTCGAGCGCGACAAGCGCGAGCTAACCGCCGCGGACGAGACAAAAAAAGAAATTGAATAATTATTCACACATCATGATCGCGCTGCGTCCCTGATGGCGCACGAAAAAGCGGCGGACCTTTTCGGTCGCGCCGCTTTTTTCACGCCTTCTGGCGTCGATTTCAATTCAAAACGAGCGATTTTTCCTTTTCATCGCGCAGCGATCTGGTTGTCAGCGGTGACAACCACGGTAAAGAACCAGCTGCCCGGCGCGCGCCCAGGACGGCGTCGAGAAAAGCCAGCGCTTCGCGGTCGTCTTTCAGGGCCTGGGGATCAAGGACGGGCATGTCATCACCTTTGTCGATCATTGAGGCGAATGCGTGTCGTGTCACGTAATGTTACGAAATATTTCATGAGCAGAGTGTTAACGCTCACAGTCAAAACGCACTCACAGGCCAAGTTGTTCCGGCGTGCGTCCCGCCCGCCGCTTGTAGACCGGCAATGACCAGTTGAAGCGCAAGGCAAGGGCGCGCAGTCCAAATCCCGACAGAAACGCCAGTGACGTCGCAAAAGCCGCCGGCAAACCGGCATGGATCATCAAGACATCAAGGAGGGCGGCGAGGAAGGCGGCAGAGATATATATTTCCCGGCGCAGGATGAGCGGACTTTCTCCGCCCAGGACATCCCGGATCATACCGCCGAAACTGGCCGTCACGACGCCCATGACAATGGCGGTGATGCTATGACTGCCCGCCGCCAGCGCCTTCTCGCACCCCTTGAGGGCGACGGCCGTCAGCCCGACGGCATCGAACCACAGCAGCAGGCGATAGCGGCTTTCGGGAATATGGGCAGTGAAGAAGACGATGGCTGCAACCACGGAGCAGATGACGACGCTGGTTGGATCGGCAACCCAGAACACCGGCACGCCCAGCAGCAGATCGCGGACCGTGCCGCCGCCTACCCCGGTGACGGTGGCAAGCAGCGCAAAACCGACGATGTCCATTTCCTTGCGCGAGGCAACAAGGGCGCCGGAAGCGGAAAACACAATAATGCCGGCATAGTCAAACAGCATGTGCATGTCAGGCATTGGCGAAACTCCGGGCAGGAAAGCGGGATGCGCGCAGATTAGGCAGGTTGAGGCGGCAACACCATCACGCGCGCGCGCTGCAAAAGCTCTTTGACTTGAGCGCTGCTGCCTGCGTTTATGGTCGCAAAACATCAGGGAGATATGTCCGCTCATGAATGATCAGCCCCGTTCCTCGCGCCCGACGTTCACCGATCAGGAAGCGCTCGATTTCCATTCGCAGGGAAAGCCCGGCAAACTTGAAATCCGCGCCACAAAACCAATGGCGACACAGCGCGATCTGTCATTGGCCTATTCGCCGGGTGTCGCCATTCCGGTTCTGGCGATTGCTGCGGACCCGGCAAAGGCGTTCGATTACACCAACAAGGCCAATATGGTGGCGGTGATATCGAACGGGACCGCCATTCTGGGGCTTGGCGATCTGGGCGCGCTGGCCTCAAAGCCGGTGATGGAAGGCAAATCCGTTCTCTTCAAGCGCTTTGCCGACGTCAACGCCATCGACCTTGAGGTCGACACCAAGGATGCGGACACCTTCATCAATTGCGTGCGCCATCTCGGCCCGGCCTTTGGCGGTATCAATCTGGAGGACATCAAGGCGCCGGAATGTTTCATCATCGAAAGCCGCCTGCGCGAGCTGATGGACATCCCTGTCTTTCATGATGACCAGCACGGCACGGCCATCATCACGGCTGCCGGCCTCATCAACGCCTTCGATCTGACGGGGCGCGACATCAGCAAGGTGAAAATGGTGTGCAACGGCGCCGGGTCTGCTGGCATCGCCTGCATTGAGCTGATGAAGGCGATGGGCATGTCGGCCGACAACATCATCCTGTGCGACACCAAGGGCGTCGTCTATGCCGGCCGTACCGAGGGCATGAACCAGTGGAAGGCCGCCCACGCAGCCTCCACCCCGGCGCGCACGCTGGCGGAGGCCATGAAGGGCGCTGACGTCGTTCTGGGCCTGTCAGCCAAGGGTGCGCTCACGGCACAGATGGTGGCAAGCATGGCCAAGAACCCGATCATCTTTGCGATGGCCAATCCCGATCCGGAAATCACGCCGGAGGAGGTCGCGGCAGTGCGCGGCGATGCTATCGTTGCCACCGGCCGTTCGGATTATCCGAACCAGGTCAATAATGTGCTGGGCTTTCCGTTCATTTTCCGGGGTGCGCTCGATGTCCGCGCCACCCAGATCAACGAAGAGATGAAGATTGCCGCCGCCAAGGCGCTCGCCATGCTGGCGCGCGAGGATGTGCCAGATGAGGTGGTGTCGGCCTATCGCGGCGCCCGCCCGCGCTATGGGCCCCAGTACATCATACCCGTCCCCTTCGATCCCCGGCTTATCTCGTCCATTCCTCCGGCCGTGGCGCAGGCGGCGATGGCCTCAGGCGTCGCCCGCAAGCCGATTGCCGATATGGACGCCTACCGCATGGAGCTGGCGTCGCGGCGCGATCCGGTGATTGCGACCTTGCAACGGGTGCATACGGAAGTGCGCCGCCATCCCAAGCGCATCGTCTTTGCCGAAGGCGAGGAAGAACAGGTCATGCGCGCCGCGCAAGCCTTCGTTGCCGCCGGGCTTGGCAGCGCCGTCCTCGTCGGGCGTGAGGACCGGGTCAGGGAGATCGCGCGCCAGGCCGGTATCGATCTGCACGATGGCATTTCGGTCATCAATGCCCGGCTCAGCGAGCGCAGCCGGATCTATGCCCAGTTTCTCTATGAACGCCTGCAGCGTCAGGGATTTCTGCAACGAGACTGTCAGCGCATGGTCAATCAGGACCGCAACATCTTCGCTGCCTGCATGGTGGCGCGCGGCGATGCCGATGGCATGGTCTCGGGCGTCACCCGCAACTCGTCGGTCGTCATGGACGAGGTGCGCCGCGTCATCGATGTGAAGCCGGGGCACCGGGTGATCGGCGTGTCGATTGTCATTTCGCGCCAGCAGATGGTGCTGGTGGCCGACACGGCGGTCACCGAAATGCCGAGCGCACGCGAACTCGTCGAGATCGCCATCGAGGCGGCCGGCGCGGCGCGGCGTCTGGGTCTCGAGCCGCGCGTGGCGTTCCTTGCCTTCTCGAATTTCGGCCATCCCGCCGGCGAGCGTTCGCAGAAGGTCATCGAGGCGGTCAAACTTCTGGGCGAGCGCAAGGTCGACTTTGAATACGATGGCGAGATGGGCGCCGATGTGGCGCTCAACGGCGATATCATGCGCACCAGCTATCCCTTCTGCCGCCTGTCGGGGCCGGCGAATGTGCTGGTCATGCCAGCCTTTCACTCAGCCGCCATCTCCACCAAGATGCTGCAGGAGCTGGGAGGGGCAACGGTTATCGGCCCGCTCATGGTTGGTCTTGATAAATCGGTGCAGGTGGCCCCGCTCGGCGCCCGCGACAGCGACATCGTCAATGCCGCGGCCCTTGCTGCCTTCGATATCGGCGGGTCGGTGTAGCGAGCGGACAATCACAGCGACCAGCGCGCGCCCTCGCGCTGGTCGCCGGCAAGCACCAGCGCCCACCAAGGCCCGCCTGCACCATCGGCGCGGGCAAGGCCGATGCGGGTGGCATCCGCCAGTCGAAGGTTGCGGTCATGGGGGGGTGAGCCACGCCATGACAGGATGGCGCGCGTGACATCGGGAGTGCCGCGGCTGATATTTTCAGCGGCAATCACATCCCGCACGCCGACTGCGTCCAGACGCTGGCGCAGCGCGCCGGCAATCTCATGGGAGAGGAGGCCTGCCTCACCCATCGCCACCGCCTGGCGCAGGGCTGCGGCGCGCAACGCCGGATCAAGGCGCACCGGCTGCAGGCCCGCCTGCGCCCGGTAGGCATTGATAGCGGCAAGCGCCTGCGGCTCATCGCTCGTCGTTGCGGTTATATCGCGGCGCGGCGGACCAGCGCAGGCGGACAGCACCGCCAGTCCACTTATGCAAAGCATGCATTGGAGAAAGGCGCGGCGGGTGTCTTCCAGCCGACAAGAGAGTGTGATTTGCATTGGCTGGCGTTTGAGGTTTCCTGACCGCTGATACCCTCCTGGAGACAGAGCATGATCAAATTCTACTTTCATCCCTCGCCAAACCCTCTCAAAATTGCCCTTTTCCTGGAAGAAGCGGGCCTGGCTTACGACACGGTCTCGATCGATACCCGCAAAGGCGAGCAATTTTCACCTGAATTTCTGAAAATCAATCCCAATGCCAAGACGCCCGCCCTCACCGATGATGATGTCGCGATCTTCGACAGTAACGCCATCCTGCTTTATCTGGCTGAAAAAACCGGCAAGTTCCTGCCGGAAAATTCACTCGCAGCGCGCGGCCCGATGCTGTCATGGCTGATGTTCGTGGCAACCGGCATCGGCCCCTATTCCGGCCAGTGCGTGCATTTCCGCCATTTCGCGCCGGAGCCCAAGGACTACGCGGTGCAGCGCTACGCCTATGAGGCGAACCGCCATTACGGCATCCTCAACGATCAGCTTGGCAAGAACCGCTACATGCTGGGCGACACCTACACCATCGTCGACATGGCGGTGTGGGGGTGGGCGCGTGTCGTTCCGTTCGTGATCGGTGATGATGCGTGGACGAAATTCCCGCATGTGAAACGCCATCTCGATGAAATCAACGCCCGGCCGGCAGCCCAGCGTGCCGAATCACTGAAAGCGAAATTCGCCTTCAAGACCGATTTCGACGAGGAGGCCCGCAAGAACCTCTTCCCGCAGATCGGTGCCAAGATCGCCTGACGCAAGATCGCCTGAACGACGGCAAGCCATAACCGACCAGCCCCGCGTGACCCTCGGTTCACGCGGGGTTGTCATTCTGTTTGTCTAGACGCCGTGGACGCGCTTCAGCGCCGCGAAATGGAGGATCGCCTGATGCTCCAGCACCTGCATGTACTGGCGCGCGGTTTCCGACAGCAAGGGTTCGGGAATGAGGTTCAGCTGCAGGCCGGTTGACATGGCCAGCACCTGCTGGTGGCAGGCACGATCAAGATAATAGAGATCATCGAACGCGACCGCCACTGACGGGCCACCGATGGTGATGCCGTGATTGGCCAGGAACACCACGTCGGCACTGGCGTCATCCTTGTTGATGGCGGTGATCGCCTCGCCTTCTGCGGCATCGAGCGCCAGCCCGCCGAAATGATCCTGATAGGCGATGCGCTGGTGGAAGCGTGTGGCCGTCTGGTGAGCCATCGCCAGGCGTCCGCCCTTCACCATGGTGAGGCAGGTGGCAGACGGCATATGGACATGCAGCACGCAGGCGTGCCGGGGATTGGCGCGATGGGCGGCGATATGGATGTTGCGCGCCGTTGCCTCCACCTCGCCTTCGCCCTCGATCACCCGCCCCTCGCCGTCAATGAGCAAGAGCATCTCGCCGGTCATTTCCGACCAGTGGACGCCATAGGGATTGATGAGGAAACGCTCCTCGTGGCCTGGTACCTGCAGGGAGAAATGGTTGCAGATGCCCTCGCTGTAGCCAAAGCTTTCGGCAAGGCGGAAGGCGGCGGCAAGATCGCGGCGCAGTTCACCGGCAGTGACAGCCATCATCGCCTCCCTTCATCTGCTCCCCTTCAGCGCGGGGCCAGCACCATCACCATCTGGCGGCCTTCAAGGCGCGGTTCAAGCTCGACCTTGGCGACCTTGGCAAGTTCTTCCTTCACGCGGTCCAGCACCTTGAAGCCGAGATCGGGGTGCGCCATTTCGCGGCCACGGAAGCGCATGGTGATCTTCACCTTGTCGCCCTCCTCGAAGAACGAGTGCATGGCGCGCATCTTGACGTCGTAATCATGATCATCAATCGCCGGGCGCAACTTGATTTCCTTGATTTCGACGATCTTCTGGTTGCGGCGGGCCTCGGCGGCCTTCTTCTGCGCCTGATATTTATATTTGCCGTAATCGAGGATTTTGCACACCGGCGGCGCGGTATTGGGGGAAATCTCGACGAGATCAAGCCCGGCGGCTTCCGCCATGCTCATGGCGGTCTCGGTCAGGACGATGCCATGATTCTGGCCTTCCTGATCGATGAGCTGGATTTCACGAATGCGGATGTCGCGGTTGATACGGGGGCCGTCTTTGGCGGCAGGGGCGGCGGGGCGCTGGAATGGGCGACGAATGGTGGTGGTCTCCTTGAGGAAGCGGCAAGTGCAGGGTCAATCCATCTTCTTTATCATCTTTGCCCCACGACGGGGAGAGAAAATTGTCGTTTATGGCGATGAAGTCAAGAATGGGCGTCAAAATATTCAATTACAGAAGCGGCGCCTGCTCGCTTCCCGCCTGCGCAAGCTGCACCAATTGCGTATTCACGCCCTCTCCGTCAGTCGGGACGCGGGCATAGTCGCAGATCGTGACACTCGCGAGGCGTTTTGCAAAAGCTGGCCTGAGCTCGCGAAGCTGAAAACAGGCTAACTGTCAGAACAGATGCCGCTACGCCTCAACGCGTGCCGATTGATCGGCGCGACGCGGAAGCCTGGCGATCTTCTCGCCGACTTCACCCGCGACGAGCCGAAGCTCGTAGAGCTGTTGAAGGTTCATCCAGAATTGTGGGCTGGTGCCGAACCAGTGACCAAGGCGCAGGGCTGTATCTGCCGTGATGCCGCGCTGACCGTTGATGATGGCGGTGATCCGGTTGACCGGCACTTCGATCTGCCGTGACAACCCGGCGGCGGACATGCCCAGTTCGCGCAACTCCTCGGCAAGATGCTCACCAGGATGGATAGGTGTACGGGCCATGAGGTGTGCTCCTTCAGTGATCGTCGACGATTTCTATATCTGCGGGACCGGGCGATCCCCCCGGCCACGAAAAGCAGATCAGCCACTGGTCGTTGATGCGGATCGAGAATTGTCCGGCACGATCGCCTTTCAATCGTTCCAGCCGGTTGCCAGGCAAAGCGCCAAGATCGGCAAGGCACGTTGCCGCGTCCATCCGGTCAAGCCGGATTTCGGCTTGCCGCGCGAAACCGGAAAACTCTTTGACGTGTTCTCCGGCAGCGAAACGCTCGGTTCGCTTATCGCGATAGCTGACGATCATAGATGATAGCAATAGCAAGAATTACGCGTTCCGTAAAGCGTAATTCAAAGTCTTCCGGCAGCACACTTCTGGTACATTTCTGCGCCTCTTTATGCACGCAGAATGCTTTTGCGCATCAAGGGAGCGGTAAATTGTATGCACATCCCCCTCAATTCCCCTGAATGCGCTTCACCGTCGCGCTCGTGCTCACCCCCTCGACCAGCGGCAGCAACACGACCTTGCCGCCGTTCGCCGTCACCACATCGGCGCCCACCACGTGCCTGCCGGCATAATCAGCCCCCTTGAAGAGGCGGTCGGGGAGAAGGGCTTCGATGAGGCGGGCGGGCGTATCCTCGTCGAACACAATCGACAGATCGCAGAAATCGAGGCAGGCAATCAGCCTTGCTCGCGTCTGCTCATCTTGCACCGGGCGCGTCGGGCCCTTGAGGCGGCGCGTGGACGCGTCGGAATTGACGCCGACGATCAGCACATCGCATTGGGCGGCCGCCTGCTCGAGCGAGTTCAGATGGCCGCCATGCAGCAGATCGAACACGCCATTGGTGAAGCCGATGACCAGGCCCTGCGCCCGCCAGATGCGCACCCTGTCAAGCGCTGCGGTGAGCGCCTGCGGGCGGTGCGACTGGTCAAGATGCAAAGCGTGGCGCAATTCGCCGACGCTCAGCGTCGCGGTTCCCGGTTTGGCAACGACGATGCCGGCTGCCGCATTGCCAAGATGCACGGCAAGCTCCAGCGGCAGCCCGCTCGCCACACCGGCGGCGACGGTTGCAATCGCCGTATCACCGGCGCCCGAGACATCGAACACCTGACGGGCGAGGGCATGGACATGGAAGGCCTGCCCGCCGCGCTTCAGCAGCGTCATGCCCTGTTCGCTGCGGGTGAGCAGGATGGCGGCGATATCGAAGCGCTCGAGGGCCGCCCGGCAGGCGCGCTCGGCACTTGCATCATCATTGGCGGCGATCCCGGTGGCGGCCAGAATTTCCTTGCGATTGGGGCTGACGAGGCTGGCGCCGCGATAGCGGTTGAAATCATCGGTCTTGGGGTCGACGAACACCGGCTTGCCGGCGGCGATTGCGGCCGTAATCACAGCTTCCGCCACCTTGCCTTCGAGCACGCCCTTGCCATAGTCGGAAAGGATCACGACGTCGACAACAGCAAGGTGGCGAGCGGCAGCCTCGATCAGGCTCTGGGCGATGGCGGCTGTGGGCGCACCGGTTGTTTCTTCATCGATGCGGATCATCTGCTGGTGCTGCGACAGAATGCGGGTTTTCAACGTGGTGCGCCTTGCGGGGTCGGCAATCGCTTCCACCGCCAATCCTGCCTCCTGCGCGAGGCGGCGGAGCAGCGCGGCATTGGCGTCATCGCCGCACAGGCCAAGAAGCGTCGCGCTGCCGCCATAGGCCACGAAATGGAGGGCCACATTGGCCGCCCCGCCCAGCGCATGGCGCTCGCCGGTCGCCAGCACCACCGGCACCGGCGCTTCAGGCGAGATGCGCGCCACATGCCCGTCGACATAGCGATCAACGATCATGTCGCCGATGACGAGTGCGCGCACCGCGCCCAGCCGGTCAAGGCCGGTGGCAAGCAAGCGCAGGCTGTTGTCGTCGAGCATCGGATGTCCCTGGTCAAGGCGCTGTGCGTCTGGATTTTCAGTCTCTTCCTGCCAGAGCCCCAACGGCGCGTAAAGGCAGGTGACGGCGTGATGGCGAATTGCCACGATTGACGTCGCGGGTGCAAAAAGCCATGTCTTGCCAGGTTCGGCGATGGTTTCGTCAATTCATGACTGGCTACTGCCCGTCTGCTGTTGAAGCGTGCGCGATAGGCGAATGGAATGATTATTGTCACCGGCGGCGCCGGGTTTATCGGCTCTAATCTGGTTGCCGCACTCAATGCGCGCGGGCGGCGGGATATTCTTGTCGTTGATGATCTGAGCGACGGGCGCAAATGCCTCAATCTGGCGCGCCTGCAGGTGGCCGATGTCATGGACAAGGACACCTTCCGCCACATGCTCGTCAACGGCGCTTCCTTCGGCCCGGTTGACGCCGTGTTTCATCAAGGAGCCTGCGCTTCCACCACCTTGTGGGATGGCAAGGCGATGATGGCCGCCAATTACGATTATTCCAAAGATGTGATGGCGTGGTGTGCGGCGCGCAAGATACGATTTATCTACGCTTCGTCAGCGGCGGTTTACGGGCGGCGCACGGCCTTCACCGAGGATGAGGGAGCCGAAGGGCCGATCAACCCTTACGGCTATTCGAAATGGCAGTTCGACCAGTATGTGCGCGCCCACCCCGACCATCTGCCGCCGCAAACGGTAGGGTTGCGCTATTTCAACGTCTATGGCCCCGGTGAAACCCATAAGGACAATATGGCTAGCGTCGCCTTCCATCTCGACCGGCAATTGCGCGAAGGCGGCGAGGCACGTCTCTTCAAGGGCTCGCACGGTTACGGCGACGGCGAACAACTCCGCGATTTCATCTATGTCGGCGATGTCGCAGCGGTGAATTTATGGTTCCTCGATCATCCCGACGTGTCGGGCATTTTCAATGTCGGCACCGGCAAGGCTGAAAGCTTCAACCAGGTGGCGCGCGCGGTCCTTGCCTGGCATGGCGCAACCAAACTCAGCTATATTCCCTTTCCGCCTGCGCTCGAGGCTGCCTATCAGCCCTTCACGCAAGCCGATCTGACGCGTCTGCGGCAAGCGGGATGCGATATCGCTTTCAAGGATGTCGCATTAGGCGTGCGGATCTATCTTGATCGTATGGCCCAGGAGCACTAGGCGCGCCATGAAACGGCTTATCATCGGCCCCGCCTGGGTCGGCGACATGGTAATGGCGCAGGCGCTTGCCCGCCGCCTCCGACGGCTCGACCGTGCCGGCAGCGTTCACATGATGGCACCGGCCGCCACGTTTCCGCTGATTGCCCATATGCCCGAGATCGATCGCGGCTGGCTTCTCGATATCGCTCATGGACGGCTGCATCTGCACAAACGCTGGCAATTGGCAGGAAGCCTGCGCAGCGAGCGCTTCGACGAGGCGATCATCCTGCCGCGCAGCTTCAAATCAGCGCTCGTCCCTTTTCTTGCCGGTATTCCACGCCGTGTCGGCATGATCGGCGAGATGCGTTACGGCCTGATCAATGTCGCCCTGCCCGCAGCGTCTGCAAACCGGCGCACTGTCGATGAGTTCGTTCGTTTCGCCGGCGCGTCCGACCTTGCCGAGGACGAGCGTCCACGCCTCAGGGCCGGCCATGAAGCGACAGCATCGATTGCACGCCTTGATCTTCACAATGACCGGAAACTGGTTGTTCTCTGCCCCGGCGCCGAGTACGGGCCGGCAAAGCGCTGGCCGGCCTATCATTTCGCGGGACTTGCCGGGCTGCTGGCACAGCGAGGCATTGCCTCGATCATCGTCGGCGGCGCCAAGGAGCGCGCGCTTGGGCAGGAGATCACCGCCGGTCTTGAGCCGGGCCTTGTTCATGATCTGACCGGACAGACAACGCTTGCGGAAGTGATTGGCCTTCTCGCCCGCGCCGATGTGGTGGTGAGCAATGATTCCGGCCTCATGCATATTGCCGCAGCCCTCGACCGCCCGCTCATTGCGCTCTTCGGTTCATCAAGCCCTGAGCGTACCCCCCCACTCAGCCCGCATGCGCACATTCTCTCAACCGATATTTCCTGCCGGCCCTGCTTCAAGCGTGATTGTCCGCTTGGCCATACGGATTGTCTGGTGAAGCTCGATGTGGCGCGCGTCGCGGCGGCGGTATTGGACCGGCTCGCTTAACATCGCTCCGCCGTCATTACCCGATCGATGGCCGCAATCACCTGAGACAGCGGCAGTTCATCAAGGCAGCGCGAGCGCGACAGATAATGATTATCGCAACCGGTGCGCTGACAGGGCAGGCAATAAAGCGGCTTCTGGACAACGGCGACACGGCCATGGATCTGGATCGTCCCGGACGGCACCCACGGGGTGGCATCAGCCCCGTTCGGCCAGGGACCGATGTCATGTGGCGAGGCTGGACCATAAAGCGCCACCGTCGGACAGCCGGCGGCGGCTGCCAAGTGGCTCATCGATGTATCAGGGCCGACATAGATCGAAGCCTTCGCCAGCAACGCTGCATTGGCGATGAAATCCAGCCGACCATCAAGCCGCATGATCGGCACCCCCGCCTCGTTCCATACGCTGTCAAGATAGGCGCGCTCGTCAGCTCCCGGCCCGCCGGTTGCAACGATGGTTAGACCACGCGCCGACAAAATGCGCGCCAATCCCTGCCACCCCTGACGATGCCAGCGACGATAGGCATACATCGGATTGGCGTGGAGCACCGCATAGGGTTGGTCGGGAAAGAGGTGCGCTGGCGCCGCGCCTTGCGGGGCGGCCAATGTCAAGTGACGCGGCACGCCCAGCGCGTCCGACAGGCGGGCCAGATTGATGACGCGGTGCTCGCTCGCCAGTTCTTCGACGGATTGCGAAAGCAATCGCGATTTCCACCAGCGACCGGCTGCCTTCCGGCCCACCAGGCCGATGGAATGTCGCCCCATGGCGAGAGCAAGCCCGGTCGGGCGGTCACCTGATTGCGTCGAGATCGCCACATCGTAGCGCTGGCCTAGAGTTCGACCAGTCCTGAATAATTCGCGCAAGCCCGGCTTCAACGACAGCGTCAGCACATTGCTGACGTCGCAATTGCCCGCCAGCATGCCCTGCGTGCCGGCAAAAACCAGCACATCGATGCGGGCCTGCGGATAGGCGCGCCGCAGCGTCGCGACAAGCGCAGTCGTCAACAGCACATCGCCCAGGCGGCGCAGCGTGATGACCAGGATCGTTGACCTGTCACCATTAACGGGCACGGCGCCGTTCATGAGGTGGTGATGTCACAATGAACGCGGTCAAGGGTCGATATCCCCTGTTCGGCGATGATGCGGCGGGACGCGATCACGCCATCAAGCCGCTGGCGGTTGGCGGCGAAGGCGGAGCGGTCTTCAACACCGTGCCAGAGGTGGAAGACGCCGGTTGAAAAGCGCCCGTCCTTGCGCCTGACCCCGGCGTGGAGCAGGCGGATGGCAAGATCGCTATCTTCCAGCCCCCAGCCCTGAAAGGCACTGTCGAGCCCGTCAACGCGCAGGAGGTCCCTCCGCCACACCGCGAGATTGCAGGTGCGCACGCCTTCCCAGCGCTGGCCAGCGTGACGACGCCAGCCGCCATCGGGCAGGTTCAGCACCGGCAGCAGGCGATTGATCCGACCCGACAGGCGCGCGAGCGCAAGGCGCGATAGAGACCAGGCTTCAGGGGTCAGTCGGCCCGCCAACACATCGGCGGTGAACCGTTGCGACAGCAGCAGGCGATGGCCGGAGACGAAATATCCCGGTTCGGCAAGTGCGGTATGGCGCGCGATAAAATCGCGGCGCGGCAGACAGTCGCCGTCCAGGAAGATGACCACATCGCCGCTGGCCGCCGCCACTGCCCGGTTGCGCACCTCGGCAGCACGAAATCCGCGATCCTCCTGCCAGATATGGCGCAGCGGCACAGCCAGTCGCGATTGCCATGAGCCTATGACGTCGGCGGTGGTGGCGCCCGACCCATCATCAGCGATCAGCACCTCGACCGGCAGGCGAACCTGACGCGCCACCGCGCGCAACACCGCGTCCAGCGCGTCGGGACGGTTATAGGTCGTGATGATGAGGGATGGTGTTAAACTCATGGTCCCTTGCATCGCCCCGCAATTGCCCGGCGACTTTTCGCTGGCGTGACGTAGTGCGCCTCTATACGGCCTCAAGGGTCAAAGCGGAAGCAGCCGGCTTGGGGTCAGGACCCGTTAGTTCAGGCAAAACGGCATGGCACGAATGGATAAAATGGCAGAACACACCTATCTTGACGTAGGGCAACGACGGATTGCGATCATGTCGCGGACCGGAGAGGGTCCCGGCCTCGTCTGGCTTGGCGGTTTCCGTTCCGACATGACCGCTACCAAGGCGAGCCATCTGGAAGGTGTGGCCACCCGCCACAGGCTGGCCTATACGCGCTTTGACTATGGCGGGCATGGACAGTCGGACGGTGCGTTTGCCGACTTCACGCTCAGCGACTGGATCGCCGACGCGCTTGCGGTCCTCACGCGCGCAACCAGCGGTCCGCAACTCCTCATCGGCTCATCAATGGGCGGGTGGATCGCGTTGCGGCTTGCCGAGACACTCATCGCCAGAGGCGACAGCGCGCGACTTGCCGGTCTCGTCCTGATCGCGCCAGCGCCCGACTTCACGGAGCGGCTGATGTGGCAGGGCTTCAGCCAAGCCATCCGACGCGAGATCACCGAGAAGGGGGTATGGCTGCGCCCATCGGCCTATGCGCCTGAACCCACGCCGATCACCCGTGCCCTCATCGAGGATGGGCGCCGCCACTTCGTATTGGATCGCGGCCTCGATCTGCCACTGCCTATCCATATTGTGCATGGAACCGGCGACCCTGACGTCCCGGCTGAGCTGTCGGTGGAACTGATGGGCCGCCTGCGGCGTTCATCCGTGACGATGACCCTCATCAAGGATGGCGATCACCGCTTGTCGAGCCCTGAACAGCTCGCGGCTCTTGAGAGAATTGTTCTGGGCATGGTAAGCGAAGGACGTGGAAGCGTGAACACGCCTGATCGCGCGAAAGGAAACGCCCATGGCCCTTGAGGCCGACCTGATCGTTGATCGCCGCCGCCTGCGCAGCCAGGTCAGCCGCTGGCGCTTTCTTGCTCTCGCCATTCTTGCCGTAGGACTTCTCGCAACGGGGTGGGTGATCGCCAAGCGCCCGGGAAGCACCACGACCAGCGATCACATCGCCCGGGTGTCTCTCAACGGCCTTATTACTTATGACCGCCCTTTTATACGCGTTCTGGAGCAGGTTGCCGATAATCCGAAGGCCAAGGCGCTCATGCTGATGATCGACTCGCCCGGCGGCTCCACCGCAGGATCGGAAGCGATCTACATCGCCTTGCGGCGGGTGGCAGAAAAAAAGCCGGTCATCGCTGTCGTCGGCACACTTGGCGCCTCAGGCGCCTATGTGGCAGCGCTGGCGAGCGACCGCATTTTCGCAGCGCAGACCTCCCTGGTCGGCTCCATCGGCGTCCTCATCCAATGGGCTGAATTTGATCAGGCGATGAAGTCGCTCGGCGTCCGCTTCCAGGAAATCAAGACCTCGCCGCTCAAGGCCAGCCCCAATGGCTATGAACCAGCCTCGGAGGAAGCCAGGGCGGCGCTGCGCTCGATCATCGATGATTCCTACAAATGGTTTACGGCGCTGGTCAAGGATCGGCGCCAGATGGATGACGCGGCGGTTGCGACGGTGAGTGATGGCCGGGTCTTTACCGGGCGGCAGGCGCTTGATCTCCGCCTCGTCGACCAGTTGGGCGATGGCAAGGTGGCGCGGATGTGGTTATCCAGTGAAAAGAGCCTGCCGGAGACCCTGACTGAGCGCGATTATCGACCGCAGCGGGATACGGTTGCAAGCTTCTTCGGGTTTTCTGCCGCGCGCGTGGCGGCAGTGCTTGGCCTGCCGGAATGGATGAGCCGTATTCTCGATGACGCGGCACCACGCCTTGACGGTCTGGTTTCGGTTTGGCACCCTTGAGAGACGAGACGTTCAATTTTGTCGTGTTTTCATTTTTGACTTTCGCGTAGGGTGTGGTTCGAGCGATCATCTCATGCAGGTGCGCTGCGCCGGAAATTAAAGGCAGATAGGGCGTCGTTTCATGATCAAGTCGCAACTAGTTCAACGTATCGCAGCCGCCAATCCGCATCTCTATCAGCATGACGTCGAGATGATCGTGAACGCCATTCTTGAGGAAATTACGGCGGCTCTGGCGCGAGGCGACAGGGTGGAGCTACGCGGCTTCGGGGCGTTTTCCATCAAGAAGCGGCCAGCACGCATCGGGCGTAATCCGCGCACCGGCGAAAAGGTGGAAGTCGACGGCAAGGTGGTGCCCTTCTTCAAGACGGGCAAGGAAATGCGCCAGCGGCTGAACGACAGCGCCCACTGATCGCGAAGGCGAGCGGTCGCGCTTTTGCTCCGCGTGACGGTGAGAGAAAGGCTACACTCCTTCGCCCCTGAACGCCTGTCACACATGGCCAACGGAGACAAGATGGCATTCGTAAAACGGCTTTTTGGCTGGCTGATCCTTGGCCCTGTTGCTGTCGTCGCGCTGGCACTGGCGGTTGCCAACCGCACGCTCGTCACTCTCAGCTGGAACCCGTTCGAGCGCTCGGATGGCATAGAGATGCCGCTGTTCGTCGTGGCTTTTGTCATGTTCGCGCTTGGCGCGCTTGCGGGCGGATTTGCCGTATGGATGGCGCAGGGGCGGTGGCGGCGGGAAGCGAAAACGCATCGCGCCGAGGTCCGCCTTCTGTCGGGCGAACTCGCGCAGATGCGCTCCGACCCCGCGCTCCCCTCCGCGCGCTGATCACGCCCTTGCGCTTCGTTTCCGCCGACGAGATCGATACCCTCCTGCAGTTCGAACCACTGATTGCAGCGCTCGACGACGCGTTCCGCGCCGAGATCACGGTGCCGGTGCGCGCGCATCACGCGATGGTTCGTCCTGGCGCGAGTGAGGCAACGTTACTGTTGATGCCGGCGTGGACGGCTGCCTCCGGCGGCTTTCTCGGCACGAAGATCGTTTCGGTCTTCCCCGACAATGCGCGTCAGAACAAGCCAACGATCGTCGGTGTCTATATCCTCTTTGATGGCGACAGCGGCGAGCCGCTGGCGGTGATGGACGGGCCACGCCTGACACTGTGGCGCACCGCAGCTGCCTCGGCGCTGGCATCGCGCTACCTGTCGCGAGCCGATGCGCACTGCCTCACCATGGTGGGTGCCGGCGCGCTCGCACCCTTTCTCATTCGCGCCCATGCAAGTGTCCGCCCGATCACCGAGGTGCGTGTGTGGAACCGCTCGCCGAAGGCCGCGGAAGCGCTCGTGGCGGCGATGCGCGGTGAGGGCGTGGCGATACGCCACAGCGATGATATCGAGGCAGCGACACGCTCAGCCGACATCATTTCATGCTCGACCATGTCGGCAACCCCGCTGGTCAAAGGGGCATGGCTGAAGGATGGCAGCCATCTTGATCTCGTGGGCGCCTACCGTCCCAGCATGCGCGAAAGCGATGATGACGCGGTGAAGCGCGCTCATCTTTACTGCGATACGCGGGCGGGCGCGATGAAAGAGGGCGGCGACCTTGCCGATCCGCTGGCCCGCGGGATCATCATGGCTGGGGATATTCGCGGCGATCTCGCGGAGTTGACACGCGGGCAGGCGAAGGGCCGCGAACGGGAGGGCGACATCACACTCTTCAAGAGTGTTGGCACGGCGATCGAGGATCTCGCCGCCGCCATGCTGGTGTGGCGCCTGCTGGCGCGCTAGACAGCTCTCCATGGCGATAGAGATCAAGATTTGCGGGTTGTCGACGCCCGCCACCCTCGAGGCGGCGTTGGCAGCGGGCGCTGACATGGTTGGCTTGAATTTTTTTGCCGCCTCTCCGCGCTACGTCACATTGGCCGAGGCCGCTGCCCTCGCGGCGATTGCCCGTGGTCGCACGACGATCGTGGCGCTGGTCGTCGATGCAGATGATGATGTCCTCGCGGCGCTGACAGCGGCGGTTGCGCCCGACACGTTGCAGCTTCACGGCAAGGAAACGTTGCAGCGTGTGGCCGACATTCGTGCCCGTTTCGGGCTCCCCGTCATGAAGGCGATCGGCGTGTCGGACGCAGCCGATATCGCGCTTGCGCGGCGCTATGTCGGCATTGCTGACCACCTGTTGCTCGATGCCAAGCCGCCACGCAAGGCTGACGCCCTGCCGGGCGGCAACGGGCTGGCCTTTGACTGGCAGCTGGTGAGCGATCTCGACCCGCCCCTGCCGTTCATGCTATCGGGCGGGCTTGATGCTGAAAATGTCGGCGCAGCGATGCGCCTCGTGCGTCCTGCCGGCGTCGATGTGTCATCAGGCGTCGAGAGCGCGCCGGGGCGCAAGGACGAGACGAAGATCAGGGCGTTTATTGCCGCCGCGAGGGCGGCCGACACAGAGGGTAGACGGTGAGCGTGCAGGTGTTGAATTCTTTCCGGACGGGTCCGGATGAGCGCGGGCAGTTCGGTATTTTTGGCGGGCGTTATGTCGCCGAGACCCTGATGCCGCTGGTGCTCGATCTGGAGCAGGCCTACAATGCGGCGCGGGCTGACCCTGCCTTTCTCGGTGAGCTCACCCATCTCAATGCCCATTATGCCGGGCGGCCAAGTCCCCTCTATTTTGCAGCGCGCATGACGGCGCATCTGGGCGGCGCCAAAATCTATTTCAAACGCGATGAGCTCAATCACACCGGCTCGCACAAAATCAACAATTGCCTCGGGCAGATCCTTCTGGCCCAGCGCATGGGCAAGACCCGTATCATCGCTGAAACCGGCGCCGGCCAGCATGGCGTGGCGGTGGCTACCGTATGCGCGCGCTTCGGCCTGCCGTGTGTTGTCTATATGGGGGCAACCGACGTCGAGCGGCAAAAGCCCAATGTCTTCCGCATGAAACTGCTGGGCGCCGAAGTGCGCCCGGTCACCGCTGGATCGGGCACGCTGAAAGACGCCATGAACGAAGCGCTGCGTGACTGGGTGACCAATGTGGCGGACACTTACTACATCATCGGCACCGCCGCCGGTCCGCATCCCTATCCGGCGATGGTGCGCGATTTCCAGAGTGTCATCGGCAATGAAACCCGCGAGCAGATGATGGCTGCCGAAGGCCGCCTGCCCGACGTGCTGATCGCCTGCCTTGGCGGAGGCTCGAACGCCATCGGTCTTTTTCACCCCTTCCTGGATGATAAATCGGTAACGATCTACGGGGTGGAGGCTGGCGGCCACGGGCTTGACGTTGAAAACGGGCATGCCGCCTCGCTCACCGGCGGGCGGCCCGGCGTGCTGCATGGCAACCGCACCTATCTGCTGCAGGATGATGACGGGCAGATCCTGGAGGGGCATTCGATTTCAGCCGGCCTCGACTATCCGGGCATCGGCCCCGAGCATGCGTGGCTGAAGGAGAGCGGGCGGGTCAACTACGTCGCCGTCACCGATACGGAAGCACTGGACGCCTTCCAGCTGTGCACGCGCATTGAAGGTATCATCCCGGCGCTTGAGCCAGCGCACGCGCTGGCGTTTGTCAAAAAGCTGGCGCCGACGCTGAGCAAGGACACATTGCTGGTGATGAATTTGTGCGGGCGCGGCGACAAGGACATTTTCGCGGTCGCGGAAAAACTCGGCATGGGGATGTAATCGACAATGACCACGCGTATCGACCAGCGTTTTGCCGATCTCAAGCGACAGGGGCGCGCCGGCCTCGTGACGTTCATCACGGCGGGTGATCCCGATCTTGCAACCTCATCCACAATCCTGTCACGGCTGGCGGCAGCAGGCGCCGACCTCATCGAACTCGGCATGCCGTTTTCCGACCCGATGGCGGAAGGCCCGCCCGTGCAGCTCTCCTCGCAGCGGGCGCTGAAGGCCGGCATGACGCTCAAAAAGACGCTCGCCATGGTGCGCGCTTTCCGCGCCGGCGATCAGGCAACGCCGATCATTCTCATGGGTTATTACAACCCGGTCTATTCCTTCGGCGTGGAGCGCTTCCTAGATGCGGCAAAGGAAGCTGGCGTTGACGGGCTGATCATTGTCGACTGCCCGCCTGAACATGATGATGAAGTCTGCCTGCCGGCGCAGGCCAAGGGCATTAATTTTATCCGTCTGGCCACCCCCACCACTGACGCCCGACGCCTGCCAGCGGTGATCGCGCATACGTCAGGCTTTGTCTATTACGTGTCGATTGCCGGTGTGACCGGGGCCAAGAGCGCCGAGCTGGCGAGTGTGGAGACAGCATTGGCACGCTTTCGCACCGCCACTGACCTGCCCATCTGCGTTGGCTTTGGCATCCGAACGCCCGAGCAGGCAGCAGCCTTCGCCCGCGTCGGTGATGGTGTGGTGGTCGGGTCCGCCCTTGTCAGCGCCATCCGCGACAGTCTCGACGACAACGGCCAGGCGGGTCCGCTGACCGTTGATGCGGTCCTTGATCTCGTCAGTGCACTGGCAAAGGGTGTTCGCAGCGCCCGATTGCTTGCCGCCGAATAGGCACATTTTCTGGCCAATACACTGATGACATCTCTGGTTTTTCAAACAGGTGCCCTGTGAACTGGATTACCGACACCCTCCGCCCGCGCATCAAGAATCTGCTGTCGCGCCGCGAAACGGAAGAAAACCTGTGGGTGAAATGTCCGCAGAGTGGGCAGATGGTGTTCATCAAGGAGCTTGAAGCCAATCACATGGTGGTGCCGGGGTCGGGCTACCACATGCGCATGGGCGCGGCGAAGCGGCTGGCCCACACGTTTGACAATGGAAAATACGAAGAGATCGCCCTGCCCGAGGCACCGCTCGATCCGCTGAAATTCCGCGACGAGAAGCGTTATGCCGACCGGCTGAAGGAGGCACGCACAAAGACCGGCATGCCGGACGCGCTCAAAATCGGCGTTGGCCTCGTTGGTGGCGCGCTGACGACCATCGCGGCACAGGACATGGACTTCATGGGCGGCTCGCTTGGCACCGCTGCGGGCGAAGCCATCGTCAAGGGCATGATGACTGCCGTTGAACGCAGCACGCCCTTCATCATCTTCACCGCCTCGGGCGGTGCGCGCATGCAGGAAGGCATCCTGTCGTTGATGCAGATGCCGCGCACGACGCTGGCGATCCAGTCCTTGCGCGCGGCACGCCTGCCCTATCTCGTCGTGCTCACCAATCCGACGACCGGCGGCGTGACCGCCTCCTACGCCATGCTGGGTGATATCCATCTGGCTGAACCTGGCGCGCTGATCGGCTTTGCCGGCCCGCGCGTCATCGAGCAGACAATCCGGGAGAAATTACCCGAAGGTTTCCAGCGTTCGGAATATCTGCGCGATCACGGCATGGTCGACATGGTGGTGGAACGCCATGAGCTGCCGGCAATTCTGGCACGACTGGTGATGATCCTCACCCACGCCCCCGATATGGCGGCCCCGCGCCGCGTTGAAGCCCAGATCATTCCCCCTGGCGTGCCGCTGCCAGCCGTCTCCTGACCGGCTGGCGATAACCCGGCCGCAACCTCGATGCGCGACAAGGGGGCGACGGAGCCGCCCATGTCGCCTGCCCTCGCCCAATCCACCACCAAACGGGTTGCCTTTAGCAGTGAGGGCACGATCATTCTTGGTGCAATTGGTGTGGCGTGCCTCATGGCGCTGGCCCTGCAATGGCCGCAGGCGCGCGACATCCTCCTCACCGGCCGCTTCAACGACACGGATGATGCCAAGCGCACGGTCATGGTGCGCGGCCTCATGGCCGGCCAGGCCTGGCATGATCTTGTCCTGCACCGCGTCATGCCTCCTGCCGACCTTGCCATGCACTGGTCGCGGCTCATCGATCTGCCGATTGCCGCGCTGATCACCGCCCTCAGCCTCGTTGTCGAACCGGTCCTGGCGGAGCGGCTGGCGCCCTGCCTGGCTGACCCTGTTCGTTTTCGCGCTCGCCTGCCTTGCCGTCACGCTCTACCAGATCCGCGGCCCCGGCGTGGCTGCCCCCCAAAACACGACAGGGCCGATGCGCGTGTGGCGCATCGACCCTGCCGCTCAACCGTCCAGGTGAGTTATTCGGCGGCTGGCTGCTCGCCTGAATCACCCTGTGTCTTTTCAAGGTCCTCGCCGGTCGTCTGGTCAACGATCTTCATCGACAACCGCACCTTGCCGCGCTCGTCAAAGCCCAGCAGCTTGACCTTGACCTTGTCGCCTTCCTTGATCACGTCCGTCACCTTGGCAACCTTGCGCGGGGCAAGCTGCGAGATGTGGACGAGGCCGTCGCGTGAACCGAAGAAATTGACAAAGGCGCCAAATTCCATGGTCTTGACCACGGTACCGTCATAGATGACGCCGATTTCCGGCTCGGAGGCGATCGACTTGATCCAGTTGATGGCCGCCTGGATCGATTCGCCATTGGCCGAGGCGATCTTGATGGTGCCGTCATCCTCGATATTGATCTTGGCGCCGGTCTTTTCGACGATCTCGCGGATGACCTTGCCGCCGGTGCCGATGACTTCACGGATCTTGTCGACCGGGATCTTCATCGTCTCGATGCGCGGCGCGTATTTGCCAACTTCAGTACGGGCGCCGGTCAAAGCATTGGCCATTTCGCCGAGAATATGCAGGCGTCCATCCTTTGCCTGGGTGAGCGCCACCTTCATGATCTCTTCGGTGATGCCGGCGATCTTGATGTCCATCTGCAGCGAGGTGATGCCCTTTTCAGTGCCGGCAACCTTGAAGTCCATATCGCCCAGATGATCCTCATCACCGAGAATATCGGAGAGCACGGCAAAGCGCTCGCCCTCCAGGATGAGGCCCATGGCGATACCAGCCACGGGGCGGCGCAGCGGCACACCGGCATCCATCAGCGACAGCGAAGCGCCGCACACGGTTGCCATCGAGGACGAGCCGTTTGATTCGGTGATCTCGGAGACGACCCGCAGCGTGTAGGGGAATTCATGTGCCGGCGGCAGCATCGGGCGCAAGGCGCGCCAGGCCAGCTTGCCGTGGCCGATCTCGCGACGGCCGGGCGAGCCCATGCGGCCGGTCTCGCCGACCGAGAAGGGAGGGAAATTGTAATGCAGCAGGAAGGTTTCCTTGTAGGTGCCTTCAAGTGAATCGATATATTGCTCGTCATCGCCCGTGCCCAGCGTCGTCACCACCAGCGCCTGCGTCTCGCCGCGGGTGAAGAGGGCCGAGCCATGGGTGCGCGGCAGAATGCCAGCTTCGGCCACGATCGGGCGCACGGTTTTCAGATCACGCCCGTCGATGCGCGCGCTGGTGTCGAGGATGTTCCAGCGCACGATCTTTGCCTGCAACTCCTTGAACACGTCGGCGACCTGCTGCTTGCTGTAGGCAGGGGCTTCCACCCCGTCCGGCAGCATCTCGGCCATGACACGGGCCTTCGCCGCATCAACCAGCTTGTAGCGCTCCTGCTTCTGCGTCACCTGATAGGCAGCGCGCAGATCCTTCTCGACGAGAGCGAGCATCTTGCTCTCGAGCGCGCTCATGTCAGGAATGGTAACGTCGCGCGGTTCCTTGGCGGCCTTTTCGGCAAGGCGCGTGATGGCGGCGATCACCGGCTGGAAAGCGCGATGCCCGAACATGACAGCGGCCAGCATGACGTCCTCGGGAAGCTCCTTGGCCTCCGATTCAACCATCAGCACGGCATCGCTCGTGCCAGCGACGATGAGATCGAGAGTTGATTCATCGTATTTGTCGAGCGTCGGATTGAGAACGAATTCATTGTTGATGACGGCAACGCGGGCGCCACCGATCGGCCCCATGAAGGGCACGCCTGAGAGGGTCAGCGCGGCGGAAGCCGCCACCATGGCAAGCACGTCGGTGTCGTTTTCGAGGTCATGGCTCATGACGGTGACGACGACCTGGGTTTCGTTGCGGTAGCCGTCAACGAAAAGCGGGCGGATCGGGCGGTCGATGAGGCGCGAGATCAGCGTCTCGCGCTCGGAGGGGCGGCCTTCACGCTTGAAATAGCCGCCGGGAATGCGGCCGGCAGCAAAGGTCTTTTCCTGATAGTTGACGGTAAGCGGGAAGAAGTCGATGCCAGGCTTTGCCTCTTTTGCCGAAACGACCGTGGCAAGCACGGTGGTCTCGCCATAGCTTGCCCATACAGCGCCATCCGCCTGGCGGGCGATCTTGCCGGTTTCCAGAACGAGCTTGCGGCCCGCCCAGTTCAGTTCTTCGCGATGAATATCGAACATGTATTGCTCTTTGTCCTTATGGCCCGGCTACCATGGGCAAGACGGCAAGCGGCTCTCGGCGGTGCGGCAAGGCACGCACTGATGAAAGCCGCCAACGATCCTGCCATGGCCTCTGGGCCCGGGTGGTGCGCGCCGCATTCATACGACGCAGCAAAGGCCCGCAGGCACCATTGCCGGCGGGCGTCTTGGCGGTGTCCGACGCTTGACGAGACGGGGCGTCGGACGTGGTCATGGACCGGAGGAGCCGGTCCGGTGCATCAGCGGCGGATGCCGAGCCGCTCGATGAGGGTACGATAACGCGCCTGATCAACGCGCTTCAGATAGTCAAGAAGCGAGCGGCGACGCGACACGAGACGCAACAGACCGCGACGTGAATGATTGTCCTTCACATGCATCTTGAAATGTTCGGTGAGATTGGAGATGCGCTCGCTGAGGATGGCCACCTGTACTTCCGGTGAACCGGTATCCTTGGCCTCCGTGGCATAGTCCTTGATCAGTTCGGCCTTGCGGCTGTCGGTAATCGACATCGGCGATCCTTTCGCTGCGGATTGAGTGATGGTCACGGCCCGGCCAGGATGTCGTCCAGCAGGGTCGGCGGGTGATATCAGCGCGGCGCTTCATAAAAAGCAGCAGAGCCAACGGCGGGCCTATACACCCAACAGGGCAAAAAGCAAAGGGCGGAGCGCGCCGATTACTGCGCCGGCGTCACATTCTGTCCGCAGGAAGCCGGCACTCCGGGAAGCTTGTAGCCGAAAATCTCACCACATTTGGAGCAGTTCGACAGACTCAGCCCAAGGGCCAGCAGGACCGTCAGGCGCACCATCCGTTTCATAGACCGCTCCCCATGTTCATCGGCCTGCCCTCGTCAGGATGGCGCAGCGCGGCGAGCGCGTCATCGGCTTCATACCCCGAGACGGCGCCCGCTGTCACGGGCGAAACGATGGAGGACGTCAAAGGGGGCATGGACCGTGATCTTTGCTCCTGGCGCATAGCTTGCCACGCCGTTGACCCGCATGACGATGTCATGGCCGCCGGGGATCACCAGATGAACAAGGCTTTCAGCGCCAAGCGGCTCGACCAAACGAACGTCGCTCGCCCAGATGAGGCCGGGCGCGCTGCCAGGGCCCGCCTGCAGCGCCTCGGGACGCACGCCCAGAACGCCTTCCCGCACTTTTCCCCACACCGGCTGATCAAGTCCAAGCCCGTCATTGCCCTTGCCAAGGCGCAGCGTGCGCCCGTCCTCGCCGATGCCCACCGGGATCATGTTCATCGCCGGCGCACCCAGGAAGCCGGCGACAAAAACGCTCGCAGGCCGCTGATAGACATCAAGCGGCGTGCCGACCTGTTCAATCCTGCCGGCATTCATCACGACGATGCGGTCGGCAAGGGTCATCGCCTCCACCTGGTCATGGGTGACGTAGACGGAGGTCACCTTGATCGCCTGATGCAGCTTCTTGATCTCAAGGCGCATCTGCACGCGCAGCTTGGCATCGAGATTGGAGAGCGGCTCATCGAATAGGAAAACCTGCGGGTCGCGGACGATGGCGCGGCCCATGGCGACACGCTGGCGCTGGCCGCCGGAGAGTTCGCGCGGGCGACGCTGCAGCAGGCTCGATAATTCCAGCATGCCGGCAGCCTTGGCGACGCGCGCCGCGATCTCGCTCTTGCCCATACCGCGCACCTTGAGGCCGTAGGACATGTTGTCCTCAACGCTCATATGGGGGTAGAGCGCGTAGGTCTGGAAAACCATGGCGATGTCGCGCTCGGCCGGCTCGACATCGTTGACGATCCGCTCACCGATCATCACATCGCCGGCGCTCTGGCGCTCGAGCCCGGCGATGATGCGCAGCAACGTTGATTTTCCGCATCCTGACGGACCGAGGATGACGATGAATTCACCATCGGCAAAAGCGCAATCGATCTGTTTGAGAACGCTGACCGATCCAAAGCGCTTCTCGACATTTCTGACTTCGACTGTGGCCATGGCTATTTCTCTTGATCCACCAGGCCCTTGACGAACCAGCGCTGCATGGTGAGGACAACGATCACAGGCGGCAGAAGGGCCAGAACGGCGGTCGCCATGATGAGGTTCCACTCGCTTTGCGCGTCACCCGTGCCGATCATCTTGGTAATGCCGATGACCACCGTCTCGAGCGCGCGCGACTTGGTGATCAGCAGCGGCCACAGATACTGGTTCCAGCCGAAAATAAAGAGAATGACGAAAAGGGCGGCGATATTGGTGCGCGACAGCGGCAGGACGATATCGATGAAAAAACGGACCGGACCGGCGCCGTCGATCTTGGCTGCTTCCGTCAGTTCGTCGGGAATGGTGAGAAAAAACTGGCGAAACAGCAGCGTCGCGGTGGCCGAGGCGATGAGCGGCACGACAAGGCCGAAGCGTGTGTCGAAGAGACCAAGATCAACCACCACCTGGTAGGTCGGGATGATGCGCACCTCGACGGGCAGCATGAGGGTGAGAAAGATCATCCAGAAACACAGCATGCGCAGCGGAAAGCGGAAGAAAACAACCGCATAGGCAGAAATAATCGAGATCGCTATTTTTCCAATAGCAATCGCCAGCGCCATGATGAGCGAATTGCCCATCATGGTGGCAACCGGAACCGAACCGAACCGCCCGACCTCGCCCGACGACCATATCCGGCTGTAATTCTTCCAGGCATCGGGGCCGGGATAGAGCGGCAGGGCGCCACGCCCGATGGTGCTGGCGTCCCAGGTCGAGGCGATCAGCGCCAGATAGATCGGGAAGGCGAACACCAGCACACCGATGAGGAGCCCGGCATGGGTTACCCAGGTTCTGCCGGCGCCCGCCATCAGTAGTGCACCTTCTTTTCGATGAAGCGGAACTGGATGACGGTGAGCGCGATGACGATCACCATCAAGATCACCGATTGCGCCGATGAGGAACCGAGATTGAGGTTGTGATTGCCGTCGATGTAGACGCGGTAGATGAGCGTCACCGTCGAGGTGCCGGGGCCGCCCTTGGTGAGGGCATCGATGACGCCGAACGTGTCGAAAAACGCATAGACGAGGTTCACCACCAGCAGGAAGAAGGTGGTTGGCGACAGCAGCGGCAGGATGATGGTGAAGAAGCGGCGCACGGGCCGCGCCCCGTCGATTTTTGCCGCTTCGATCACCGATTTGGGGATCGACTGCAGGCCGGCCAGAAAAAACAGGAAATTATAGCTGATCTGCTTCCATGCCGAAGCGAGGATGACGAGCGTCAGCGCCTGACCGCCATTGATCTGGTAGTTCCAGGCGATGCCGGCAGCGTTCAGCGCCTTGCCGATGATGCCGATGGAAGGGTGCGCCATGAACAGCCACAGCACGGCGGCAACTGCGGGCGCGACCGCATAGGGCCAGATGAGCAGCGTCTTGTAGAGGGACGCGCCGCGGATACCGCTATCGGCCAACACCGCCAGCAGCAGCGCCGGCACCATGGCAAGCAGGGTGACGGTGGCGGAAAAGACGATCGTCACGCCCATCGCCGTCAAATAGTTGGGATCGTTCAGGATATGGGCGAAGTTTTCAAAGCCGACAAATTCCGACCGCAGGCCAAAGGCGTCCTGCAGCAAGACCGACTGGCGGATCGCCTCGAAGGCCGGCCAGAAAAAGAACACAAGCGTGATCATCATCTGCGGCAGCAGCAGCAGATAGGGCAGAAGCCTGTTGTTGAAAATAACGCGCTTGTGCATACTGGACATTCCTGCCGCGCCACCCGGCAAGACAGGTGGCGCGGCAGAAGCCTAGCGTGATTACGAGCGATTGGCGCGTTCAAAAGCGCGCAAAATCTCGTTGCCGCGCTTGTTGGCGGCCTCGAGCGCCGCTGCCGGCGTCTGCTGGCCCTGGATGGCGCGCTCCATCTCTTCTTGAATGGCAACCCTGATTTCGGCGAAATTGCCGAGACGGAAGCCCATGGAATTGGCCGTCATCGTGCCGCGCAGAAGCTCGGTGATCGGGATATCGGCGCCCGGATTCTTGTCGTAGTAACCTGTTGCCTTGACCGCTTCGAACGCCGATTTGGTGATCGGCAGATAGCCGGTGTCGATATGCCATTTCGAGGCGATGTCGACGCGCGAGATATATTTGAAGAATTCAGCAATGCCTGTGAGTTCTTCCCTCGCACGCACCTTGTTGGGGCCGGCATTCATCACCCAGAAGGAGGCGCCACCAATGACGGTGTTATTGGGTGTCGCCGTCACCTCAGAATAGTAGGGCAGGAAGGCAAAACCGATATTGGCGATGCCACCGGGGACTTCCTTCAGATAGCGGGCACGCGCGCCGGATGACGCGTGCGTGATGGCGCATTCGCCGGATGCAAACAGCGCATCGCCCGCCCCATCGCGCCCGCCATAGCGATAGGTGCCCTCCTTGGCCATCTCGACCAGTGTCGTCAGATGGCGCACGAACAGCGGATTGGTGAGATCAAGTGTGGCGTCAGGACCGCCAAAGCCATTGGCTTTGCTGGCAACACCGACATTGTGGATGGCGCCAACCTGCTCGATCTGGGTCCAGGTCGGCCATGACGAGGTGAAAGCGCAGGCCGATGCGCCGCTTTCCTTGATCTTCTTGGCGGCGGCGCGAAGCTCTGCCCATGTAGCGGGAGCCTTTTCGGGGTCGAGGCCAGCCTTGCGGAAGGCCTCCTTGTTATAAAACATGATCGAGGTCGATGAATTGAACGGCATCGACATCAGCTTCCCGTCCGTGGTCGAGTAATAGCCGCGGATGGCTGGCAGATAATCATTGGTGTCGAGCGCCACGCCGGCTTCGGCAAGCAGCTCATGCACCGGCTTCACCGCGCCGCGTGCCGCCATCATGGTGGCGGTGCCAACCTCGAACATCTGGACGATGTGCGGGGCATTGCCGGCGCGGAAAGCAGCGATCGAGGAGACCATCGTCTCGGGATAGGAGCCACGGAAGGAGGGCTTGATCTCGTATTGCGCTTGTGAAGCATTAAAGCCGGCCACCACCTGCTCCAGCAGACCGCCCAGCGGTTGCGGCAGGCCGTGCCAGAAGTCGATCGATACTTTCTGCTGCGCGTGCGCTGATCCGGTCAATGCCAGCGTCAGCACCAGCGCGGCCAATCCTCTGCGATGAAACAAGGCCATATCACCCTCCTCCGGTTATTTTTATTCTGTGACGGCCTAGAATGACGCGGTCATGACGCAAGGGCAACAGCCTGATGACGATGCTGCCCCGAAATCGTGTTGGGACAAGATTTCTGCAAGCCCCGACACCATCAGCCTGTGACGGCCGATTCCAGTAGCGATTCATACAAATTTAACCATGTTCGAACATCTTTGCGATGATGAGCACCGAGGTGTCGAATGATCGAGATCAATGACAGCAAGGACGGGCTGTGGATTTTTGCGGTATCAGCGATGACCGCACTCAGCGTCGCGGTCGCGGTGCTGCGGCTTCTAACCGTCTGATGACCGCCAGCGCCAAGCCGGTGTGAGTGACAAGCACCGCTTCGTCGCCAGCCGCGCCCCGTCAGGCAAATGCGTGCCCGCCAACATCACTTCATCAACGAACCAGCCTGATTGACAAAACAGAGGGATGGTGGAGCCAAGCGGGATCGAACCGCTGACCTCCTGCGTGCCACGCAGGCGCTCTCCCAGCTGAGCTATGGCCCCATCAGATGTCCCGCCACTCTTGGGAGCGTGGCGGGGTGAACGCGCGAACACTAACGACAGGTCCACCGACGATCAAGTGCGCGGCGGGCTGGTCGGGTTAAACTTCTTCCTCAGGCTCGATGTCGCCATCAATCAGATCGGCGACATCCGTATTCTCATCTTCGTCTTCCTCAAGGAACGTGTCATCCTCGACACCATCATCCTCGATCTCGACATCATCGTCGATGCTCACGGCCACTTTGCCGCCCGCATCGGCCTGCTCCTGCTCGGCTTCATCGAGGCTGATCACCTCGACCTTGTCCGCCTCGGTGGGCAATTCATCATCAGCCTCGACTTCGGCAGGCGCCGATTTCGCGGCGATCTGATTTTTTACCACTTCGAACTGCGATCGCGGATAGGAAATGCCCGTATAGGGCGAGACGACCGGATCCTTGCCGAGATCGTAAAATTTCCGCCCGGTGACCGGGCAGACACGTTTTGTACCGAGTTCGGGTTTTACCACGGTCCAAGGCCTCGAGATTCAGGCGCCGTTTCAGGCAGCTGTGACGGGAAGGACGCGGCCTTTAAGCTATTCAATCGCGCTTGTCAAAACGTCTGGAGCCGATGTCGGGACGATGACGCGCACCGCGACCCGTGTTAGGAGCACGCCGCCTGCCATTTCGTGACACCAAGGACAACATTCGTGACCTCTTCCGCTCCCACCCGTTCCGCCCGCGCCGATTGCTCGCCAGCGCTCAGTGGCACTGTTAAGGTTCCCGGCGACAAGTCGATCTCGCATCGCTCGCTCATGCTGGGATTGCTGGCGCGAGGGCGAAGCGAGATCACCGGGCTTCTCGAAGGTGAGGACGTGCTGGCAACCGCCAGGGCGTGTGCTGCGCTTGGCGCCACCGTCAGACAGAACGCTCCCGGTGAATGGCAGGTTGACGGGGTGGGCGTCGGCGCGCTGCTTGAGCCGCGTCACGCGCTTGATTTCGGCAATTCCGGTACGGGAGCGCGCCTGATGATGGGTGTTATCGGCGGCCACGGCATTACCGCGCGCTTTGACGGCGATGCCTCGCTGTGCCGGCGGCCGATGCAAAGGGTTATCCTTCCCCTTGAGCGCATGGGCGCGCGGGTCGTCTCGTCTGCTGCCGGGCACCGTTTTCCGCTGACGCTGCAAGGAGCACGGGACGCGATAGCGATCACGTATGAGGTGCCGGTGCCCTCGGCGCAGGTGAAATCGGCTGTCCTGCTTGCCGGCCTTAACGCGCCGGGAACGACGACGGTGATTGAGAAAGAAGCCACGCGCGACCATACCGAGCGCATGCTCACAGGCTTTGGCGCGCGGCTCCGGATCGAGCCCTACGGGGCGCAGGGGCGAAAAATCGAACTCGACGGCGAGGCCGACCTCGTCGGGCAGAAGGTCGCGGTGCCGGCGGATCCCTCTTCCGCCGCTTTCCCGCTGGTCGCAGCCCTCATCGTGCCTGGCTCGCAGATCCGGCTGCTCAACGTGATGATGAACCCGACACGCACCGGGCTTTTGACGACGCTGCGCGAGATGGGCGGCGATATCGTGATCGAGAACCGGCGGCTTGAGGGAGGCGAGGAAGTGGGTGATCTCATCGTCTCGGCAAGCGGGCTTGCCGGCGTTGAGGTACCGGCTGAGCGCGCGCCCAGCATGATCGATGAATATCCGATTCTGGCGGTAGCGGCGGCGTTCGCCTCGGGCACAACCATCATGCGCGGGCTCGCCGAATTGCGCGCCAAGGAATCAGACCGCTTGGCGGCCGTCGCTGCGGGGCTCAGGGCAAACGGTGTCAGCTATGCCATCGAGGGCGATGATCTCATCGTCGAAGGCGGGCGGGTGCCAGGCGGCGGGGTGGTTGAAACCCATCTTGATCACCGGCTTGCGATGTCGTTTCTGGTGATGGGGCTGGCGAGCGAAGCCGGTGTCACAGTCGATGATAGTGCTACAATTGCCACCAGTTTTCCGCAATTCATGCCCTTGATGCGGGAGTTGGGAGCGCGGATACAGTGATTATCGCCATTGACGGGCCGGCAGCCTCCGGCAAGGGCACGCTGGGGCGGAAACTCGCCACCCATTACCGTTTTCATCATCTTGACACCGGTCTTCTCTATCGCGGTGTGGCGGCACGTCTGATGGCTGATGGCGCGCACCTCGATGACAGGGAAGCGGCGCACAGAGCCGCGTGCGATCTCGACATTGCCGATCTTGATGCAACGCGCCTGCGGACGGCCGAACTCGGCGAGGGTGCCTCCATCATCGCCGCCTACCCGGCCGTGCGCCAGGCACTGCTGGAGTTGCAGAGGGATTTTGCGCGCCGGGCGCCGGGCGCCGTCCTTGACGGGCGTGATATCGGCTCCGTCGTCTGCCCGCATGCCGATTGCAAGCTGTTTGTGACCGCCAGTGCGGAGGAGCGGGCGCGCCGTCGTGCTCGCGAATTCGCGGCGACGGGGGCAGGTCCGAGCTACGAGGCCGTGCTGGCCGATATCCAGCGCCGTGACGCGCGGGATGGCGCACGCAGCAGCGCACCGCTCGTGATGGCCAGCGACGCGGTATTGCTCGATACGACCAAATTGGATATAGAAGCGGCGTTGCAAGCAGCCATCGATATTGTCGACGGCAGCGCAAATTTAGCGCAAGGGTAGCTCTGGCTACAATCCACACCTGGCGCTGAAGTTGACTTGCAGGGTTCTGCGCTTCTTTGAAGCCTGCTCTGCTTTTGCGGCAAATTCACTGTTGAACAATGAGGGTCTGGCGGCCTCGCGCCGTTTGCGCACGCTGACACGTGCGCCTTGTTCCCTGGAAACGGGGAACACCGCCGGGTCTTCATTGCCCTGAAACACTCACCCCCGGCGCCGGCCCTCGAGAAGAGGCCCTATGGAGACCTGATGAACGCGCAAGCCGCGATGACGACCCCGACGCGCGATGATTTCGCCGCGCTGCTCGAGCAAAGTTTCAACGACGACAACATGATGGAAGGCACGGTCATCAAGGGCCGTGTGGTTGCCATCGAGAAGGATCTCGTCGTTATCGATATCGGCCTCAAGACCGAAGGCCGGGTTGCCCTGAAAGAATTCACCGGTCCTGGCCGCACCGCGCCGGTGGTTGGCGAAGAGGTCGAGGTTTATCTCGAGCGCGTCGAGAATGCGCTGGGCGAAGCCGTCCTGTCGCGTGACAAGGCGCGGCGCGAGGAAAGCTGGATCAGGCTGGAGCGCGCCTTCAAGGCCAATGAGAAGGTCAGCGGCAGCATCTTCAATACCGTCAAAGGTGGCTATACGGTTGATCTTGACGGCGCGGTGGCCTTCCTGCCGCGCAGCCAGGTCGATATCCGCCCGGTGCGTGACATCGGCCCGCTGATGCATGCGCCTCAGCCCTTCCAGATCCTGAAAATGGATCGCCGTCGTGGCAACATCGTCGTGTCACGGCGTACCGTTCTCGAAGAGACACGAGCGGATGCGCGCGCCGAACTGGTTGCCAATCTGAGCGAAGGCCAGATCATTGATGGTGTGGTGAAGAACATCACCGATTACGGTGCCTTCGTCGACCTTGGCGGCATTGACGGCCTGCTGCATGTCACCGACATCGCCTGGCGGCGCGTCAACCACCCCTCCGAAGTGCTGTCGATTGGCCAGCAGGTCAAGGTGCAGGTGATCAAGGTCAATCCCGAGACGCACCGTATCTCGCTTGGCATGAAGCAGCTCCTTTCGGATCCGTGGGACGGGATCGAAGCGAAATATCCGATCGACGCCAAATTCTCGGGCCGGGTCACCAACATCACCGATTACGGTGCGTTCGTTGAGCTTGAGCCGGGCATTGAAGGCCTGATCCATGTTTCGGAAATGTCGTGGGTCAAGAAGAACGTTCATCCCGGCAAGATCCTGTCGACTTCGCAGGAAGTCGAAGTGATGGTGCTCGAAGTCGATTCGGTGAAGCGGCGCATCTCGCTTGGCCTCAAGCAGACGCTCGACAATCCGTGGGATGCCTTCGTCTCGAAACATCCCGTTGGTTCGACCGTTGAGGGCGAGGTCAAGAACAAGACCGAGTTCGGTCTCTTCATCGGTCTTGATGGCGAGGTTGACGGCATGGTCCATCTCTCCGATCTCGACTGGAACCGGCCGGGCGAGCAGGTGCTCGACGAATACCAGCGCGGGCAGATGGTGACGGCCGTCGTTCTTGATGTCGATGTCGAGAAGGAGCGTATCTCGCTTGGCGTCAAGCAAGTGTCCGGCGACCCCTTCAGCGAGCCCCAGGCGGGTGACATGAAGAAGGGCTCGGTGGTGACGTGCGAGGTCATCGAGGTGAAGGAAAACGGGCTTGAGGTGAAGATCACCGGCTCCGATCTCACCGCCTTCATCCGCCGCTCCGAACTGGCGCGCGACCGGGCCGACCAGCGCCCCGAGCGCTTCGCGGTCGGCGAGAAGGTTGATGCGCGCATCACGCTCCTCGACCGTCGCGCCCGCAAGGTGCAGGTGTCGATCAAGGCTCTTGAGATGGCGGAAGAGAAAGAGGCGATTGCCCAGTATGGCTCGGCTGATTCGGGGGCCTCGCTTGGTGACATTCTCGGAGCGGCACTGCGCCAGCGTGGCGACAAGGGCGACAAATAAGCGCTTCTTGCAAACGATATGGAAAAGGGGCGGCCAAAACCGCCCCTTTTTCCTGTCTGCCCGGTGAACAGCTTTTACACCGCGCAGGGCTCTCGCATTCGCTCATTCAATGGTAAGCTTGCCATCGTTTGAACGGGTTAGGCATGCTGAAACACAAACGTATTCTTCTCATCATCGGTGGCGGGATCGCTGCCTACAAATCGCTCGAACTCATTCGCCTGCTGCGCAAGGCCGAGGCGAGTGTCCACGCCATTCTGACCAGCGCCGGCCAGCATTTCGTGACCCCCCTTTCGGTGAGCGCTCTGTGCGAGGCAAGAGTATTCACCGATCTGTTTGATCTGACCGCCGAAGCGGAGATGGGGCATATCGAATTGTCCCGCGCCGCCGATCTCGTCGTCGTGGCGCCCGCCACAGCAGATCTCATGGCCAAACTCGCCGGCGGCCTTGCCAATGATCTGGCCTCGACAACGCTGCTGGCGACCGACAAGGCGGTCTTGATGGCGCCAGCGATGAATGTGCGGATGTGGACCCATGCCGCCACCCAGCGCAATCTCGTGCAACTCATTGCCGACGGCGTTCTGTTCGTTGGCCCTGATGAGGGACCGATGGCCTGTGGCGAATATGGACCCGGGCGGATGGCTGAGCCCACTGACATCCTGCAGGCAATCGCAGCGGCACTCGCGGGCGTCACCGCGCGGCCGGCTATGGCGGCAACCAGCACGACTGTCCCGGTGCCCAAGCCACTGCGCAGCGAAAGCCTGCCGGCGCTCACCAGTAATGCACTGCAGGGCGTGCGGGTGGTCATCACATCAGGACCGACACATGAGCCGATTGATCCGGTGCGCTATATCGCCAACCGCTCCTCGGGAAAGCAGGGCTATGCGATCGCGCGGGCGGCGGCGGCGGTTGGTGCCGAGGTGACGCTGATCAGCGGACCGGTTCAGCTTGCCCCGCCTGCCGGCGTGGAGGTGGTGCAGGTCGAATCGGCACGCGACATGCTGAACGCGGTCGAACTGGCTCTGCCGGCTCAGGTGTTTATCGCGGCGGCGGCTGTCGCCGACTGGCGCACCGCTGCGACCGCCGGGCAGAAGATCAAGAAAGTGCCGGGCGCGCGTGGACCGACATTGGCGCTGGTTGAAAACCCCGACATCCTCGCCGCCATTGCCAAACGGCGCAAGGATCGTCCGCGCCTTGTTATCGGTTTTGCGGCCGAAACCGAAGAGGTGGTGGCTCACGCCAAGACAAAGCGCGTGCGCAAGGGCTGCGACTGGATTGTCGCCAATGACGTGACGCCGGCGAGCGGGGTCATGGGGGGTGATCTCAACACCGTTCATATCATCGACACCGGTGGCGTCGAATCCTGGCCGAAACTTGCAAAGGAGGAGGTGGCGCGCCGCCTCATTTCGCGCATCGGCGATTATTTCGCCGCGCATTGATCATGCCGGTCTCGTCGATAAAAATCCGTGTTCTGCCGCATGGCGAAGGGTTGGCCCTGCCGCGTTACGAGACGCGCGATGCGGCGGGAATGGATCTGCGCGCAGCCATTGACGGGGCTTCCCCTCTCACTCTGTCACCATCCTGCCGCATTCTCATCCCGACCGGTCTCATTTTCGCCATTCCGCCGGGTTTTGAAGGTCAAGTGCGTCCAAGATCGGGGTTGGCTCTGCGGCACGGCATCACGGTGTTGAATTCACCGGGGACGATTGATGCCGATTATCGAGGAGAAGTCAGTGTGATCCTGATTAATCATGGTTCTGAAACTGTCATGATCGCCCGCGGTGAACGCATCGCCCAGCTGGTGATTGCACCCGTCACCCGTCTTGATCTCGCCCTCGTCGATACGCTCGACGAGACGGATCGCGGCGCAGGTGGCTACGGCTCGACGGGTTTGTCGTAATGGTGTTGTCGCGGCGCGTCATCCTGGCGCTGCTGGCCATTTGCGATATCGCGCTGCATGCCCGGGCAAACCGGGTGTCGGCACGCGAGTTATCGCAGCGCTATCAGCTGCCCCCCCGTCACTTTGAATCGATCCTGCAGGATCTCACCCGGGCCGGCATCATTCGCGGTCAACGCGGCCCGAAAGGCGGTTATGAGCTTGCGGTCGAGCGCCGGCGCCTGCCGATCTCCGCCATTCTCGAAGCCGTCTACAAACACCCCGACAACGACATTCTGCCGCCCGATGGTCTGGCAGCCCGGCTTGTGGGTTCAGTTGTCGAGGCCGCCGACCAGCGGCTCAAATCGCTCCTCAGCGACATATCAATCGACGATGTCCTGGAACGATCCACCCTCAAGGCCGAAGTTAATGCCGGGGATTTTTCTATCTGACAGACAAAATTTGGAAAATCATTTCTCCTCGTTGACGGCTGCCACCGCCAGTGCTCCCTTGCGGCAACACAAAGGCGCCGGCGCCGCTCGCGTCCGGGTTTTCAGGGAGCACGATCATGTCCGATCCAAACGCCACACCGCCGGGCCATAAGCCCGGTCGCGGGCGCATTTACAGCTCGATCACGCAGACCATCGGCGATACGCCGGTCGTCCGCCTGGAGAGGCTGATGGCGCAGGCCAATGTCGGGGGAGAAATTCTCGCCAAGCTCGAATTCTTCAACCCGCTGGCAAGCGTCAAGGACCGCATCGGCGTGTCGATGATCGATACGCTGATGGAAGAAGGCTTGATCAAGCCCGACACTGTTCTGATCGAACCAACCTCCGGCAATACCGGTATCGCGCTGGCCTTCGTGGCGGCCGCGCGTGGCCTTCGGCTTATTCTGGTGATGCCGGAGACAATGTCGATTGAGCGGCGCAAGATGCTGGCGCTCCTCGGTGCCGAGCTTGATCTTACTCCCGGCCCGCTCGGCATGAAGGGGGCGGTGGCGCGGGCGGAAGAATTACAGCGCAGCATTCCCCATTCCCTCATTCCCCAGCAATTCAAGAACCTCGCCAATCCGGCGATCCACCGGCGCACGACGGCTGAGGAAATCTGGAACGATACCGGCGGCAAGCTCGATTTCTTCGTCTCGGGCGTTGGCACGGGCGGCACCATCACCGGCGTCGGCCAGGTGCTGAAACCCCGTTTGCCCGGGCTCAAAGTGGTGGCGATCGAACCGGAAGATTCGCCCGTTCTCTCCGGCGGCGCCCCGGCCCCCACAAGATCCAGGGCATCGGCGCGGGGTTCATACCTGATATTCTCGATCGCTCTGTCATCGATGAAGTGATGCGCATCGGTAACCAGACGGCCTTCGACACCGCCCGCAGGCTGGCGCGCGTCGAGGGTATCCCCGGCGGCATCTCGTCAGGTGCGGCGGTCGCAGCAGCGCTTGAACTGGCGGGGCGAGCGGAGAACAAGGGCAAGCGTATTCTTGTCATCATCCCCTCCTTCGCCGAGCGCTACCTGTCAACCACGCTCTTTGACGGGCTGTAGAAGCGCGCAACCTTAACGCCGCCTTAAAGCCACGCTTTTATAATGGCCTCACGAGTTCGGCCCGCCCGGCCGAGTGATGCGGGATGGCGATGGCGCGCGGCAAGGCACAGAATCGGCGCGAACCTGTGTTCAGGGACGAGCGGGATGATCTGCGGGTCAGCCCTGATGATCGTGTGTCGCAGCCCGCGCGCGGACGTCCTGCGGCACCCGCCTGGGATACCGATGATGGCGAGCCACCCGAGCGCAGCGCCAGCAAAACAAAACGGCGCAATCCAGCGGCGCGGCGCGGCGCCAAGGGTTCAAAGAAAAAGCACAAACGGTCCTTTTTCGGCCGCCTTGTCTACTGGGGTTTCGTCGTCAGCCTGTGGGGCGGGCTGGCCGTCGCAGGGGTGGTTGGATGGTATGCTGCGCATCTACCGGCGATGTCGGAACTCGAAGTGCCTGAGCGCCCGCCCAATATCTCGATTGTCGGCACGTCCGGCGACGTGCTGGTTGACCGTGGCGCCATGGGGGCGGCGGTCAAGCTTGCCGAATTGCCCAAACATCTGCCGCGTGCGGTCATCGCCATCGAGGATCGCCGCTTCTACAGCCATCTGGGGATTGATCCGCTCGGCATTGCCAGGGCCGCCGTGCGCAACCTGCTCGGTCGCGGCGTCTCGGAGGGTGGCTCGACGCTCACCCAGCAGCTTGCCAAGAACATCTTCCTCACCAGCGAGCGGACCTTCGGGCGCAAAATTCAGGAAATGATCCTGGCTCTGTGGCTTGAGGCGCGGTTTTCAAAAAATGAGATCATCGAGATGTATCTCAACCGCGTCTATCTGGGCGCCGGCGCCTACGGCGTCGAAGCCGCCTCGCAGCGCTATTTCGGCAAATCGGCGCGGGCGGTGAACCTGCAGGAAGCCGCAATCCTTGCCGGCCTTCTGCGGGCGCCCTCGCGCTATGCGCCCTCGCGCAATCCCAAACTGGCGATCGCACGAGCCAAAACCGTGCTCAACTCCATGGTGGAAGAGCGTTACATCAGCGACAACGACGCCAGGATCGCCGGCGCCGGGCGCCCGAGCGTCAAGCCGGCTGACGCGGCCGGCTCCTCGATCAATTATGCCGCCGACTGGGTGATGGATCTGCTGCCGACGCTGATTGGCACGATCGACAGCGATATCGTGGTTGAGACGACGATTGACGCTAATCTCCAGCGCGAGGCAGAAAAGGCGTTGCGCGAGACGCTCGACAAGGACGGCGGGCGCTATCAGGTGAGCCAGGGGGCGGTGGTGAGCATCGATGTCAACGGCGCGGTCCGTGCGCTCGTCGGCGGCAAGACCTATAGCGAAAGCCCCTATAATCGGGCGGTGGTCGCCAGGCGCCAACCGGGCTCCGCTTTCAAGCCCTTTGTTTATCTGACCGCGCTTGAGAGAGGCCTCACGCCCGACACGGCGCGCGAGGACGCGCCGATCACGATCAAGGGCTGGTCGCCTGAAAACTACAGCCGCGATTATCGCGGGCCGGTGAGCTTGCGCGATGCGCTGGCGCTGTCGCTCAACACAGTTGCCGTCCGGCTTGGCGTTGAAGCTGGCCCGGCCAATGTGGTGCGCACCGCCCAGCGGCTCGGCATCGCCTCGTCTCTCCAGGCCAATCCCTCGCTGGCGCTTGGCACCTCGGATGTCAGCGTGCTTGAGCTGACGCGTGCCTATGCGGCCTTTGCCAATGGTGGCTTTGCGGTGCCGGCCTATGTTGTGAAATCGATCCGCACCGCCAAGGGCCGCGTGCTGTTTGATCATCTGGGGGATGCGGGAAAGCGCGTCATCCGGCCCGAGCAGATCGCCCAGATGAACGACATGCTGGCGCGGGCGGTCGATATCGGCACGGCACGCAATGCCCGCGTGCCGGGCTGGCCGGTTGCCGGCAAAACGGGCACCAGCCAGGATTTTCGTGACGCCTGGTTTGTCGGCTATTCAGCGCAGATGGTCACCGGGGTATGGCTTGGCAATGATGATGGAACGCCGACCAAACGCGCGTCAGGCGGTGGCCTGCCGACCGCCATCTGGAGCCGGGTGATGGGGCTTGCCCATCGCGGCCTGCCGGCGATCTCGCTGCCAGGCGCCGGACAGCCCCTGCGCGAGCCTGATCAGCCAGCCCCGCACTCGATTGATGAGATCCTGCTGGGCAGGAACGAGCGCCAAAACCCACCACGCAGCGCCGGGCGCCCGACGGCCGCACCCTGCCAGATCAACGCCGATTTCCTGCGCTGTCTGTTTGGCGGTTAGGCCGGCGGCACTGCCCGGCGTGGTCCAGGTGGCGGGCCATAGGCATGGAGGCTCGCGCCATTGGCGCTCATCCACGCCTTGGCGGCCGCGGTGCCCGGACATATCTCGTTGAGCAGGCGCCAGAAGTTCGGCCCGTGATTCATGTGCTTTAAATGTGCCACCTCGTGTGCTGCGACATAATCAAGAACAAGAGGCGGCGCCAGAATAAGGCGCCATGAAAACGACAGAGCCCCATTGGCCGCGCATGATCCCCAGCGGCTTGAGCCGTCACGCAGGACAAGCCGGGCCGCGCTCGTGCCGGTCAGCGCCGTGTAGGTCGCGACCGCCCGCTCCAGATCGCGCCGCGCTTCGGCTTTCAGGAAATCGACCAGGCGGCGCTCGACATGGGGGGTGTCGCCGGGAATGACGAGGCAGGGATACTCGCCCTCCTCCACCTGCACCCGCCCGCGATAATCTCCGCTTTCGCGCAAGCGGTGCGGTATGCCTCTGAGAGGGACCACTGCCCCGTCAGTGAACCGCAGACGCTGCGGCTGGCGCGTCAGCCGCTCCACGATCCACGGGCGATGGCGATCGATAAACGCCGTGATCGCCGACAGCCGCAGTTGAGGTGGCGCGGTGACGGTGACCGCGCCGGTGGCGTTGGAGAGGCGCAAGGTGAGGCGACGTGAGCGCAGGCTGCGGCGCAGTGTCACCACACAGTCCTGCCCGCCCAGATCAACACGCAGCAGGGTTGCACGCGGCGGCGGACCGGCTGTGCCCCCGACCCGGTTCCTGCTTACGCCGCGCCTGAAAAGTGCTTTCATATCGATCATCGTCCTGTCGAAGAGGCATGATATCGCTGATTCGCCAAGCGCAGCCTCGCCAGGCTTCACTGGCCAGCGCAGAAAGAGGTGGCAAGATGGACATCGATAAGCTCAAGCGCCTGCGCGAGCGCTATCTGACGGCCAAGGGCGGAGACATGTTCGACCCGCATTTCGCCGCCATCGCGCAGGCCCAGTTCAAGGATGGCGACAAGCGTAAATGGCCCTTTGCCGATCCGGCCACCTTTCTGGCGGCTCCCCTGCGCGCCAGCAATGACGAGGCGTCCAATATCACGGACGTTGATATCGCGCTCATCGGCGTGCCGATGGATCTGGGTGTCACGAACCGGGCCGGCGCGCGCCTCGGGCCACGAGCGGTCAGAGGAATCGAGCGCATCGGCGCCTATGAGCCAGCCCTCAAGATGGCACCGCTCGGCGAGGCCGTGATCGCCGATATCGGCGATGTGCCGATGCGCTCGCGCTTTTCGCTTGCCGACTGCCACAGTGACATTGAGACTTTTTTTTCTAGGCTTGCCGGGCATGACATCCGGCCACTGGCGATCGGCGGAGATCATTCCATCTCCCTGCCCATTCTGAAGGCTCTGGGTGCCAAGCGCCCGCTCGGTCTCATCCACATTGACGCTCATGCCGACACATCAGGCGAGTATGAAGGGACCAAGTTCCATCATGGGGGCCCGTTTCGTCAGGCAGTCCTCGAAGGCGTCCTTGATCCCGACCGGACCATCCAGATCGGCATCCGCGGTGGTGCCGGCTGGCTGTGGGAGTTTTCCCACGAGAGCGGCATGACGATGATCGAGATGCATGAGGTGGTGGCGATGGGGCTGCCGGCGGTCATCGCCAAAGCCCGCGAAATTGCCGGCTCGGGGCCGACGTATCTGACTTTCGATGTCGATTCGCTCGATCCCGGCTTCGCGCCCGGCACGGGAACGCCGGAAGTGGGTGGGTTCAGCCCGCGCGAAGTGATTGAAATCCTGCGCGGCCTTGTCGGACTTGATATTGTCGCGGGCGATGTTGTGGAGGTTGCACCGCAATATGACGCCACCACCAACACCGCGCACGCGGCCGCGCAGATGGCGTTTGAAATCCTCTGCCTGATGCTGCGCGCGCCGTCCTTTCAGCGCAAAGTTTGAAAACGATGAAAAAACGCCCTTGCCTGTCCCTCCATTCTTTCTGCTAGCTTGTGGGCAGGCGCAGGCGGGCGGGCACCACGCAGACCTGCCCGCGTGCAAAAATGGAGGTCGTCACAATGAACATGCTGAAACCGCTGACGCTGGCCGCGCTCGGCCTTGTCGCCACCTATACGGTCGCCTTCACCCAGGGAAAAACCTGGACCAAGGTCACGATTGCCACCGAAGGCGCCTACGCGCCATGGAACTTCACGGAAGCAGGAGGCAAGCTCGCGGGCTTCGAAATTGATCTGGGCAATGAGCTGTGCAAGCGCATGAAGGTCGAATGCAATATCATTGCCCAGGATTGGGACGGCATCATTCCAGCCCTTCAGGCCGGCAAGTATGACGCCATCATGGCGGGCATGAACATCACCGAAAAACGTCTCGAGACGATCAATTTCTCGCGCGTCTATGGCACCGGCGGGCAGGTGTTCGGGGTCGCCAGGGGCGGGCCGCTTGCGGCGCTTCCAGGGCTAGGCGCGCGGCTTAATCTCACCACCAGCGAGGCTGATGCGCTCAAGGCGATGGAGGAGATGAAAAAGCTCCTCAAGGGCAAGACGGTTGGCGTCCAGGTGTCGACCATCAACTCCCAGTTCCTCGACAAATATTTCAAGGATGCCGTCACCATCAAGGAATACAAGACCACCGAAGAGCATGACCTTGATCTGGCCAATGGCCGCCTTGACGCCATCTTCGTGTCGATCCTGGCGCTGAATGCGACCATCGAAAAGCCGGACTTCAAGAACCTTCAGGTTGCCGGCCCGAGCTTCGGTGGCGGATTGCTCGGCAGCGGGGTTGGAGTTGGTCTGCGCAAGGCCGATCCGGAGCTGAAAGCAATGTTCGACAAGGCAATCGGCGACATGATCGCCGATGGCAGCCTCAAGGCGCTCGCGGTGAAATGGTTCAAGCTTGATATCTCGCCACAAAGCTGACGTTACGATGCGGGGCATCAATGATGCCCCGCCTCCCTGACCCGATCCGGATCATGTGCTGATGGCGTGGTACGATTTGCTCGGCTTCGGCCCCAAGGGTTGGGGCCTTCAATTGCTGATCGCCGCCGGCATGACGCTGGCGGTCGCCACCTGTGGCGCCATCATCGGCCTGATGATCGGCACGCTTGCCGCCTGGGCGAAGCTCAGCCGCAGCCTGGTGGCGCGCCTGTGCGCTGACGCCTATACGACGATCCTGCGCGGGGTACCCGATCTCCTCGTCATCTATCTTTTCTATTTTGGCGGCTCGCTGGTCCTCACCTATGTGAGCAGTCATGTGCTGGGCACCAGCGGTTTTGTCTCGGTGCCGGCCTTCGCCATCGGCGCGCTGGCGCTTGGTGTGTGCAATGGTGGTTATCAGGCGGAGGTGCTGCGCGGCGCCTACCTGGCGTTGTCGAAAGGCGAAATCGAGGCTGCGCGCGCGGTCGGGATGTCACCCCTTCTGATGTTCCGCCGCATCATCGGCCCGCAGGTACTGCGCTATGCCATTCCCGGGCTCGGTAATTGCTGGCAGCTTTGCCTGAAGGAATCAGCACTGGTGACGGTCACCGGCCTCGTCGAATTATTGCGCCAGTCAAACGTCGCCGGGCGCTCGACGCGCGAGCCGTTCCTGTTTTTCTCGGCCGCAGCCATTCTCTACCTCGTCATCACAATCGTCTCGGGGCAGATTTTCGAGCGCGCCGAGAAGCGGGCGATGCGCGGCATGAGGAGAGCGTGATGGATATCGCTTTCCTGTGGTCGACGCTACTCGCCATTCTGCCTGGCGTGCCAACGACGCTGAAGCTCACCGCCATATCGGTCTTTATCGGTCTGTTTCTGGCGCTGGCGTTGGCGGCCATGCGCCTGTCGGGACATCCGCTGCTGGTATTGCCGGCGCGTGCCTATGTTTTCGTGTTCCGTGGGACACCGCTGCTGGTGCAGATTTACCTTATCTATTACGGGCTGGCGCAGTTCTCGGTGGTACGTGAGAGCCTGTTATGGCCTTTCCTGCGCGAGGCCTATTGGTGCGCCATCCTGGCGCTGACGCTCAATACGGGCGCCTATGCGAGTGAAATCGTGCGCGGCGGCCTGCAATCGGTGCCCTTTGGCCAGATCGAGGCGGCGCGGGCTGCTGGCATGTCGCGGCTCGTGATGTTCCGGCGCATCGTCGCACCGCTTGCCATCCGCCAGGCTCTGCCGGGCTATTCGAATGAACTGATCCTGATGATCAAATCAACGTCGCTTGCCTCCATCATCACCATTTTCGAGATTTCGGGCCTTGCCTACAAGGTGGCGTCGGAAACTTACCGCTATATCGAGGTTTTTTTCGTCGCCGGGCTCATTTATCTCAGCCTCAACTTCGCCATCACCCGTGCCATCCAGGCGCTTGAACACTGGTTGTCGCCGCATCTGCGCCCGGCGCCAGCCACCCCCCTCCTTAACGAACTCAAGGCCGTGTGACGATCATGCCCGACATTGCCGTTGAAACCCGCAACCTCAGCAAACGTTTCGGCTCGAATGAAGTGCTGAAAGGTATTTCGCTTGCCGCACATGAAGGCGATGTCATCTCCATCATCGGCGCCTCGGGATCGGGAAAATCAACCTTCCTGCGCTGTATCAATTTCCTCGAAACGCCCGATTCGGGTGATGTCATCGTTGCCGGTGAAAAGGTCGAGATGAGGCAGCGCGGCGGGCGCGTTGAGCCGGCTGATCGCCAACAGATCGACCGCATCCGCTCCAGCCTCGGCATGGTGTTCCAGAATTTCAATCTGTGGAGCCATATGACGATCCTTGAGAACATTATCGAGGCCCCAATCCATGTGCAGAAGCGCCCGCGGGCGGAGGCGATCGAGGAAGCGGAAGCCTTTCTTGCCAAAGTAGGCATCGCCGAGAAGCGCGATCATTACCCGGCCCATCTTTCCGGCGGCCAGCAACAGCGCGCAGCGATTGCCCGCGCCCTTGCCATGCGCCCTGCCGTCATGCTGTTTGACGAGCCGACGTCCGCGCTTGATCCTGAACTCGTCGGTGAGGTACTGCGAGTGATCCGCGCCTTGGCGGAGGAAGGACGAACGATGCTGCTGGTCACCCATGAGATGAAATTTGCCCGCGAGGTTTCCAGCCGGGCGATTTTCCTGCATCAGGGCAGAATCGAATGCGAAGGCGCCCCGCGCGACATATTCACGCGCCCGCCCAATGAGCGGTTTGCCCAATTTATTGCTAATAGTGCGATGCACTGAAAGCGGACGGAGCACCGATGGATTACGACAGGTTTTTCCGCGATCGCCTCGATCATCTGCGCGATGAAGGACGCTATCGCGTGTTTGCCGATCTTGAACGTCAGGCAGGCGCGTTTCCACGCGCCATCCACCACGCTGCCGACGGCCCGCGACCGGTAACTGTCTGGTGCTCGAACGATTATCTCGGCATGGGCCAGCACCCGCAGGTGCTGGCAGCAATGACAGCGGCGCTGGAGGCGAGCGGCGCCGGCGCGGGCGGCACGCGCAATATCGGCGGCACCAATCACGCCCATGTCGTGCTTGAGCACGAACTTGCCGATCTCCACGGCAAGGAAGCAGCCCTTGTGTTCACGTCAGGCTACGTCGCCAACTGGGCGGCGATTTCAACGCTTGCCGCGCACCTGCCCGATTGCGTCGTGTTGTCGGATGTCGGCAATCACGCCTCGATGATCGAGGGGTTGCGCCATTCGCGCGCCGAGCGGCAGATCTTTGCCCATAATGACCCGGCTGACCTTGAGCGCCGTTTGTCAGCACTTGATCCGGCGCGCCCCAGGCTGGTGATGTTTGAATCCGTCTATTCGATGGATGGCGATATCGCCCCGATCAGCGCCCTGTGCGATGTCGCCGAGGCCCATGGCGCGCTCACCTATCTTGACGAGGTGCATGCGGTTGGCATGTACGGACAGCGTGGCGGCGGCATTGCCGAGCGCGAGGGGGTCATGCATCGCCTCGACGTCATCCAGGGAACGCTTGGCAAGGCGTTCGGCGTCATGGGTGGTTATATCGCCGGCTCGCGCGCGCTGTGCGATTATGTGCGCAGCTTTGCCTCGGGATTTATCTTTACCACCGCCCTGCCTCCTCATGTCTGCGCTGGCGCGATTGCCGCCATCCGCCATCTGAAAACGAGCGCGGGCGAGCGCCATCTCCAGCAGGAGCGGGTGAGCGAACTGCGCTGGGCGCTGCAACGCAAGGGCATCCCCCATCTCGCCAATGACAGTCACATCGTTCCGGTCATGGTTGGTGACCCGCGCGCCTGCAAGGCGGCAAGCGACATGCTGCTGGAGGATTGCGGCATCTATGTCCAGCCGATCAACTACCCAACCGTGCCGCGTGGCAGCGAACGCCTGCGCCTGACGCCAACGCCGCTCCACAGCAGCGCTGATATCCGTCATCTGGCGCTGGCGCTCGATGAGACCTGGGATCGGCTTGGCCTGCCACGGACGACGAAGCCGTCGTCCAGCAGCACCCTTTCCCAGCTGTGCCCGGTGGTTGGTCTCTACAAGGCCGATCCGCAGAGCCTTGGTTGCGATAGCTGTCCGATGAGCAAGGACAAAAGCCTCACCCCCGCCATCGACCATATGACGCAGGATCTGTGATCTCAGGCGTCAGGCGGCGGGTTTTTCTCCCAGTCGCGCTGCGCCGCCAGCGCCGCCAGCCCTTCCCGGTAGGTCGGATAGAGCAGGCGATAGTCCAGTTGCGCCTTGGTCGCGCGATTGGAAACGCGCTTGTTCTCAGCATAAAAACTCCGACCCATCGGTGACAGGTCAGCCTCGTCAAGCGTGATTGCCGGCGGCGGGTCACGGCCCATGAGCCCGGCGGCATAGACGACAACATCCTGCGGGGCAGCCGGTTCATCATCAACACCGTTCAGAACCGGCCCGGCCTGCGGATGGGCCATGCCGGCGAGCACCATGCCGGCGATATCCTGGACATGGATGCGATTGAAGACCTGCCCGGGTTTGACGATGCGCCGCTGGCTGGCGTCTGCAAGCGCCACGAGTGTGTTGCGGCCGGGACCATAAATGCCGCCCAGACGGAAGATCTGGACCGGCGTTCCACGCTGTTGCGCCAGCTTTTGCCAGTCCGCTTCGGCGCCCAGACGCTGGCGCGCACGCGCGGAATTGGGCTGCGGCATTGTCGTTTCATCCACCCATCTCCCGTCATGATTGCCATAAACGCCCACTGTTGACAGATAGCCGATCCAGCCCAGGCGGGGTGCGGCCAGCACATCAGGGCGATGGCGCAGGAGCAGCGGATCGCCGCTCGCGCCCGGCGGGGCGCTGATGAGCAGGTGTGTCGTCGTGGCGAGGGCATCAGCGAGTTCCGCGCTTACGCTCTCGCCATCAAACAAGATCGGCCGGGCGCCCAGCGTTTCGACTTTATGGTAATTTTCCCGGCGTCGAATGGTAGCGCTCACCGGCATCTCGCCGACAAGCGAGCGGGTGATCGCCGCCGCGCTATAGCCCATGCCGATGATCAGGCAGGCGTTCATTCCCGTGCCTCACCCAGCGCCAGCTGCCATTCATGGCCGACATCGTCATCAACCTCGCCCTGTCGTTTTGCCGCCATCCTGCGCAGGCGTGCATGGTCCAGTTTCCCCAGAGCCCAGACGGCGGCACCACGCACCAGCGGCGAGGGATCGTCGAGGCAATCGGCGATCGGGTCGGCAAGTGTTCCATTCGCGGAATTGCCGGCGGCAATCAGGCAATTGCGCAGAAAACGGTCTCGTCCGGTACGTTTGACCGGTGTTCTGGCAAACAGGGTGCGAAAGGCCAAATCATCGAGGCGCAACAACTCCGCGAGGGGGCGAAGCGCAATATCACGCCGGGCGCTCAGGCGCTGGTCGCGGGCAGCGCCGGCAAAGCGGTTCCACGGGCAGACCGCGAGACAATCATCGCAGCCGAAAATACGATTGCCCATGGGCCCGCGAAACTCATGGGGAATGGGGCCCTTGTGCTCGATTGACAGATACGCAAGGCAGCGCCGGGCATCGAGTTTGTGAGGGGCGGGAAAGGCCTGCGTCGGGCAGATATCCAGACAGCGGCTGCACGTGCCGCATCGGGGTGCATGTGGCTCATCCGGGGTGATTTCAAGCGTGGTGTAGATAACACCAAGCAGCAGCCACGAGCCGGCGCGGCGCGACACGAGCACCGTATGCTTGCCCTGCCAGCCAAGACCGGCAGCGGCGGCGAGCGGCTTTTCCATCACGGGTGCCGTATCGACGAAGACCTTGGCCTCACCCTCGCCCGCCGCCGCAAGCAGGGCGCGCGCCAGAACCTTCAGCCGGGGCTTGATGACGTCATGATAATCCTGTCCCTGGGCGTAGGTGGCGATCAGGCCGCGGTGCCGTTCATCGAGGGCTGCGATCGGATCATGGTCGGGGGGGGCGGCCACGCCGACGACGATGATGGAACGCACCGCCGGCCACAGAAGAGGCGGCGCCCGGCGCTCCTCAGCGCGGCCCTCCATCCATGTCATGCCGGCTTGAAAGCCCTTGGCCAGGTATTCGTCGAGGCCCGGTCCGGCAGCAGCAATGGATTGCGGCGTGCAGACGCCTGCTGCATCAAAACCCTGCGCGCCAGCAAGCGTACCGAGGGCGGCACGCCAGTCAGGCGGCGCGCTCAGAAGTCGAGATCGGCGTAATGCGCCGCCGGCGGCAACCCCGGCAGTTCCTCGCTCAGCAGCGGACGGAAGCTCGGCCGCGACTTCATGCGCGCGTACCAGGTCTTGGCGGCGTTGTCCTCGTCCCACGGCACATCCCCGAAATAATCGACGGATGAAAGATGCGCCGCCGCCGCCAGATCCGCAATCGACAGCCATTCGCCCGCCAGAAAACTGCGCGTATTCATGAGGAAGCCGATATATTTGAGGTGATAGCGGATATTGGCGCGGGCGGCGCGTATCAGCCCCATGTCGGGCGCGCTCTTGCCGCCCTTGTAGGAGCGCTTGGTGAGCTTCTCGTGGACGATGAGGTGGCTCACCTCATCATGGAATTTGAGCGAGAACCATTCAACCAGCCGACGCACCTCGGCGCGGGCGACCGCATCAGCCGGCAACAGACGGCGCGAGCCAAGCTCGCTGCCGCGCGTCTCGTCGAGATATTCGGCAATCGGCGTTGCGCCGATGATGGCGCGCTCCTCGTCGACCATAACCGGCACATGCCCGGCCGGGTTGAGGCGCAGGAAATCAGGGCGGCGCTCTTCAACATTTTCATACACGGCATCGAAACGCACGCCACATTCGCCCAGACAAAGGCGAACAAAACGCGAGGCAGGGTCAAGCATCCCCTGATGGAGTATCACCGTCATTTGACCAGAATTCCGTCAGCGCGGCATGGCAGCGAACTGTCCGCCCTTGCGATAGCGCCACAAATAGGAAGGAAGAACCGCCGCCATCGCGGTCGGGGCGATACCAAGACCCTCGATCGTGCGGCCCTCGGCATGAGCGGCTTCACCTACAATGTTGTCTTTTTCGAGAAGCCGTACCTGGTCAACCGTCAAAAAAGGTTTGGGTAGCATCTGCAGGAAAAGCGCGATGAGCCGGGCAAGAGCGAAGGGCAGTGGAACGAGCAGGCGCTGGCGGCCGATTTCCTGCATCATCACTTCCAGCAAGGCACGGAAGCTGCAGATATCCGGCCCGCCCAATTCGTAGATGCAGCCTGGCCGCGCCTGCCCGTCAACGGCGCGCGCAATCACTTCGGCGACATCGCCGACAAAGACCGGCTGGAACCGGGTATGACCGCCGCCGATCAGCGGCAGGGCGGGAGCAAATTGTGCCAGCCCGGCGAAGAGATTGAAAAAGCGGTCCTCGGCGCCAAAAACAATCGATGGACGCAGGATCACCGCGCCCGGCACGGCAGACAGAATTGCCGCCTCGCCGGCTGCCTTGCTGGTGGCATAGTCGGAGGAGGAATCGTCATCAGCGCCGATGGCTGAAAGCTGGACAAGCGAGGAGATATCCTTTTGTGCGCAATAACGGGCAATGGTCGCCGCGCCCTCGCGCTGGACGGCTGCAAAGCTCTGGCGCCCTGTTTCCGCCAATATGCCGACCAGATTGACGGCGGCATCCGCCCCTTTGAGCGCAGCAGCCACCGATTCGGGATAACGAAGATTGGCCTGCACCGCATGAATCTGGCCAACCGTGCCCATGGTTTGCAGGTGACCGGCAAGGTCAGGCCGGCGGACGGCGACACGAATACGATAGCCACGCTTTGCCAGCGCGCGCACCGCATGGCGCCCTACAAAGCCCGATCCGCCGAAAACGGTCACCAGGCGCTCATTTCGTCCCGCCATCACGCTTCCCCGCTGTTGTCGCCGATGCAGCTGACAAATGATACCCTGCCGCATAGCTGACCGCGCTTGTGCCGTCCAGCACAAGCTTGTGCCAGGGTCAGGTCATCGTGGTGCCTGCCTATGTGCGTTGACAAGTCCGGCTCTTTACCCCTATTCGAGGCATCAGGGCCCAGGTGGCGGAATTGGTAGACGCACTGCTTTCAGGTAGCAGCGGGTAACACCGTGAAGGTTCGAGTCCTTTCCTGGGCACCACAAATCTCAAATCCTCGCAGTGCAGCAGCCGGCAAGCTGATGATCTCGAGGCGATCAGGACCACATTGATCGCTTGCGATGCGCGCCCGGAAAGTGTTGATAGGGCATGAAAACGGGGCGAGAGCGAAAATATCATGAAAATCGACGTGCATGAGGGTGATTTGCCTGCGGGATGGCAATCAGGTCCGGTGGTCGCCATCGACACCGAGACGCGCGGACTTGATCTGAGACGCGACCGGCTGTGTCTCGTGCAGCTGACAAACGGCAATGGCACGGTCGATCTGGTACGCATCGCCAAGGGGCAGATTTCGGCTCCGCATCTGAGCCGCATGCTCGCTGACCCGAACGTGGAAAAACTGTTCCATTTCGGGCGTTTTGATATCGCCGTGCTGCTCAATGCCTTCGGCGTGCTGACGACGCCCGTCTACTGCACCAAAATCGCCTCGCGCCTGGTGCGCACCTATACTGATCGCCACGGCCTCAAGGATCTGGTGCGCGAACTTCTTGCCCGTGATCTTTCCAAGGAACAGCAATCATCCGATTGGGGGGCGGCGAGTTTAAGCGAGGCGCAACAGCTCTATGCCGCCTCTGATGTATTTCACCTCCATGAGCTTCGCCAGAAACTTGACGCCATGCTGGAGCGCGAAGGGCGCAGCGAACTTGCCCGGGCCTGTTTTTCGTTCCTGCCGGCGCGCGCGGCGCTCGATCTGGCTGGCTGGGCGGAGAGCGATATTTTCGCCCATTCCTGATCCGTGCGGCTTGCCGTCAAAAAATCACCTTCTTGCGGCATAGGCAGATGATATGGATGGATTTCAGGAATTTTCCAGGACATGAGCGCGATCATTTCAGGCGAACGCTATGCCGCCGCCGCGCGCCACAGCCGGCTGGTGCGCCGCCTGCGCTGGCTGCTGCCGGCGCTTGTCGGCATCGCCATCATCGCCTTTATCGGCCTTGGTGCCGCCCGCTCATTCCTCGGATCGATTTCGTTTCTTCCCGTCCGTCTTGACGGATCGACACTCGAGATGGCGCACCCCCATCTGACGGGGTATGATGCCAACCGGCGCCGCTACTCGCTGTCTGCCGAGCGGGCGCGTCAAGATATCGCCGCACCGAGCAAAATTCAGCTCGATAGACTTGATGCACATATGGAACTTGCCGGAAACAACGAAGTCCGCATCCTTTCCGACAAAGGTTTTTTCGACGGCGAGGCCAATCGCTTCATTGCGCAGGGAAATGTGCGCGTCAACACGACGCTTGGCTATGAACTTTTTCTCAGGAGCATGACGGTCCTCACTAAAACCTCCTCCATGGAGTCCGAGGAGCCGGTGGAGGTGCGCAATGGCGACAATCGCATCTTTGCCGACCGCATGCAGGTCCATAGCGGTGGTGAGCGCATCGTCTTTGACGGGCGGGTGAAGACCATCTTCCATCTGCCGCCAGAGAGCCCATGACCGTGACCTTGATTACAGCCTTGCGCCTGCCCTGTTTGAGCGCGCTGATGGCAGCGGGATTTATGCTCGCTGTGGACGGCGGACCATTGCTTGCCCAACCCAGGCAAGCACCGGCGGCGCCAACATCCAACGCGGTCGGCGGCTCGGGTCCCATCACCATCGATGCTGACCGCCTGGAAGTTCTCGACAAGGACAAGCGAGCCGTTTTCAGCGGCAATGTGGTAGCTGCGCGCGGCGATATGACGGTGCGCTCCTCCACGATGACAGTTTTCTACGATGCCGATCTGACCAGCAACACCTCGACCAGCAGGCCCGCAGCGGCCAATTCAAACCAAAGCGTGCGGCGAATTGAAATGACCGGCAAAGTCCTGTTCGTCCAGCGTGACCAGCAGGCAACAGGCGACGCCGCCGTGTACGAACGCGCCAGCGAGACCCTCATCCTGAGCGGTAATGTTGTCCTGACCCAATGCCAGAACGTGGTCACGGGACCGCGCCTGGTCGTCAACCTGCGGACCAATCAGGCCCAGGTTGAGGGCGCTCCCGGCGCGCGGGTGCGCAGCATCCTCGTTCCTGGCGATTCGTCCTCGCCCCAAGGGAGTGCGGGGACGGGCTGCGCCCAGCCTGCGGCTCAGCCACCGCAAGGCGCGGCGCCACCGCCCGCTGCCAAGCGCAAAAACTGAGCCCCCGGCGGAATCACTCGCATAAATGACGTCATAATGGCGCTGAGCAGATTCTGGTAATCTTGTTGTGGCATGAAAATTGCGCTCGCCTGCCGGCACGTGGCATGCGATGGAGACATCGTTACGTCCGAGCGTTCAAACAGAACCGTTCAACGACCTCATGAAACCGGGTGTTCGACAGCAGTGAAGCAGATTTTCGCACGAGTGACGTCGAGCGTTGCCAAGGTCGACCTGTTCGGGCGCCTTGCGAAGGCCAGATTGCGTGCGCCGGCGATATTGAAGACAGATAGTGCAGTATCAACTTCCGCCAAGCTGTCGGCAAACCGGGCCGGGCCGGCAGCGCCGCGCCCGACCATCGCCGGCTCATCCAAGCCGCCAGCCGCCCGAGACGGGCAAAGCTGGCTGGTGGCGGAGGGAGTTGAGAAGAGCTTCAAAAACCGGAAAGTCGTCCAGGGTGCCAGCCTGGCGGTGGGGCGTGGCGAATCGGTGGGGCTGCTTGGCCCCAATGGCGCCGGCAAGACAACGATCTTCTATATGATCACCGGCCTTATCCCGGCTGATGCCGGCTTCATTCAGCTCGATGGCCACGATATCACCAAGCTGCCGATGTATCAGCGCGCGCGCCTTGGCATCGGCTATCTGCCGCAGGAAGCCTCGATTTTCCGCGGGTTGAGCGTCGAGGACAACATCATGGCCGTCCTCGAAGTGGTCGAGCCCAATGCCCGCAAACGCGAAAACGAGCTCAACTCGCTGCTTGAGGAATTCCGCATAAGTCATCTGCGCAAGAGCCCGTCGCTCGCCCTGTCCGGCGGGGAACGCCGGCGCACGGAAATCGCCCGGGCGCTGGCGACGCGCCCCTCCTTCATGCTGCTTGATGAGCCGTTTGCCGGGATCGATCCCATCGCTGTCGGTGATATTCAGCTTCTGGTGCGCCATCTCACCACGCGCGGCATCGGCGTGCTGATTACCGACCATAATGTGCGCGAGACACTGGGGCTGATCGACCGCGCCTATATCATTCATTCCGGGCGCGTGCTGATGCAGGGCACGCCCGACGAGGTCGTCGCGCACCCCGATGTCAGGCGCTTCTACCTCGGCGAACAATTCACCATGTAAGCGGCCATCGGCCCAGCAAGGACACGGGTTACACATGGCACTCGCAGCCAGGTTGGAAATGAGACAGGGCCAGGCCCTGATCATGACACCGCAGCTGATGCAGGCAATCAAGCTGCTGCAGATGTCGAATGTCGATGTCGTGGCCTATGTCGAGGCCGAGCTTGAGCGCAACCCGTTGCTGGAACGCGAAGAGGGCACAGGCGACAATGACGGGCCGCTGGAGAGCGCTGGTACGAATGAGGGCGCAGGCAGTGATGACGGCCCGCGTGAAGGTGACTGGAGCGAAATCGATCCGACACCCAGCAGCGAGGCAATTGCCGCCCGCCTCGATACGGATCAGGCCAATCTCTACCCGGAGGCGGAGCCTGCCACGAGGGAGCGCAGCGGCGAGACGCCGGACGGCCTTTCGGCAAGTGCATGGAGCGGGGTTGGCGGATCGGGCGGCGACAGCGATTATAATCTTGAATCATTCGTGGCGCGGGAGCGAACGCTGGGTGAACATCTGGCAGAACAGCTCGCCGTCGCCCTCAAGGATCCCGCCGACAAGTTGATTGGTCAGTACCTCATCGATCTCATCGACGAGGCAGGCTATCTGACTGCCTCGCTTGAGGACGTCGCCGATCGGCTCGGCGCAGCGATGGCGGATATCGAGCGGGTTCTCAGTCACATCCATCGTTTCGACCCGCCGGGCATCGGCGCCCGCCATTTGCGCGAATGCCTGGCAATCCAGCTGCGCGAGCGCGATCGCCTCGATCCCCTCATGCAGAAACTTGTCGACAATCTCGACCTGCTCGCACGCCATGATTATGCGGGATTGCGCAAAATATGCGGCGTTGATGACGAAGACCTCGCCGATATGGTGGGCGAGATCAAGCGGCTGACCCCCAAGCCAGGTCTTGCGTTCGGCCATACGATCATCGAGCCTGTCGTCCCTGATCTGACGGTGCGCAAGGGACCGGATGGCGGGTGGATTGTGGAACTCAACAGCGAAAGCCTGCCGCGCGTGCTGCTCAACCAGAGCTATTATGCGCATGTGACCCGCAGCAAGCTCGGCGACAAGGACAAGGTGTTTCTGCATGATTGTCTGCAGAATGCCAACTGGCTGGTCAAAAGCCTTGACCAGCGGGCGCGCACGATTCTGAAGGTCGGGATCGAACTGGTGCGCCAGCAGGACAGTTTTCTTGCCCATGGCGTCGCCCATCTGCGGCCGCTCAATCTGCGCACAGTCGCCGAAGCCATCGGCATGCACGAATCGACCGTTTCGCGCGTCACATCGAACAAATATCTGGGGACGCCGCGCGGCGTCTTTGAACTCAAATACTTCTTCACCTCGTCGATTGCGTCTTCGGAAGGCGGGGAGGCTCATTCGGCTGAAGCCGTTCGCCATCGCATCAAGCAATTGATCGACGCGGAGCCTGCCAATAGTGTTTTGTCCGATGATACGATTGTCGACGTGCTCAAGGAGGCCGGGATCGATATCGCCCGGCGAACGGTCGCAAAATACCGGGAATCGATGCGTATCCCCTCAAGCGTCCAGCGCCGCCGCTCCAAGCAGGCGCCGGCATAGGATTGCGCGCCCGTGACCGCCAGCGGGGCTGGCATAATTGACTTGGCCGCAAGCCACGCCTACCTCTTTTATCAGCGTAGAAGTCCAGCGGTTTTGACTGGCAGTGCCTGTGCCAGCGGACAAACGAACAGGGCCAGGGGTGGAGACAAGCGATGGCGTTTCGCGTTTCTGGAAAAAATATCGATATCGGCGACGTTCTGCGGACACGGATCACGGAGCGTGTCGCAGAAGTGCTGGAGAAGTATTTCGACGGTACGGCGAGCGGTCATGTGACTGTGAAGCGCGATGGCTCGTCCTATACGACGGAAGGGGTTCTGCACCTCTCATCGGGCATGACGATCCATGCCGAGGGCGCGGCAATGGACCCTTATCAAAGCGCCGATGCGGCGGCGATCGTGATCGAGAAACGCCTGCGCCGCTACAAGCATCGCCTCAAGGATCATCATGCCGGGCGAGGTAATGGCGCGGTTGAGGAGGCGATGGCGGCAAGCTATGTTCTAGCCGCACCGCCGGACGAGGAGGACGAGGCGGCCGAGGGCGCGTATCATCCGGTCATCATCGCTGAATCCGCGACGCAATTGCGCCGTCTGTCGGTTGGCGAAGCGGTGATGGATCTCGACCTGTCAGGGGCGCCGACGCTGGTCTTCCGCCATGCCGGGCATGGCCGGGTCAACATCGTCTATCGCCGGGCCGACGGGAACATCGGCTGGGTCGATCCTTCGACAGCCACTGGAAATTGAACGGACAACCTATCCAGATATGTTAGGTTAGAAAGATCGCTTACCCCTTCCCTAACGGCAAATAACTGCGGACGCTGAACCAGAATCATTATACGTCGCACCTCTCGATGTCGTCCTCGGTAGCGGGGCCATTCCCACCCCCCTCGTTTCAATAGGTAAACCATGCGAACGAGTGACCTGCTGAGCGAACACTCTGTTCTTTCCTCGCTCAGGGTAAGCGGCAAGGACCATGCCTTCGAGCAGATCGCCCGCGCCATCGGCTCGCTGCATGGGCTCGATGCGAAGCGCATCTTCCAGGCCCTTCGCGAGCGCGAGCAGCTCGGGTCAACCGGCGTCGGGGCCGGCATTGCCATTCCGCATGCGAAACTTCCTTCGCTTGAGCGGATCGTCGGCTTCTTTGCCCGGCTGGAAAAGCCCATCGACTTCGCCGCGCTCGACGAAGAGCCGGTTGATCTCATGTTCGTGCTGGTGGCACCGGAAGCAGCGGGAGCCGATCATCTGCGGGCGCTGGCGAATGTCGCCCGGTTGCTGCGCGACCCGGTGATGGCGGAAAAATTACGCGGGACGACCGAGCCAACAGCCCTTTACACGCTGCTTGTTGGCGCAGAGCGCTCGCACGCGGCCTGATGGTCAATCCGCGTGCCGGATGACCGGACTGACCGTCACCGTAAAATTCACCGAATTGGCCAGAAAGCACGCCGCATGCGCATCTCCATGCAAAGCGCGGGCCTTGTTGATGTCGCCGGCGGCGGCAATCACCACATCAGGGCGCAGTGTCAATGAGGTGATGCGCCCACCATGCGCGTCATCCTCGATCATCGTGCCTTCGGCCTTGTCGACATAGGAGGTGACGATCACCCCCTCGACGGCGCACAGATGCAGGTACCACAGCTTGTGGCAGGCGCTCAGCGAGGCAATGAACAGCTCCTCGGGGTTCCAGCGCGCGCAATCACCGCGAAAGCTCGGGTCGGAGGAGCCGGGAATATCGCTTTTTCCAGCCGCCGAAATGACATGGGCGCGCTCATAGGCGCGGTAACCGCTGGTGCCGCTGCCGGTATTGCCGGTCCAGGTGACCGTCACATGGTAGCGGTGTTGTTTGTGATCGCTCATCCCCTTTCAACCTCTCCTATTCCAGCAAAGCCACCATCCCAGAGATTATGAAGGCGCTGGGCGGCGATGGTGGCAAAACGCAGCATGACCGCCTTGCGACGAGCCGCTGAAAGGCGCGTCTCGCCTGCTTCGCGCAGAATGGCGGCGCCATGTTCGTCAGCAGCGATATAGCCGGGATCGGCGGGAAAGACAGCCATATCCAGCTCACGCGGCGCGGCAAAGAAGAAGCGATCGCAATGGGCCAGGTAATCCGGCCATTTCTGATCGGAACGCAAATCGGCGAGCGATGATTTGATTTCAACAATCCATATATCGCCAGCGCCGTTCAGCGCCACGATATCGGCGCGGCGCCCGTCGGACAGCGGTAATTCGCTCAGGATGGAGAAGCCCAGTGCCCGCAGCAACCGGCCGCTGCCGCGCAGGACACGGCGGGCCTGGGGCGACAGACGCCCGTCGCGCAGCAACGGATCGCTTGCCGCCGGTTCGTCGAACCCGGCCAGTCCTTCCATCAGCCGTGCTCCCGTTCAGCGGAAGAATATGATGGTGATAAGAATGAACAGGGGGATCAGAAAACACAACGCCCAGCCGCAATAACCGAAGAACGAGGGCATCTTGACGCCCATATCATCGGCAATCGACTTGACCATGAAATTGGGCGCATTGCCGATATAGCTGTTGGCACCCATGAAGACGGCTCCGCAGGAAATGGCCGCAAGCGTCAACGCCCCCTCGCCCATCAGGCGCTGGGCGTCGCCACCGGCAACGTTGAAAAACAGCAGGTAAGTCGGTGCGTTGTCGAGAAAGGATGACAGCCCGCCCGTCAACCAGAAATACATCGCATGATTGGGTGTGCCATCGCCATTTGTGACCAGAGCCACCAGGCCGGCGAGCGCTCCCGATTTGCCGGCCTGCAGGATGGCCAGAACCGGCACAATGGTGAGAAAAATGCCGATGAAAAGCTTCGCCACCTCGGCAATCGGCCCCCAGTTGAAGCCATTGCCCTCGCGCGCCAGCGCCGGCGTCAGTTTCAGCGAAACAAAGGCGATGAGCAGCAAGAGGACATCTCGGGTGAGGTCCTGAAGCTGCAATGTGTTGTGAAACACCTCGACGCTGACACCAGGCTTCCAGCCGGCGCAGGTGATGAGAACGGCGATGATGGCCGCCAGCAGCAGGAGATTGACCTGGCCAAAAAGCCGGATGCCCGGGTGGGTATCGGGGGGCGGATCGCGCATGACGGGCGCGGAGCGGTCGCTCGCCACAAAATAGCTGTCAAGCGCGAAAAACACCACGAGCAGGATGACAGCGGCCGTCAACATCTCGGAAAAGAGATGGGTGGTGGTCCAGAAGAAATCGACGCCCTTGAGGAAGCCCAGGAACAGCGGAGGATCGCCCAGCGGCGTCAGGGATCCGCCGATGTTCGATACCAGGAAGATGAAAAAGACGACGACGTGGACGTTGTGCTGGCGGGCGTCGTTGGCGCGGATGAGGGGGCGGATGAGAATCATGGAGGCACCGGTGGTGCCAACCAGGCTCGCCAGCACGGTTCCCAAAGCCAGGATCGCAGTATTCATCAGCGGAGAGCCATGAATGTTGCCCGAGATGAAAATGCCGCCCGCCACCGTGTAGAGGGCAAAAAGCAGAATGATGAACGGGATGTATTCGAGAAGCAGCGTGTGCAGAACCGCGTAGAGCGCGGGAGAAAACCCTGCCAGCGCGAGATAGGGTATGACAAAGCAACCCGCCCAGAAGAGCGCGACCTTGCCGAAATGATGATGCCAGAATCCCGGCGTGAGAAGCGGGCCAAGCGCAATCGACAGCAGGATACCGGCAAAGGGCAGCGCCCAGATCAACGACAATCTGCTCCCGTCGACAGCAAGTGCGGCGTCGGCGCCAAAGGCCGTCGCCGGAAACAGGCCGAGGGCAAGTGCGATCAGCGTCTTTGTCAGGCAGGGCATCGACATCTCCGGTTCACAGCGTGCGTTGGCAGCGCCCCGGCGGATGATGCACGGACGATTTGCACGAGGAAAGAGGCCTTATCGGTATTTCCGCTGCTGGCAAAAGATAAATTGCCTCTTCCCGCCGCTGCCATCTCGGCTTAGCCTTGTCGCACAAGAATGAAAAAGGGGAGGCACACGATGGCAGCGACCGGCAGACCGTGGCAGATGCATTATCCGCCAGGCGTGCGAGCAACGATTGATGCTCCGCCCTACCGGAACCTCGCAGATTTCGCCCGCGACCGCGCCCGGCATTTCGGCGACGCGACCGCCTTTACCTGCGTTTTGCCCAACGGCATGTCAGGTGCGCTCAGCTTTCGCGAAACTGATCGGCTGGCTGACTGCTTTGCCGTTTATCTGCGGGAGGTCGCTGGGCTCAAGGCAGGCGACAGGGTGGCGGTGCAAATGCCCAACAGCCTGACCTATCCGGTCGTGGCGCTGGGCATTTTCAAAGCCGGCTGCGTGCTGGTCAACGTGAACCCGCTCTATACGGCCGATGAAATGGCGCACACGCTCGCTGATTCGCAGCCGAAGGTGCTGGTGATCATCGATCTTTTCGCTGACAAGCTGACTCCGGCGCTGGCGAAAAGCCCGGTGCCGCACGTGGTGATTGCCGGAATTGCCGCGTTTTTTCCCCTGCTGCGCAAGACCATCGTCGGCATCGTGCAGAAATATGTGAAAAAGCAGGTTCCGCCGGTCGGCGTTCCAGCCATCACCATCGACAGCGCGATCGCCCAGGGTCGCGCCCGCCATGGCGGCGGTGACCAGCAAATTGCCGCCTATAGTGCGGACGTCAACGGGGATGATCTGGTCTGCCTGCAATACACGGGCGGCACGACGGGGGTGTCAAAAGCCGCCATGCTCTCCCACGGCAATCTGATCATGAACATGGCCCAGGTCAGCGAGATGATCAGCAGCGGGCTCAAAGAGGGCGAGGAAACAGTTCTGACCGCGCTGCCGCTCTATCATATCTTTGCCTTCACAGCGAATTTCCTGTGTTTTTACGCGCTTGGCGGCCATAATGTGCTGATCCCCAGCCCGCGCCCCCTGTCCAATCTGCGCAAGGCCTTCGAGCAGATCCCGATCACCTGGATGACGGGCGTCAACACATTGTTCAACGGCCTGCTGAACGAGGAATGGTTCAAATCCAATCCGCCACGAACACTCAAAGGCTCGTCGGCGGGCGGTATGGCGCTTCACAGCGCGGTTGCGGAGCGCTGGACGAAACTGCTGGGAACGCCGGTGATTGAAGGTTACGGCCTCAGCGAGGCCTCGCCCGTTCTCACCTTCAACCCGTTCGGGGGCATCAAGGCCGATTCAATCGGTATTCCTATTCCCTCAACCGATCTGCGCTGCGTTGACGAGAATGGCAAAGAGGTTGCCCACGGCATGCCCGGTGAAATCATCGCCAAAGGCCCGCAGGTGATGCTTGGCTACTGGCGGCGCCCTGACGAGACGGCCAATGTGCTTAAAGATGGCTGGCTCTATACCGGCGATATCGGCATCATGGATGATGATGGCTACACACGCATCGTCGACCGCAAGAAGGACATGATCATCGTCTCGGGCTTCAAGGTGTTCCCCAATGAGGTGGAAGACTGCCTGGCAAAGCTCGACAGCGTGCAGGAGGCCGCCGTCATCGGCGTGCCGGATGAGGGGACCGGAGAGGCGGTCAAGGCCTTTGTGGTCGCCAAATCCCCGCAGCTTACCAGCGAGGACGTCCGCGCGTTCTGCAAGCAGCACCTGACGGCCTACAAGGTGCCGAAGCTGGTGGAGTTCAGGGCCGAGCTGCCCAAATCCAATGTCGGCAAGATCCTGCGCAAGGAATTGCGCCAGCCAGCTGCCGGACGCTAGGCATGACCGCAGGGATGCGGTCGTCCGCGCCGTGCGCTTTCAGGCCCGAGGCCGAAGCGTGCGATGCCTGAGCTACCCGAGGTCGAGACGGTCATGCGCGGGCTCGCGAGCGCCCTCCAGGGGCAGAAGCTGGTGCGGGTCGAACAGCGTCGCGCCAATCTTCGCCGGCCCTTTCCGCCCGATTTCCGGCAGAGGCTGGAAGGGCGGCGCATCGAAGCGCTGTCACGCCGCGGCAAGTATATTCTCGCTGATCTCGATGACAGCCAGGTGCTGATCATTCATCTCGGCATGACGGGGCGATTCCAGGTCGAGAGCGGCGAGCAAACGAACGGCATGGCCGATTTCTATTATGACGGCCCACGCGACATCCGGCACGATCATGTCGTCTTCCATCTCTCCAGCGGGGTGGTGGTCACCTATAATGACGCTCGTCGCTTCGGCTTTATCGACGTGACGGGCAGGAGCGATCTTGACACTCACCCGGCGCTGGCGAAGCTTGGGGTTGAGCCGCTGGGCAATCGCCTTGATGCGCCGTTTCTGCTGGACGCCGCCGGGCGACGGGCAGCGCCGCTCAAAGCTCTCCTCATGGATCAGGGCGTGATCGCCGGGCTTGGCAATATCTACGCCAGCGAAGCCTTGTTCCGGGCCAGGCTCCATCCCGAACGGGCGGCCTCGAGCCTGAAGGCGCCGGAAGCCTTGCTCCTGGTGCGAGAGATCAAGGCCGTGCTGCACGAGGCGATCGCGGCCGGCGGGTCGACACTGCGCGATTTCACCCACGCCAACGGCGCGAGTGGCGATTTTCAGGAACGCTTTTTTGTTTATGATCGTGAAGGCCAACCTTGTGCCGTTTGCAGGACGCCGATCCTGCGGCTGGTTCAAGGCGGGCGCTCGACCTTCTTCTGTTCCCGCTGCCAGCCGCGCCGGCCGGCACGCCTGCGCTCTCACCTGATCCCGCGGAGTTCGCCATGACATATGAAACGCTGCTTGTTGCGACCCATGGGCGGGTCGGCCTCATCACCCTGAACCGGCCGAAAGCGCTCAATGCGCTGAGCCCGCAGCTCATTGGCGAGCTGGGGGCAGCGCTTGCCGCCTTCGAGGCTGATGAGGCTATCGGCGCCATGGTGATGACCGGATCGGACAAAGCCTTTGCGGCAGGGGCCGATATCAAGGCGATGGCGACAAAGAGTTTCCAGGAGGTGTTCCGCGAAGATCTCTTCGCCAATTGGGACGGGGTGGCGCGCGCCCGCAAGCCGGTGATTGCAGCGGTGGCGGGTTTTGCGCTGGGAGGCGGGTGCGAACTGGCGATGATGTGCGATTTCATCATCGCGGCCGACACGGCGCGCTTCGGCCAGCCGGAAATCAATATCGGCCTCATCCCGGGGGCAGGTGGCACGCAAAGGCTGGCGCGCTTCATCGGCAAGGCGAAAACCATGGATCTGTGCCTCACCGGGCGCTTGATGGACGCAACCGAGGCCGAGCGTTGCGGCCTTGTCTCGCGCGTCGTCCCGGCGAGCGAATTGATGACAACAGCCCTCGCCGCGGCTGAGACCATCGCCTCGAAATCGCTCATTTCGGCGATGCTGGCGAAAGAAGCCGTCAATCGCGCCTATGAAACACCCCTTGCCGAGGGCCTGCGTTTCGAACGCCGTGCCTGCCTGTCGCTTTTTGCAACCGACGACCAGAAGGAGGGAATGGCGGCCTTTATCGATAAAAGAGCGCCGAAATTTAAGCAAAACTGACAAGATTTGCCGTAGCAACGCAATGCAGATTGACGCCACGCGCGGCCAAGGCTATAGAGCCGCCCTTGCCATGCTGCAGCGCCGATCCGGCGATCGGCATGGTGTTTGACCACTCAGCATTTGACATGACAGCAGGCGGGCGCGGTGTCGTCCCGTTTCAGGAACGGACAGATGGCCAATACCAGCTCAGCCCAAAAAATGGTACGCAAGATTGCCAAGCGCACGGCAGTCAATCGTGATCGTCGCGGACGCATGCGTACCTTCGTGAAGAAGGTTGAAGAAGCGATCGCAGCAGGCAACAAGCCGGCGGCGGAAGCAGCTCTCCGGCTCGCAGAGCCTCAACTCCTGCGATCAGCGCAGAACGGGATCATTCACAAGAACACAGCCTCGCGCAAAGTGTCGCGCCTGACGCGGGCAGTTCGCGCGCTCTGAGATCTGCGCGAGCGATCGCACCCACATATCTGACCACGCTGTTTCGGCCGCTCCTGCCCTGTCATCTGACAGATGCTTGAGCGGCTGATTTTGTTTTCCCGGCAAAGGTTCATTGAATCAAAACAGAAAAAACGAAGGATCGAACGGATACCAGGGGAGATTCCACCGAATTTTTTTGTGACAATTTCCCGTCAAAAAAAAATTCGTTGATTCAACGTCTTACGACTAGGACGTTTGATGACACCGCAGATGCAGCAAGCGCACGCCATTCGGTAATGAGACTATTTCCAAATTTTGTCGGTTCAATTGTGCCGGTTGCCAAGCGGACAAATGTCCGAATCTGTTTGGCAAACAACGTTATTTTTCCCTGAAGGGCGAGAGCGGGGAAATCATGTGCGCGACGCACGCCAGCGCGGGACTCATTTTCCTACCAACTTCCTTGCGCGCTCCGGCTGGATATGTTTCTTTCAATTGGCTCGGGGGCGGGTTGAAACGGCAGTCTTTGTTTCAGCGTTTTTAGATGAAATCGGGGCGTAAGATGACAAATAGAATGCTCGTTGAATGCAGGTCATTTTTTTGTAACAATAATTTATTCAACCAGGAATTAAATGCTGGAAGAATACATTAATTTCTTTCGTTCCGCCTCTTAAATACATCCCGATGCAGAGATGTATTATTTATCTAGTCTAGATTACCATTTGGAAGAGAGTTACACTGAGATGAATAAGCAGGCGCTTCCCTGGTATGACCATGCCGCTCACCGCCAACCTGCCCGTCGATATCAGCTGGCATGTTCAGGTTCGACAAACACGGTCCAGTAGTCGCCACAGATCTGGCGATCGCACAGTCCACCGACTCATCGGGAAACAATTATGAAATCGGAACATGAAGTGCGCGCTCATCGTGCGCCGCAGAATGGTTTTGTCTCGCTTGCTGCCGCTGCTGCGCCCTTTGGCGGTGCGGCGCTGCATAATCCAGCGCCCTCTTGCGCGCGCTCAACGCCGGTGAAGCCCCTTCCGCCATCAGCGCCGGAGATGGCGCCTCACGATGTGTGGGAGCGCGTGCGGGTGCACTTGCGCAAGGCCATTGGTGACGACAAATTCATCAGCTGGTTCGGCGAAGCGAATTTCGAGGGCCTGGTCGACCAGTCCGTCGTGTTGTCGGTGTCGACCAAATTCCTGCGCTCGTGGATCCGCAACAACTACACCGATATTCTGCTGAGCCTTTTCTGCGCCGAGGGGCTCGATGCGCGAAAGCTCGACGTCGTGGAGCGTGGCTCTGTCGTCACCTCGCGCATCAGCGTCGCGGAGCCGGTTGTTCTCGGTGATGGCGCGCGGCGGGCTGACGAGTGCGCGATTGCCGCCCCTGCCCGCGCCGCTGCCGAGGGCAGCGACAGCCTGGGAGCCAACCCGGACAAGAAACTCACTTTTGGCAGTTTCATGGTCGGCCAATCGAATATCGTTGCCCACGCCGCCGCCTCGCGCATTGCCCAGTCGCTCGACCATGTTCAATTCAATCCGCTCTATATTTATGGCAGCGTTGGTCTGGGAAAAACGCATCTTCTGCACGCGCTCGCGCATGCCGCAAAAGAAAGCGGAAAGCGGGTTCTTTACCTCACCGCCGAGGGTTTCCGCTTCGGATTTCTGAAGGCACTGACCAATCGCTCGGCGGCAGCGGCCTTCAAGGAGACGATGCGCGGGTTTGATCTGCTGCTGATCGATGATCTGCAGTTTCTGCAGGGAAAGCACACCGAGGCCGAATTCGGCCATACGCTCAACGCTTTGCTTGATGGCTCGCGGCAGGTAGTCGTCGCCTGCGACCGGCGGCCGGCGGACCTTGAGACCTTCGACGAGCGCCTGCGCTCGCGGCTGGGTGGCGGCCTGATGGTGCAGATCAGCCTGCCCGAGGAGAGCCTGCGCCGCAACATTCTGCTGGCCAAGGCTGACCTCGAACGCCAGCGCTATCCCGAGCTTCAGGTACCCGATGGCGTCATCAGCTTCATGGCCCGGTCGGTTGACAGCAATGGCCGCGACCTTGAAGGCGCGCTGCATCGCCTTGTCCATTACCATCAGCTCAGCCGCACGCCGATCACGGTTGATATGGCAGAAGACATCATGCGCGGCTTTGTCCGGGCGCGCGATCCCAAGCGCGTCAAGATCGAAGACATCATCCGCATGAGCGCCAAATTCTATGCCATTTCAAGAAATGACCTGCTGTCGAGCCGGCGCACGCGCAATGTGGTGCTGCCGCGCCAGATTGCCATGTATCTGGCAAAGACCATGACCCCGCGATCCCTGCCGGAAATTGGCGGGCGCTTCGGCAATCGTGATCACACGACGGTGCTGCATGCGGTGCGCAAGATCGAAAACATGCTGAAGGGCGATGTGCAACTCGCCAATGATCTCGATATGCTGCGCCAGATGATCCTGGAGGCGTGAAGCCCGGGCGCGCCTGATGCCGCGTGGCGCTGTGGGGTGGCTTGCGTTCACGCGACAATCGGGTCAAATACGGGGGCGGCGTTCCGGGTAATTTCCGTGATCGCCAACGTTATGATCGGATAGAATTCATGCGAGTCAGTCTCGAACGCGCAGCCTTGTTCAAAACCCTCTCCCACGTGCAGCGGGTCGTTGAACGGCGCAATACCATTCCCATTCTGTCCAACGTGCTGGTGCGCGCTGCCCAGGGACGCATCGAGTTCAAGGCGACGGATCTTGATATCGAACTGGTGGAATCCCTGCCAGCCGATGTGGCGAGCGCCGGGGCGACGACCGTTCCTGCCCATCTCTTCCACGATATCGTCCGCAAATTGCCCGATGGCGCGCAGGTCAGCCTTGACCTTGGCGCGGACCAGTCGGCGATGATCCTGCGGGCCTCACGCTCGCGCTTTCAACTGCAGGTGCTGCCGGAAAGCGATTTTCCCGACCTGTCGGCCAGTGATTTCTCGCATCGCTTCGCGCTGACCGCGAAGGATCTGAAAGCCCTGATCGACAAGACGGAATTTGCCATCTCGTCCGAAGAGACCCGCTACTATCTCAATGGTATCTATCTCCATCTGGTTGATATCCAGGGCGCCGCGATGTTGCGGGCGGTGGCAACCGATGGCCATCGCCTGGCGCAGATGCAGATGGCGGCACCGGCTGGCAGCGCCGGCATGCCGGGCGTCATCATCCCGCGCAAGACGGTCAATGAGGTCCTGCGCCTCATCGAGGATGCCAGCGCCGAGGTGGGGGTTGAGATTTCGCTCACCAAGATTCGCTTCATGATCGGTTCGGTTGTCTTGACCTCGAAGCTGATCGACGGGACGTTTCCTGACTATGCGCGGGTGATCCCGGTTGGCAATGACAAGAAACTGGTGATCGACCGCCGGCAATTTGCCGCTGCCGTTGACCGCGTCTCGACGATTGCCTCGGAACGTGGCCGGGCGGTCAAGCTGTCGCTGTCGAGCGGCAAGCTGATGCTTACCGTCACCAACCCTGATTCCGGCTCGGCCACCGAGGAGGTCGAGGTCGACTACAGCGCCGAACCGCTCGATATCGGCTTCAATGCCCGTTATCTGCTCGACATCGCGGAGCGCCTGCAGGACGAGAATGCGGTGTTCATGCTCGCTGATCCGGGTTCGCCGACGCTCATCCATGAGGCGACAGGAAGTGGTGCCCTCTACGTGCTGATGCCGATGCGGGTGTGACGGGACGAGCGCCACAAGGGCTGCGACGCCTCAGCCTTGTTGATTTCCGGTCCTATCCGCAGGTGAGCGTCGAGACGCAATCCCGCTGCTGTGCCCTCATTGGCGATAACGGAGCGGGGAAAACCAATCTTCTCGAAGCGATTTCGCTGTTCACACCGGGGCGCGGACTGCGCCGGATCGAGTTGGCGGCGATGGCGCGCCAGAACGGCGCCGGCGGCTTTGCGGTGGCGCTTGAACTGGCACGCGGCGAGGACGGGCTTGATGGCAGACAGCTTGGTGTCGGTTTGTTGCCAGCCGATGGCGAGGGGCGGCGGCAGCGGCAAAGCCGCATTGACGGCGCCGAGGCCGGCTCGGCGGCAGCCTTTGCCGATCATATCCGCATTGTCTGGCTCACGCCGGATATGGACGGGCTGTTTCGCGGGGCGGCCGGGGATCGGCGGCGGTTTCTTGACCGCCTCGTCCTGGGGGTGGATGCGGCCCATGCCGCCCGCACGAACGCGCTTGAGCGGGCGTTGCGCCAGCGCAACCGCATCCTTGAGGACCATGCGCAGGATCATGTGTGGCTCGAAGCGACAGAACGTGAAATCGCCGAATACGGCATCGCGGTCGCCAGCGCCCGCGCGCTGACCGTCGCCCGCCTGTCGGCCCTCATCACCGAGCGTCGAGATGAGGCCTCGCCCTTTCCAGCCGCCGGGCTGGCGCTTGCAGGGGATATCGACCGCCTTCTTGCCGAGCATGGTCCGCAAGATGGAGAAGTGCGCTACCGCCACCTGCTGCGCTCCACGCGAGCGCGCGACAGGGCGGCGGGGCGCACACTTCTGGGGCCCCAGGCGAGCGAATTGATGGTCCGCCATCTCGATCGCGACATTGCGGCAGCGCAGGGCTCAACGGGAGAACAGAAAGCCCTGCTGATCGCCCTCATCCTCGCCCAGGCGCGCCTCATTCGCCGCGTCAGCGGCATTGCTCCCCTCCTGCTGCTGGATGAGGTCGCCGCCCATCTCGACCCGCGCCGGCGCGCTGCCCTCTACCGCGAAATCGACGATATCGGCGGGCAGGTATGGATGACGGGAACCGAGGCCGGTCTGTTTGCCGATATGGCGGCGGGAAGCGAGCGTTTCCTGGTCGCCGGCGGGATGATCGAGCGCCTGTAAACCGCCAATGCCACCTGCCTTGGCAAGCCACTGAAATTATTACTGAAAGATTGGGCGATTTTGCATGAAATCACCGCATTTAGGGCCTATATTGCCCGTCACGAATCAGTCGCAAAAAGCCGAAAATTGATGACAGACCAAGCACACAACGATGCCTCAGCCGATTATGGCGCCGATTCCATCAAGGTTCTCAAAGGCCTGGATGCGGTGCGCAAGCGTCCGGGAATGTATATTGGCGATACGGATGACGGCTCGGGCCTGCATCACATGGTCTATGAGGTCGTCGATAACGCCATCGACGAAGCGCTCGCCGGCCATGCCAGCGAGGTCACGGTCGCGCTCAATTCCGACGGCTCCTGCACGGTGGCTGATAATGGCCGCGGCATCCCCACCGATATCCACACCGAGGAAGGCATCTCGGCTGCTGAAGTCATCATGACGCAGCTCCATGCCGGCGGAAAATTCGACCAGAACTCCTATAAAGTGTCGGGCGGGCTGCACGGGGTTGGTGTCTCGGTTGTCAACGCGCTCTCCTCAAGCCTGCAGCTGCGCGTGTGGCGCAATAATCAGGAACACGCCATGGCCTTCAGCCATGGGGTGGCGCTAGCGCCATTGGCGGTCATTGGCCCGGCCAATGGGCGGCGCGGCACCGAGGTCACCTTCCTGCCCTCGACCGAGACATTCACCATGGTCGAGTTCGACTATGCGACACTCGAGCATCGCCTGCGCGAGCTTGCCTTTCTCAATTCGGGCGTCGTCATCACGCTGACCGACAATCGCCATGCCGAAGCGAAATCAACGACGCTCGTCTATGAAGGCGGGGTTGAGGCGTTCGTCGCCTGGCTTGATCGCAACAAGACGCCGCTGCTGCCAAAGCCGATCACGCTCAAAGCCGAACGCGATGGCATCGTGGTCGAATGTGCGCTGTCGTGGAATGATGGCTATCATGAAAGCGTGCTATGCTTCACCAATAACATTCCGCAACGCGATGGCGGCACCCATCTGGCGGGCTTTCGTGGTGCGCTGACCCGGCAGGTGACGAGCTATGCGGAGGCCAGCGGCCTTGGCAAGAAGGAAAAGGTGACGCTCACCGGCGATGATTGCCGCGAGGGTCTCACCGCTGTTTTGTCGGTCAAGGTGCCTGATCCCAAATTCTCCTCGCAGACAAAGGACAAGCTCGTTTCGTCCGAAGTGCGCCCCGTCGTCGAAGGGGTGATGAATGAAGAGCTGAAAACATGGTTCGAGGAGCATCCGGGCGAAGCCCGCGGGCTGGTGGCCAAGGTGATCGAGGCGGCGGCCGCGCGTGAGGCAGCGCGCAAGGCGCGCGAGCTGACGCGGCGCAAGGGAGCGCTCGACATGGCTTCGCTCCCCGGCAAGCTTGCCGATTGCCAGGAGCGCGATCCGGCGAAATCCGAACTCTTTCTGGTCGAGGGCGATTCAGCCGGCGGCTCGGCCAAGCAGGGACGCTCGCGCGAATTCCAGGCGGTGCTGCCGCTGCGCGGCAAGATCCTCAATGTCGAGCGGGCGCGCTTTGACAAGATGCTGGGCTCGCAGGAGATCGGCACGCTCATCACCGCGCTTGGCACCGGTATCGGCCGTGATGATCTCAATCTCGACAAGCTGCGCTATCACAAGGTCATCATCATGACCGACGCCGATGTCGATGGTGCTCATATCCGCACCCTGCTGCTCACCTTTTTCTACCGCCAGATGCCTGAACTCATCGAGCGTGGTCATCTCTACATCGCCCAGCCGCCGCTCTACAAAGTGACGCGCGGCAAATCGGTTCAATATCTGAAGGATGAGCGGGCGCTTGAGGCCTATCTGGTGACGGCTGGCATCGAAGAGGCAAGCTTGACGCTGGCCTCAGGCGAAAAACGCACCGGCGCTGATCTCCTCAAGACGGTGAACGACGCGCGGACTGCCCGCTCGCTGCTGCTTGGCCTTCATCATCGCTATCATCGTGGCGCCGTCGAGCAGGCAGCCGTTGCCGGAGCGCTCAAGGCCGACATCCTGGGCGATCGCATCGCGGCTGACGCCAAGGCGAGCGAGCTTGCGGCGCGCCTTGACCGGCTTTCCGACAGCATGGAGCGGGGATGGGCGGGCGAGGCCTCCGCTCTGGGTTTCACCCTGACACGGACATTGCGCGGGGTGCGCGAGGCCATCAGCCTTGATGCGGCACTTCTGGGCTCGCTCGAAGCCCGCAAGCTGGACCAGCTGGCGCCCTCATTGCGCGAGGTTTATGAGAAACCAGCCATTTTGCGACGCAAGGAGGACGAGGCGGAGGTCTACGGGCCAACGCAGCTCTTCGACGCGGTGAGCGGGGTGGCGCGCAAATCAATCGCCCTGCAGCGCTACAAGGGCCTTGGCGAGATGAACGCCGAGCAGCTGTGGGAAACGACGCTCGACCGCAATGCGCGCCTTTTGCTGCAGGTCAAAATCCGCGAAACCGACGATGCCGACGATGTGTTCACCAAGCTGATGGGGGACGCGGTTGAACCACGGCGTGATTTCATCGTCGAGAACGCGCTCAACGCCAGCGTCGACGTCTAGATCCAGGGTCAGGACCCATTAATTCAGGCAATACGCGCCAGATCGAGCGTGTCGGCAGCTTCGAGCGCCCCTTCAAGGTAGCCGCCGAAATGCGGCGCCATTTCGCTTGAGGCAAAATGCAGCCGCCCCTGCCAGAGGTGGTCGAGCGCTGATGGGCGACCATAGGCGGGATGCTGCGTTGGCCCGGCATGGTCGGCCAATGTCGCCGTCAGCGGCTCATCGGCCCAATCCTGCATGATGAGCGCGCGCGGCTCGCCAAGCGCTGCGCCAAACAGGCGCACCAGCTGGCTGGCCGCCAGACGCAGCACCTCGTGGCGATGCGCCTGGCGGATGGCCGGTGGAACACCGACGAAGCCAAACAGCGCATAGGGGCCGCCTGATGCCGGCGAGGCATCGTGAATTTCCACCATCGGCCCGCGCTGGCTCATCGCATCACCCGAGAGCCCCGCGTCACGCCAATGCGGCGCGTCATAGATGGCGAGAATCTTCGCCTGCCCCGCCATCCAGGTCGGCACGTCGTTTGCTGCCTGACGGATGGCCGGCGCCAGAGGCGGGTCGAAGGAGATGTGATTGACGGCGAGACGCGGCGGCATCGCCAGCACGACCTGGTGGGCTTCGATCGTCAGGTGATCAGCGCCCTGCATGACCTTTGCCCTCACGGTTTTGCCGTGATCGTCAAGGCCGGCAAGGCGCGTCGATGTCAGTATCCGCTTTGCCGGCAATGTGCGCGCAAGCCCGGTGATCAGGCTGCTCATGCCGCCTGCGACCCGCAACGATCCCTGCATGGATGAAAAACCACGCCCGCGCTCGACCACGCCATCATGGTGTTCGTAGACAAGGTCGCCACGGCAATACTGCTCGAAGGCGGTCAGGCCTAGATCAGCAATCAGCGCTTCCATGCGCGGCTGGCCGGGCCAGAACCAGGCGGGACCCAGATCGAAGGCGGCACCGCCTTCTTCATGGACATGAATACGCCCGCCAAAACGCTCGCGCGCTTCGACAAGGAGGACGCGGCGATGCTCTCGGTGAAGCCGGTTGGCCAGCGCCATACCCGCCAGGCCGGCACCAATGATCAGGATGTCGGTCTGCATCGGACCTTGCAACCGATCAGTTCAGGCGCACCACGAACCGGCCACGGGTCTTGCCGGCGATGATGTCATGACCAGCCGCAATCGCCTGATCAAGCGGGATGGTGGTGGTCATGGCGGCAAGCTTGTCCATATCGAGATCACGCACCAGACGCTGCCATGCCGCTTCGCGGGCTGAAACCGGCGTCTGCACCGAATCGACACCGAGAAGCGCCACATTGCGCAGAATGAAGGGATGGACGCTTGAGGGCAGATCGCCACCAGCGGCAAGTCCGCAGGCGGCAACCGCCCCGCCATATTTGATCATCGACAGAAGATTGGCGAGCGTGGTTGACCCGACGCTGTCGATTGCCGAACCGAAACGCTCCTTGGCGAGCGCTCGCACCGGGCCCGCCAATTCCTTGCGGTCAATGATTTCGGAAGCCCCCAGCGCTTTGAGATAGGCGGCCTCTTCCGGGCGCCCGGTGGAGGCAATCACATGGAAGCCAAGCTTTGCCAGCAGGGCTACGGCGATCGAACCGACGCCACCGGCGGCACCCGTCACCAATGCCGGCCCATGGGCGGGCGTGATGGCGTGACGCTCCAGTGTCATGACGCACAGCATGGCGGTGAGGCCCGCCGTACCGATGGCCATCGCCTGTTCCTCGCTCAACCCCGCCGGCAGCCGCACCAGCCAGTCACCCCTGACGCGGGCACGCTCGGCATAGGCACCAAGATGGGTTTCGCCGACGCCAAAACCAGTGAGAACAACCTTGTCGCCGGCCTTCCATTTGGGGTTTGTCGAGTGCTCGACAGTGCCCGCGCTGTCAATGCCCGGGATCATCGGAAAACGGCGGACGACCGGCGCCTTGCCGGTGATCGCCAGACCATCCTTGTAATTGACGCTGGAGGCTGTCACCCGCACCGTGACGTCGCCCTCCATCAGATCCTTGTCATCAATGTTCGTCAGTGCAACGGACTGTCCGGCGTCAGTCTTGGTGATGACAATGGCGCGAAACGACATGGGTGATCCTCCGGCTGGCGGGTCTGTGGCTTTTACATCTCTTTCCTTGCCAGCAGCCGGCAGGTGCTGGCAAGGCCGCGCGCGGTTTGAAGCAGCTTATTCGGCCGGCACCGTCGCCGCACGGTCCACCGGCGTTTCGCGGATCGGCATGTTGACGATGGCCGCCAAAAGTCCCAGCAGCACGCCCAGCCACCAGATGATGTCGTAGCTGCCGTAAACCTCGCGCGTCCACGCCGCAATCACCAGGCCGACGAACGAGCCCACCTGATGCGAGAAAAAGGCAAAACCGTAGAGCATGGCAAGCCATCGCGTGCCGAACATGATGGCAATGAGGCCTGATGTCGGCGGGATGGTGGAGAGCCAAAGAAGGCCGAGAGCGGCACCAAACATCAGGGCCGATGTGTTGGTGATGGGGAAAGAGACAAAGAGGGCAATCGCAATCGCCCGGCCGAGATATATTCCCGACAGAAGCCACCGCTTGGGGATACGATTGCCGAGCATGCCAGAGCCAAGCGAGCCGACGATGTTGAACAGGCCGATGAGGGCCAGCGTCCAGCCGCCGACTTCAGGCGTCAGCCCCTGCTCGATCAGGAATTTCGGCAGGTGGATGGTGACGAAGGCGAGATGGAAACCGCAGACGAAGAAGCCCATGACCAGAAGGACGTAGGAGCGGTGGCCAAAGGCTTCGGCCAGCGCCTGGCGCAGGGTCTGCTGCGACAAGGCACCGACGCCGGCTGGCGGATTTGTCGAACCCGGCGTTGGTGACGTTGCCAGCCTCGGCGTCCACAACGCCAGCGTCAGCGGCACGGCAAGGATCATCAGGCCGGCAAAGATCAGCAGCGTATTTGACCAGCCAACCGAGCGAATGAGGAGCGAGGAGGCCGGCGCAAAGACAAACTGCCCGAATGAGCCGGCAGCCGAGCCCGCACCGATCGCCGTACCACGCCAGCGCTCTGGCATCAGCTTGCCGAAGGCGGCAAGGACGAGGTTGAACGAGCAGCCCGAGAGGCCAAAACCGATGAGGACGCCGGCCGACAGGTTGAAGCTCCAGGGGTCACTGGCATAGGCCATGATCGCGAGCCCGGCAGCATAGACGATCAGCCCCACCGCCAGCACGCGTGTCGAACCGAACCGGTCAGCAACGGCACCGGCGAATGGCTGGCCAAGCCCCCACAGCAGATTCTGGATCGCCATGGCAAAGGAGAACAGCTCCAGCGAGAAGCCGCGCTCGGATGTGATAGGCGTGGTGAAAAGCCCCATCGTCGAGCGTGGACCAAAGGTTGCCATGGCGATCAGGCAGCCGCACAGCAAGATCAGCAGCGGCGAGCGCAAAGGCGCGGGAGAGCTGGCACTCGACGAAACAGGCTTGGTCATTGACTTATCGCTCCCCGCTGGCGCCAGGCGCCGAAATGTCTCGTTGATCGCTCGTATCACGATTGCTCGTCCTGTGACCGCCCTGCCAACGCATGACGGCTATGAGAAATGCCGATGCCCCTTGCGTCCGGTTCGATATTCGGTTAATTATGCTCTCAATCAGCATAAGCAGCGCAAGCCTCGTTTGCCCACTTGTGCTTTTTAAACGACCATATAATGCTCATGTTGAGCATTATATGGAATCAAGGAATTTTATACGGGAGTACGGTGATGTCGATGACCCAGAATTTCCAGTTTGGCACCCCGCTCGCGCACCCGGCAATGCCGGTTGGCGGCGTCAGCCCTTTTGCCAGACTGCCGCGCCCGGACCTCACATTCACTCCCGCCATGGCGGACCGGACCGCCCATATCTATGGGCGCATGGCGCGCGTCGTGCCTGCCGTCGAATGGCCGGTTTTCGCGCCCTATGTGGAGGCAATCAATCACCTGAAAAAGGAGCGCAACGCCGTCATTCTGGCGCATAACTACCAGACGCCGGAAATCTTTCACGGGGTAGCGGATATCGTCGGCGACAGCCTCCAGCTCGCCCGCGAGGCGACGCGCGTCGATGCGGACGTCATCGTCCAGTGCGGCGTTCATTTCATGGCCGAGACCTCGAAGATCCTCAGCCCCGCGAAGACTGTGCTGATTCCCGACATGAAGGCGGGGTGTTCGCTGGCATCCTCCATCACGGGCGAGGATGTGCGGTTGCTGAAGCGTGCCTATCCGGGCGTGCCGGTCGTCACCTATGTGAACACCAGCGCCGATGTGAAGGCTGAAAGCGATATCTGCTGCACCTCGTCGAACGCAGTGAAGATCGTCGAGAGCCTGGGTGTGCCGCGCGTTCTTTTCCTGCCCGACAAATATCTCGCGAAATGGGTGGCCTCGCAGACCAGTGTCGAGATCATTGCCTGGCATGGTGCCTGCGAGGTGCATGAGCGCTTCACGGGCGAGGAACTCAGGGCTTACCGGGCCGCCGATCCGGATGTGCGCATCATTGCCCATCCGGAATGCCCCCCGGACGTCATTGCGGAAGCCGATTTCACCGGCTCCACCGCCCATATGATCGAATGGGTGAAGAAGGCCGGCCATGGGCGGGTTCTGCTGGTCACCGAGTGCTCGATGGCAAGCAATGTGGCTGCCGAGGCACCGGGCGTCGACTTCATCAAGCCGTGCAATCTTTGCCCGCACATGAAGCGCATCACGTTGCCGAAAATTCTCGATTGCCTGCTCGACATGAGCGGCGAGGTGCTGGTTGACCCCTCCATCATCGAGCGCGCGCGGCTGCCCATCGAGCGCATGATCGCGGTTCGCTGACCTTAAGGGAGTTGGCTTGCTGCCGGCTCGCCGGCAGGTCACACTTGTCGGCTGCAAGGATTTCCAATGACCTCTCCTCTTCCGGCCGCCGGCAGTGATCTGTTCCCCACCCAGAGTTTTTCGGGCGCCGATGATATTGTCATCGTCGGTGGCGGGCTTGCCGGGCTGTTCTGTGCGCTGAAACTCAGCCCTCGTCCGGTGACGGTGCTGGCGGCCGCGCCGCTTGGCGATGGCGCTTCATCGGCGTGGGCGCAAGGGGGAATCGCTGCCGCCATCTCGGAGGGCGATACAGCTGAAGCGCATGTCGCCGATACGGTCGCGGCGGGCGCGGGTATCGTCGATGAACGCATGGCGCTGTTGATGGCGCGCGAGGCGCCTGCCCGCATTCACGATCTGCTCGGCTATGGTGTTCCCTTCGACCGCGACCTTGAAGGCAAGCTGTCACTATCGAAAGAAGCGGCGCATTCAACGCGCCGCATCGTCCGCGTCAAGGGCGACACGGCGGGGCGCGCGATCATGAACGCACTGGTGGTTGCCGTTCGCAAGACGCCGTCCATCCGCGTGCTGGAAGGCTTCGTTGCCGAAACCCTGATCACCGAGGGCCGCCAGGTGAAGGGCATCACCGCCCGCCCCTTGTTTGGCGGCGCGGCCAACCCGATTTCCGTTCCAGCCGGCGCTGTCGTGCTGGCAACCGGCGGCGTTGGCCATCTTTATGCGGTAACAACCAACCCCAACGAGGCGGTAGGCCAGGGTGTCGCCATGGCCGCGCGCGCCGGCGCGATGATTGCTGACCCCGAATTCGTGCAGTTTCATCCTACCGCCATTGATATCGGGCGCGACCCCGCGCCGCTGGCGACCGAAGCCCTGCGCGGCGAAGGGGCGTTACTGATCAACCGCGCCGGCGAGCGCTTCATGCTGAAGCTGCATGCCGATGGCGAGCTGGCGCCACGCGATATCGTCGCGCGTGGGGTTTTTGCTGAAAACGCTGGCGGACGGGGCGCGTTTCTCGATGCAACCAAAGCAATTGGCAGCAAATTTGCTGAACGTTTTCCAACCGTGGCGGCGGCCTGCGCCAGCGTCGGTCTTGATCCGGCGACCCAACCGATCCCGGTGGCGCCGGCTGCCCATTATCACATGGGCGGCGTATTGGTGGATGCCAATGGGCGCACCACCATCGACGGATTGTGGGCGTGCGGCGAGGTGGCATCGACCGGCGCGCACGGCGCCAATCGTCTGGCCTCGAATTCGCTGCTCGAATCGGTGGTTTTTGCCTGCCGGATTGCCGAGGATGTCAGCCAGATCCATCAGGTGCCGCGCCTGCTCCGCTGGCCCGAGCGCATCGGCGTCGAGATGGTCTCAACCGGCAATGATGGCGAGATCATCGAGCGTTTGCGCCACACCATGACCAACAAGGTGGGCGTCATCCGCCATCGCGCCGGCCTGAGCGAAGCCCTTGGGGAAATCCTCACCCTCAAGAGCATGACGCGAAGCCTGCCCCTCCTCAACATGCTGACAACCGCCAAGCTGATCACCGCGGCAGCCTATATCCGCGAGGAAAGTCGTGGCGGGCATTACCGCAGTGATTTCCCCGAAACAGACCCGCACTGGCAGCGGCGCACCTATCTGACGCTTGCCGAAGCGCAGGCAATAGCGGTTCGCGCCAGCGCCCGGCAGGGGGCGGCGTGAGCAAGATGTTCATGCCGGAATTGCCATCGCTGATCGTTGCGCGGCTGGTGGAGGCCGCCTTGCTCGAGGATCTCGGGCGGGCGGGCGACATCACCTCGCAGGCAACGATCGCGCCGGGAACCACCACGGACGCACGCCTCATTGCGCGCAACAAAGGAATTCTGGCGGGCAGCCCGCTCGCCACCGCCGCCTTCCACCTTGCGGGTCCTGGGCTGTCCGTCACCTGTCACCTAAAAGATGGCGATGCGCTGGCGCCGGGGGACGAGATTGCGCACATCAGCGGCGAGGCGCGCACGCTCCTCACCGCCGAGCGGACCGCTCTCAATTTCCTCGGTCGCATGTCCGGCATCGCCACGCTGACGAGAGCTTACGCGCAGGCTATCGCCCATACCCGGGCAGCCATCGTCTGCACCCGCAAGACGACGCCGGGCTTACGCGTGGTGGAGAAATACGCGGTGCGCTGCGGCGGCGGGCGCAATCACCGCTTCGGTCTCGATGATGCCATTCTCATCAAGGACAATCATATCGCTGTTGCCGGCGGCATCCGCCCGGCGCTGCGGCGCGCCAAGGCGTTCGCCGGCCATCTTGTGGCAATCGAGATCGAAGTCGACCGGCTCGATCAACTGGTCGAGGCGCTGGATGAGGGGGTGACCGCCATCCTGCTTGATAACATGTCGCTGTCGGACATGCGCGAGGCGGTGCGGTTGACGAACGGGCGTGCGGTGCTCGAGGCGTCAGGCAATGTGACCCTTCACACGGTCGCAGCGATTGCCGAAACAGGGGTTGATCTCATCTCGTCGGGGGCGCTCACCCACTCAGCGCCCAATTTCGATGTGGGCCTTGATATCGCGCTGTGAGCGGCGATTCACTCGTCGTTGATCGCCACTCCGGGGATAGCGTAGAAAATGTGCTCGCCGATTTTCTTCATGCGCTGGAGCGAGCGGCGCCAACGCGGCGCCACATAGGCGGCGTGATAATGGGTGGAATCGCCGATTTCCTGCAGAAAATAGCGTCCGGCGATGGCGTCATCGGCGATGCGCGTCGCCGTTTCCCAGGCTTCCTGATCATGCACGCGCTTCTTCGTGCCATCGCAGGCAAACGAGAACTGGCACCGGTTGCGCCAATGCTGATTTTGGAAAATGACGCCACAGATGCTGGTCGGGTAGACGCCGCTTTTCACGCGATTAAGAACGACTTGTGCCACGGCCTGCTGGCCACGCACCGGCTCGCCACGGCTCTCGTAGTAGATCGCCTGGGTGAGGCAGGCATGAGCCCGTTCAAGGTCTTTGGCGGAGACGATGGAGAGATCAGCCAGGCGCGCGGGTTCGGATCGCGGGGCACGGACAGGAGCCGAAGGTGCCTGTGGATCAAGACGAGCGGTCATCACCGGTAATTTGCGCAGGAAGCCGCGCTTCAACGCCGCGGCGCCATCATCGGCAAAAAGCATCGGTGCGGGGCCAACCTCTGCAAGTTCCCGGGGCGGCGTATCAGGCGGGGGCGTCTTCTGCGCAACGCTCATTGCCAGATTGCCCTTGGCGGCGCGATTGACCCTGACAAGCACAAGCATACCGCCACCGTCCTGTTCCCGCGCAAGGCGCGGTGCGACATCGGGGGGCACGATCAGAGCTTGGTCGAGTGTCCAGGCAGGCGGCGGCGTGACCGCCAGGCGGGCTCGCAGACTGACAAGGAAGTCTACCAAGGGTGCGCTGGCATCGCTCTTTGTCAGCGGCACGCAGAGGAGAGCGGTCATCAGCGCCAGGGCGCCCCCGCACAGTCTCCACGCTTTCCACCCGACAAAACGCGACATCACCCGACCACGCCAACGCGACAACCCGAACCGTCAAGCTGCTCACCGGCATCCGCCACGCGCGGCCTGCCGATAACCAGCAAGGATCTGGCAACCATGATAGTGTGAACATGCTTTAAAAGGGTTTAATGCGCGCGATTGCCGGGTAAATTCATGGCAATGACGGGGCGAGTTGCGCGACGGCAAGATAGAGCAAGGCAGCGCCGATGAAGCCCGCGACCCGCCAGGGCATGGTGATCGTTTGCAATCCCTTGTTGCCCGGCAGACGCATCATCACCAGATCAAGCATCAACGAGACAGCCAGTATCCACACCAGAGGCGGGAAGGATCCGCGCGCGAGGTCGGGGGCGCGAACAGCAATCACGCCACAGGCAATGCCGGCCGCCAGCATCAGGCAGAAATAGATGTGCTCGCGAGTGAACCGCATGCGCCTCAGCCCTCCTTGCCGGCGACCTTGCCGAGCGCTGCCTGCGCTGCCGACAAGCGGGCAATCGGCACGCGGAAGGGCGAGCATGACACGTAATCAAGGCCGATCTCATGACAGAAGCCGACGGATGCCGGATCGCCGCCATGCTCGCCGCAAATGCCAAGCTTGATATCCGGCCGCGTCCTGCGCCCGCGCTCGCAGGCGATCTCGACGAGTTCGCCGACACCCTCCTGATCAAGCGACACGAACGGATCAATTTTGAGGATACCCTTCTGCGTGTACGTGCCAAGAAAGGAGGCCGCGTCATCGCGTGAAATGCCGTAGACGGTCTGGGTGAGATCATTAGTGCCAAAGGAGAAGAACTCGGCACTGGCGGCAATGTCGGCGGCGCGGAGCGCGGCGCGCGGCAGCTCGATCATGGTGCCGACCTGATAGTCGATTCCAACCTTGCTTTCGGCGATGACGGCGTCCGCCATCTTCTTGATCGAGGCGTGCACCAGATCGAATTCGGCACGGGTGGCGATGAGCGGCACCATGATTTCCGGCACCACCGGCGTGCCGGTTTTGCGGGCGGCGATGACGGCTGCCTCGAAGATGGCGCGCGCCTGCATTTCGGCGATCTCGGGGAAGGCAATCGCCAGCCGGCAACCGCGGAAACCCAACATGGGGTTGAATTCGTGCAGTTCGGCAGCGCGGCGCTTCAGGCGCTCGGGCGTTGCCCCCATGGCGGCGGCGACTTCGGCGATTTCCTCATCGCTGTGCGGCAGGAATTCATGCAGCGGCGGATCCAGAAGGCGGATGGTGACAGGAAGGCCTGCCATGATCTCGAAGAGATCGACAAAATCCTGGCGCTGGACCGGCAGCAATTTTGCGAGCGCCGCGCGCCGACCTTCTTCATCTTCCGACAGGATCATCTCGCGCACGGCGCGGATGCGCTCCTCATCAAAGAACATATGCTCGGTGCGGCAAAGGCCGATACCCTCGGCACCGAACTGGCGGGCGGTGCGGGCATCAGCCGGTGTATCGGCATTGGCGCGCACGCCCAGACGCCGCGAGCCATCCGCCCATTCCATGATACGGGCGAAATCACCAGAGAGTTCCGGCTGCAGCATATCCACGCGCCCGCGCAGCACCTCGCCCTTCGAGCCGTCGATGGTGATGAATTCGCCCTTCTTCAGCACCACCTTGCCGGAGGTCAACGTCTCGGCGGCGTAATCGACCCGAATGCCGCCGGCGCCTGAAACGCAGGGCTTGCCCATGCCGCGCGCCACCACGGCGGCGTGCGAGGTCATGCCACCGCGCGTGGTGAGAATGCCTTCGGCAGCGTGCATGCCGTGAATATCCTCGGGCGAGGTTTCGACACGCACCAGGATGACGGCGCGGCCTTGCGCTTTCAGCGCTTCCGCCTCATCGGGAGTGAAGACGATTTCTCCTGTCGCAGCACCGGGCGAGGCCGGAAGTCCGCTGGCGATGACGTCGCGCCTGGCCTTGGGATCAATCGTTGGATGGAGCAACTGGTCAAGCGACGAGGGGTCGATACGCAGCACGGCTTCGGAAGGCGAGATGACACCGGCCTCGGCAAGGTCGACCGCGATCTTGAGCGCTGCCTTGGCGGTACGTTTGCCGCTGCGCGTCTGCAGCATCCACAGCCGGCTTTCCTCGATGGTGAACTCGATGTCCTGCATGTCGCGGTAATGGCTCTCCAGCCGGCCGCAGATGGCAAGGAATTCGCCGTAGGCTTTGGGCATCAGCCTTTCGAGCGACGGGCGATCGGAGCCGGCGGCAAGGCGGGCCTTTTCGGAAATATCCTGCGGGGTGCGGATGCCGGCCACCACGTCTTCGCCCTGGGCGTTGACAAGGAATTCGCCGTATATCTCGTTAACCCCCGTTGACGGGTTGCGGGTGAAGGCGACACCGGTTGCCGAGGTTTCACCCATATTGCCAAACACCATCGCCTGGATGTTGACCGCTGTTCCCCATTCCTGCGGAATCTGGTGCAGACGGCGATAGGTGATGGCGCGCTGGTTCATCCATGATGCGAAGACGGCACCGATGGCACCCCACAATTGCGCTAACGGGTCTTGCGGGAAGGGGCGGCCGAGATGCTTTTCCACGAGCGCCTTGTAATCGACGATCAGCTTTTCCCAGTCGGCGGCGCCGAGATCGGTATCAAGGACGTGGCCATGGCGCTCCTTGTAGTCCTCAAGCTTCTCCTCGAAATGGGCATGCTCAATCCCCAGCACCACGTCAGAATACATGGTGATGAAGCGGCGATAGCTGTCATAGGCAAAGCGCTGATTGCCGGTCTTGCGAGCCAGGCCGGCAACGGTGGCATCATTGAGACCAAGGTTGAGAACGGTGTCCATCATGCCGGGCATGGAGGCGCGCGCGCCGGAGCGGACCGATACCAGCAGCGGGTTTTCAGCGTCGCCAAAACCCTTGCCGACCTGTGTGCCGATGGCGGCCAGCGCCTTGGCCACCTCATCGCGCAATTGCGGCGGGTAGCTGCTGTCGTGATCGTAGAAATAGGTGCAGGCTTCGGTGGTGATGGTGAAACCCGGCGGCACCGGCAGGCCGAGATTGGCCATTTCGGCAAGATTGGCCCCTTTGCCACCGAGAAGATTACGCAGATCGGAGCGTCCTTCAGCTTTTCCCTCGCCGAACGAATAAACCCACTTCGTCATGATCAGACCTGTCCTCTTGTCACCCGTGAGCGCGTTTCGTCTTGAGGTGTTCAAAGCGAAACGCGCTTTGTCTATCTCTTTTGTCGCCTGATGATTGCAAAAAGTCGCTCACACTCTTTTGCCACAGCCTCCAGGGCGCCGCATGCGCGCGACCTTCTGGCCGAAACGTGGTGTTTTGTCTATCCGACGAAGGGTGCCGGGCAGGCATCCCGTCATGCTACCATCACCAGGCGGCAATCAACCGCCCTGACCGGTCGGGGTGGCAGCACCCGTTGCGGGCCGTGCCTCGGCGGCTGGCAATTCACCTGTGCGCAGTTTTTCCACGATCACCGCCAGATCGGCCTCTTCCGGTTTCAGATCGCGGGCATGGCTCCATTGAAAGCGGGCCTCAAGGACACGCCCAAGCTTGAAATAGACATCACCCAGATGATCATTGATCACCGGATCGCCGGGCATTCTCTCGATGGCTTTTTCCAGCCATATCAACGCTTCATTGTAATTGCCCAGGCGATAATAGGCCCAGCCCACCGAATCGAGGATAGCCCCATCCTCCGGCCGCAACTCGACGGCGCGATGCAGCATGGCCAGGGCTTCGGTGAGGTTCAGATGGCGATCAACCCACGAATAACCCAGATAATTGAGCACCTCGGGGCGTTCGGGCTGAAGCTCCAGCGCCTTCTTCAGATCGCGTTCGGCGAGGTCCCATTTCTTGTCGCGCTCCAGGCAGGTGGCGCGCGAAAAAAACCAGGTCCAATGGCGCGGTTTCGGGTCAGCGACGAGGGCGATTGCCGCGTCATAGGAGGTGATTGCCTCGGCCCAGCGTTTCTTGATGCGCAGAATATTGGCGCGCGTCACCAGCGCATCGACATCGTTCGGGTTGGCGGCAATGATCCTGTCGAGCTTCAGCAACGCATCATCGGTGCGCGCCAGATCATCCAGCGCCAATGCCTGCTGCAGGTCGGCCGAGCGGCGCATCGGTGAGGTGCGGGGCACGCGTTCATAGAGTGCGACTGCCCGCTCGGTCCGCTTCATCTGGTCCATGAGATCGCCCAGCGACAGCAGCGCCAGCGCATTGTCGTCGTCCAGGTAAGTGGCAAGGTTGAAATAGATGGCGGCGATATCCTGGCCATCATCGCGGGCAAGCGCCGAGCCAAGCCCGAGCAGAACCTCGGCAGCGCCGCGCCGGGCATCGCGGATCATCGGCGCAATCGGCTTTTTGGCTGCAATGTCCTGCTTCAAGGCTTTGGCGATGGGGTTTTCGGGAGCGCGGCTGAGAAAATTGTCGAGCACGACCAATGCCTGATCGCGCTCTCCATTGCGGGCGAGCAGGCGCGCCTGCGCTTCCATAAGCCGCAGGCCATAGGGATCAGCCCTGTAGGCTGCAGCGATGCGCCGGCTGGCTTCGGCACGCAACTGGCTGACTTCGTCGCGGCGCTTGTCGTCCGCCCCTTTGGCGCTTTCAGTGCGGCGCGCGGCGACGTCATTGATGAGGCCGCCATGATAGTCGCGAAAAACGTCGTAAAATTCCGCCCCCTTGAGCTTGGTCAGAATGGTCAAAGCTTCCTGTGTCTGGCCAGCTCCCTGGGCTGCCCAGGCGGCGAGCAGACCGGCGGTGATGTCGACATCTCCCCCCTTGTCGCCCGATGACAGGATGGATTGAGCTGATGCGTAACGCTGGTTGCGCATGGAGCGCACCGCCAGCACCAGCCGGCTCAGACGATCGCTGGGATCACGCTCCATCACGAGCGTTGCAAGTTCACTGGCGCGGCCGATATCGCCAGCCGACAGGCGAAGAAGGAAGGCGCGTGCCAGAAGCTCATTATTTGCCGGATCGATACGATAGGCGCTGTCAAAGAATTGGGCAGCAGCCGCGACGTCCTGCGCGGCGGCGGCGGAGCGGGCGGCAAGATAAGTGCCGGATAATGTTCGCAACAAGGATTGGCGCCCGTCATCGACGCCGGCAAAGCCGCGCGCGGGTGCGGCCCGCTCCGCCATCGCTGCGGGTGCCAGCGCCAGGCTGATCGTGACAAGAAAAAAGCGGGCTGACACAGTCAGTGACGGCATTGGATCAATTTCCGGAAAGAAGAGGGCCCGTCGCTTGGGCAATCAATACGGCGCAACCATGACCGCTCGCGGTATCAAGGGCAAGAGTGCGCAGTACTGACTACCGTCACGACAATTGACGGGTGGCGTGAAAGCGACCTAATCCATGGGTCATGATAACACATATTCTTGATCACCGGTTGGTCCGCTGGCTTCTGCCCGCCCGTTTGCGCGCCGCGCGCGTCGTGATCCCGGTTATACGCCTCAGCGGGGTTATTGCGGCCGAGAGTGCTTCGCCGCTGTCGCGCAACAATCTGTCGCTATCGGTCATCGCCGAGGCGCTCGAGAAAGCGTTTTCTGATAAAAAGGCGCCAGCCATCGCGCTCATCATCAATTCGCCAGGTGGCTCGCCGGTACAATCGCACATGATCTACAAGCGCATCCGCGCACTCGCCGTCGAACATGGCAAGGCGGTGATCGGCTTTGTCGAGGATGCGGCGGCCTCGGGCGGCTATATGATTGCCTGCGCGGCGGACGACATTTATGCCGACCCGTCGTCAGTGGTCGGGTCGATTGGCGTGATTTCCGCCGGATTTGGCTTTAGCGAAGCCATTTCACGACTGGGAATCGAGCGCCGCGTCGTTACTGCCGGCTCGCGCAAGGGGATGCTTGATCCGTTCAGTGCCGTTAACGCAGACGATGTCGAGCGGTTGAAACGCCTGCAGGCGCGGGTCCACGACGTGTTCGTGTCGCTGGTGCGCGCGCGGCGCGGCGCCAAGCTGATGGAGAGCGAAACCGATCTGTTCACAGGTGAATTCTGGTCGGGCGCACAGGCCCTGGAGCTTGGGCTCATCGACGGGCTTGGTGATATCCGTGCCGTGCTGCGGGAGCGCTTCGGCGACAAGGCCAAGATCGCGCTGATCTCGTCGGAGCGCGGTTTTTTCTCACGCCGCTCACCGGCGATCGCCGCGAACATCAGCACGCGACTGGCTGAAGCGATGCTTGACCGGGTGATCGCACGCCTCGACGAGCGCAGCCTGTGGGCGCGATTTGGGCTGTGAAGGCGTATTTTTTGCCTTGCTTTTGCCGCAAGCCCTCGCAAGACTTAAGCATCTGACAAGGGAGAGACGCATGCCGCCCATCCTATTTGCCGCCGCGGTCGCTGGGAGCGCATTCCTTGCTTTTCGGCTGTTGCGTCAGGCGAACCAGCGCGTCGTCATTCGGCGCACAGCGGCACAGCGCCAGCGCGCTCCTGTCGATTCGCTCATCCGCGATCCTGAAACCGGAATCTATCGCCCGTCATCATCACCGGACCGGCGCAGCTGACGGCTTGTCCTGAACCGCGTCTGCCTGTAATGCGGCGTTTATGGCCCATTCTTCCTCCCCGCTCGATCCCGCACGTTCCTTTCAAGGACTGATCCTCACCCTGCAACGCTTCTGGGCGGAGCAGGGCTGCGTGATTTTGCAACCTTATGACATGGAGGTGGGCGCCGGCACGTTTCATCCGGCCACGACGTTGCGCGCGCTGGGGCCAAAACCATGGCGCGCGGCCTATGTGCAGCCCTCGCGCCGTCCCAAGGACGGGCGCTATGGCGAGAACCCCAACCGCCTTCAGCATTATTATCAATTTCAGGTGATCTTGAAGCCGAACCCGCCCGATCTGCAGAAACTCTATCTCGCCTCGCTGGCGCAGATCGGCATCGACATGGGAATCCACGATGTGCGATTCGTCGAGGATGACTGGGAAAGTCCGACGCTGGGTGCCTGGGGCCTTGGCTGGGAGTGCTGGTGTGATGGCATGGAAGTCTCGCAATTCACCTATTTCCAGCAGGTGGCGGGCTTTGAATGCGCGCCGGTGGCAGGCGAGCTGACCTATGGGCTGGAGCGCCTGGCCATGTATGTGCAAGGCGTCGAGAACGTCTACGATCTCAATTTCAACGGCCTCGAGGGCGCCGACCGGATCAGCTACGGCGACGTCTTCCTGCAGGCCGAGCAGGAATATTCGCGGCACAATTTCGAGCATGCCGATACCGGCATGCTGTTCAAGCAGTTCGAGATGGCCGAGAGCGCCTGTCACAGCTATCTGGCGGCGGGGCAAGCGGGAGACAAGCATCTGATGGCGCTGCCCGCCTATGACCAGTGCATCAAGGCAAGCCATGTATTCAACCTGCTGGATGCGCGCGGCGTCATCTCGGTGACCGAGCGGCAGGGCTATATTCTGCGGGTGCGGGAACTCGCCAAGGCGTGCGGGACGGCATACCTGCAGACGAGGGATGGTGGCAGGTGAAGATGCCTGAAATCAGTGGGCAGGCAACGGTCCTTCTGTCGCAAGATGTACCCCGCGCACTGGCTTTCTGGGAACGCATTTTTGGATTCAGCGTTGGCAACAGTTGGGGTGATCCGGTGAGTTTCACCATTCTCCGTCGCGATTCGGCACGAGTGATGATCGGTGCGGCGGCACCCGGCTACAACATCCCTCACATCCGGGAAGGACGGGCGGGTCTGTGGGATGCCTATTTCTGGGTCAATGATGCGAGAGGCCTGTTTGCCGACATCAAAGCGCGCGGCGCCGCTTTCGATCATGAACTTTATGAGGCGGAGTACGGCGTGCTCGAATTCACCGTGCGCGATCTGGATGGTCACAATATCGGTTTTGGCGAAGTCCTGCGCCTGACTGAGACTCAGTGAAAATCTGATACTTGCCTTCACCACCTTCAACGCCCATGTTGGCGCCGCTTCAGGAGAGAACCAGATGGACAAACCGGTCTGCGCCCAAAAAGAGCCCTTCCCCTATGATGTCGAAGCGGGAAAAGCCTATTTCTGGTGCTCGTGCGGGCGCTCGAAAAACCAGCCGCTGTGCGATGGCTCGCACATGGGCAGCGGCTTCATGCCGGTCAAATTCGAGGCCGCGACAAGTGAAACCGTCTATTTCTGCGGCTGCAAGGGCACCTACAAGGCGCCGCTTTGCGATGGATCGCACAAGCTTCTCTGAGCCAATCGCAAACTCAGGCTCGACAGGCAGCGAGGCGGGCTTTAGGGCTTTGGCCCCCGTGTTTTTCGTGAAGTCAAACGATGCCTGATCTTCTCCTCGAACTCTTCAGCGAAGAAATTCCCGCCCGCATGCAAGGCAAGGCGGCGGAGGATCTGCGAAAAGGTATCACCGACGGGCTGGTCGCGGCAGGCCTCACCTATGACAGCGCCAAGGCGTTTGCCACACCGCGCCGGCTGGCGCTGGTGGTGGGCGGCCTGCCGCTATCCTCGCCCGATCAGCGTGAGGAAAAAAAGGGGCCGCGCGTCGGCGCGCCCGATGCCGCCATACAAGGCTTCCTGAAAAGCGCCGGCCTTACCTCGATTGATCAGGCGACCATCCAGTCCGACGGGAAGAAGGGCGAGGTTTATATCGCGCTTATCAACCGGCCAGGCCGCGCCACCGTCGATATTCTGAGCGAGTTGATTCCGAATGTGATCCGCAGCTTTCCGTGGCCGAAATCAATGCGCTGGGGGAGCGCCTCGGTCTCTTCGTCGTCGCTTCGCTGGGTGCGGCCGCTGACGTCGATCCTGTGCACGTTCGGGCCGGAGACGGAGGCAACCGAGATCGTGCCGCTCGATGTCGACGGCATCGTTTCCGGCAATATCACCTATGGCCATCGCTTCATGGCGCCGCAGCCAATCATGGTGAGCCGCTATGAGGATTACGTCGACAAGCTTTTGAAAGCGAAGGTCGTGCTCGATGCCGAGCGCCGCAAGGCCATCATTCTGGCTGAAGCGCGCACGCTGTGCACAGCGCAGAACCTCGAATTCATCGATGATGAGGGGCTGGCGCAGGAAGTGGCGGGGCTGGTTGAGTGGCCGGTGGTGCTGATGGGGCGCTTCGATGAGGCCTTTCTCACCATTCCCGGCGAGGTCATTCGCGCCACCATCCGCGCCAACCAGAAGTGTTTCGTGGTGCGCCAGCCGGACACCGGAGCACTCGCCAACCGCTTTATGCTCACGGCCAATATCGAGGCGAGCGATCATGGCGCCGCCATCATCGGTGGTAATGAGCGGGTGGTGCGGGCGCGCCTGTCGGATGCGCGCCATTTCTGGCAGACGGATTTGGGAGCGCTGCCGGACGCCGGCGATTATGCGCAAGAGGCGGCGGCGCTCGGACTTGATCTTGCAAAGTCGCTCGATCAGCGCATGGGCAAGCTTGCCCATCTCAATGTGGTGTTCCATCAGAAGCTCGGCACGCAGGGCGAGCGGGTGCAGCGTATCGTGGCGCTGGCACGCCAGCTGGCGCCGCTTGTGGGGGCCGATCCCGATCTGGCGGCACGCGCGGCAAGCCTCGCCAAGGCCGATCTCACATCCGAGATGGTGGGGGAATTCCCGGAATTGCAGGGGTTGATAGGCCGGCGTTATGCCGAGCTGCAGGGCGAGCACCCGTCGGTTTGCGCGGCGATCGAGGATCATTACAAACCGCTGGGGCCGGGCGACCGGGTGCCGAGCGACCCTGTCGCGATCACGGTGGCCCTTGCCGACAAGCTCGACACGCTGGTGGGCTTCTGGGCGATTGACGAGAAGCCCACTGGTTCGAAAGACCCTTACGCGCTGCGCCGCGCGGCACTTGGCGTGATCCGGCTGGTGGTCGAAAATGGTATTCATCTTCGCCTGACTGACGCCGTGCCGCGCTTCGGCGAAGACCTCCTCTCCTTCTTTTATGACCGCCTGAAGGTGCAGCTCCGCGATTCCGGCGCACGACACGATCTGGTGGATGCGGTACTGGGCGCCGGCGGCGCGAGTGACGATCTCCTCCTCATCGTGCGCCGTGTCGAGGCGTTGGCTGCATTTCTCAAGAGCGATGACGGAACGAATTTGTTAGCCGGCTACAAGCGTGCGGCGAACATCCTCAAGGCGGAGGAAAAGAAAGACGGCACGACGTTCGACGGCGTGGTCGACGAGGCGCTGATCGCAGCGCGCGGCGCACCGGAAGAACAGGCTCTCGCCGCTGCTATTGCTGTTGCCCGGCAGGCGGTCAGCGACAAAATCACTGCTGGCAATTACGCCGGCGCACCCACCGCGCTCGCCGCACTTCGCCCTGCGGTCGATGCCTTCTTCGAGAAAATCCTGGTCAATGATCCCGACCCGGCGATCCGCGCCAGCCGCCTCAACCTGCTGGCGCGTTTTCGCGCCGCCACCTTGCCGGTTGCCGATTTCGGGTTGATCGCAGGCTGAGACTAAAACGCCCGCTCGACGGTGAAGTCGATGACTTCCTCAAGCGCCAGACGATGCTCGCCGACCGGACAGGATGCCAGAGCCGCGCGGGCGGAACTGGCATAAGAGCGGGCGCGGGCGATGGTCTCTTCAATCGCCTGGTAGCGGCGTATCAGGTCGGCGGCAATTTCAAGATCTCCCTCGCCTGCCTCGCCACCCTCGATGGCGCGCTGCCAGAAGGCACGCTCGCCCGGCGTTCCGCGCGCGAAGGCAAGGATTACCGGTAGCGTCACCTTGCCCTCGCGAAAATCATCGCCGATGCGCTTGCCCAGCATCGCCTCATGGCCGGAATAATCGAGGGCGTCATCGACAAGCTGGAAGGCCAGGCCAAGATCGGTACCAAATTGCGCCAGCGGGGCGCGCATATGGGGAAGGCCGGCAATCGTCGGGCCTACCTCGGCAGCCGCAGAAAACAGCGCCGCTGTCTTGGCGCCGATCACGGTCAGGTATTTGTCCTCGGTCGTGGTCATGCTCTTGGCAGCGGCAAGCTGCAAGACTTCGCCCTCGGCGATCACGGTGGCGGCGGAGGAGAGAATATCGAGGGCGTCGAGGGAGCCTACCTCGACCATCATCTTGAACGCCTGGCCGAGCAGGAAATCGCCAACCAGAACGCTTGCCTGATTGCCCCATACCTTGCGGGCGGTCGCCTTGCCGCGGCGCAGATCGGATTCGTCCACCACATCGTCATGAAGCAGTGTCGCGGTGTGCATGAACTCAACGGCTGCCGCGAGCTTTATGTGCCCCTCGCCGCGATAGCCGAACATCTGGGCTGCCACCAGCGTCAGCATCGGGCGCAGGCGCTTGCCGCCTGAATTGATCAGGTGCTTGGCAACCTCCGGGATCATCGCCACGTCGGAGCCGGTGCGTGACAGGATCATGGCATTGACGCGCGCCATGTCGGCGCCAACCAGGGCCACCAGACGGTCCATTCCGGTCAGTGATTGCTTTTCGAGAGGCAGCGCTAGGTTCAAGTCGACGATCTCCGGCGCTTGTGAAGCGCATCGAACTCAGCATAGAGAGGTGACAGCGCCGTCACAAGTCAACAGGCTGGCGCCATTTACCACGTCGGCTACGTGTTCCTGCCAAGCGATAAGGATACCGCGACATGCTTGAATTGCTGCGCAGCAATGACCCAGTGTTAATATCCGCCGCCCAGGCGCTGCTCGACGCGGCAGAGATCGGGCATTTTCTGTTTGATCAGCATGCAAGCATCGTCGAGGGTTCGCTGGGCGTGCTGCCACGGCGGCTGATGATTGATCGCGACGATGAGACGGCGGCACGACGCCTGCTGACGCAAGCAGGGCTCGGGGCGGAACTGCGCCATGGAGGTCAGTAAGGATCATCTGCTGGGCGGGCGCGTGCGCCTCAGGCAGGCTGTCGACGGTTATCGCGCCGGGCTCGATGCGGTGCTGCTTGCCGCATCCATTCCGGCCATGAGCGGCGAGCGTGTGCTCGATCTTGGCTGCGGCGCTGGCGCTGTGAGCCTTTGCCTGCTGGCGCGGGTGGGTGATTGCCATGTAACCGGCGTCGAGATCGATCATGACATGGCGCAGCTTGCGCAGGATAATGCCGCGCTTAATGGCTGGGAGGCGCGGCTGAGCATTGTAGCGGGCGACATCAGCCGGCGCGGGCTTCTGTCCGACCAGACCTTCGATCACATCATGGCAAACCCGCCCTTCCATGACAAAAGGCGCCATCGCCTGCCGCGACTGGAGCAAAGGGCGCAGGCGCTGGTTGAGGGAGAGGCTGGCGTGGACAAATGGTTCGCTGTCGGCCTGCGACGGGTGAAGCCCGGCGGCAGCCTGACCTTCATCCTGCGCGCTGATCGGCTCGATGAGGCTTTGGCGGCGCTTGGTGGACTTGCCGGGCGGATCACCGTTCTGCCGGTGCATTCGCACGCCGGCAAACCGGCGATCCGGGTGATCGTGCAGGCGATCAAGGAGAGGCGCACACCGCTATCGCTTCTGCCGGCGCTGGTTCTGTTTGACGAGAAGGGTGAGCAGAGCGGCGCGGCGCGGGATATTCTTGCCAATGGCGCGCGCCTGTCGCTTGAGGGCGGATGATCACCAGGCTTTCAGTGAGTGGCGAAAGCGGATAGGTTGCAGCCTGTTTTGGGAGACCATCGATGAAATGGGATGATTATCGTCAATCCGACAATGTCGACGATTACCGTGGCGGCGGTGGCGGCGGACTTGGCCGGGCGACGGGCGGCATCGGCATCGGTGGCATGCTGCTGATGGGTGTCCTTTATTTCGGCTTTGGTATCGACCCGAGCTTCCTGCTCAATAGCGGCCTGATCGGCGGGGGCGGGCAGGCGCCCACGCAGCAGAGCGCGCCGCGCCACGCCGACCCCAATGACCCGCTGTCACGCTTCGTATCGACGGTGCTGGCGACAACCGAGGATGCGTGGACGCAGGTGTTTCGTGAAAACGGCCAAATTTACGAAAAGCCGCGTCTCACTCTTTTCAGCGATGAGATCGCTTCGGGGTGCGGAGACGCTGAATCGGCCATGGGCCCGTTCTATTGCCCCAATGACCGGCGCGTCTATCTCGACATGGCGTTCTTCAACGAGCTTGCCACCAAATTCAAGGCGCCGGGCGAATTCGCCAATGCCTATGTGATTGGCCATGAGATCGGCCATCATGTGCAGAATTTGCTTGGCATTCTGCCCAAGGTGCAGCAGGCGCAGCGCGGTCTCGACAAGGCCTCAGCCAATGGCCTGCAGGTGCGTGTCGAACTGCAGGCTGATTGTTTTGCCGGGGTATGGGCCAACCGGGTCAATCGCATCAAGCCGGGTTTCCTCGACCAAAACGACATTGCGGCGGCCATCCGCGCTGCCTCGGCGGTGGGTGATGACACCATCCAGCGCCGCACCATCGGCCGTGTCGTGCCGGAGAGCTTCACCCATGGCTCGGCGCAGCAGCGCGCCTCATGGTTCCAGCAGGGCCTGAAGGCCGGCAAAATCGAGGCGTGCAACACGTTCCAGCAATCGCGTTAGGTGTCCTCAGCCGGACGCCAGCTTCACCACTTCGACCCACCAGTCGGCATGCGGTTGGCACACATGCTGTGAAGCCTGGTGCGCGGCAGCGCTCGTTTCGTAAAGCGCAACAACGCTGGCGCCCGAGCCGGACATGCGCACGAGAAGCGCACCTGTTGCCTGCAGCGCGGCGATAACCTCGCCGATCGCCGGCTCAATCCGGCATGCCGGCGGTTCAAGATCGTTGCGGGCAAGCTTGAGGCGGGCGATAAGGTCGCTGGCGTCGGCAATCGACGTCAGGTCGGGGTGGGCCTCGCCCGAACGGTCGCTTCCCGGCGCCAGACCAAGGGCTGAAAAGACAGCACGCGTCTCCACCGGCTTTCCCGGATTGACCAGGATGCCGGCGAGCGGCGGCAAATTGTCCAGGCGCTCAATCCTGTCGCCGATGCCGCGCATCATGGCCGGGCGCGGATCGAGGCACACCGGGACATCGGCACCGGTGGCGCGCGCCGCTTCAATCAGGCGCGGATCATCGAGCGCGAGATGATTGAGCCGGGCGAGCAGACGGAGGGCTGCGGCAGCGTCGGAGGAGCCGCCACCAAGCCCGGCTGCCGCCGGCAGATGCTTTTCAAGCGAGAAATGACCAAGCGTCAGCCCGTCAACACGCGCGACAAGGTTTCGCGCTGCTTTGATGACAAGGTTGTCAACGTCCGGACCGACAGCGCCAGCGCGCGGGCCGCTCACCGTAATGGCGAGAGGCAGACCCGGCGCCAGATGCAGCGTGTCATGGCAGCTTGCAAAGACCACCAGGCTTTCAAGGAGGTGATAGCCGTCAGCGCGCCTGCCCACAACATGAAGGCTGAGATTGACCTTGGCCGGCGCGCGTTCGCTCAGCATCGCTTGATCAGTTGAGGCGCGCCTTGACCTCGGCAATGGATCTGTCCATCAGCTCGTTTGACACCGCGCCCTTGAGCCGCCCGCTCAGCACTTTTTCAGCAGCGGCAATGGCGACATCGACGGCGACCGAGCGCACATCAGCGATGGCGCGGGCCTCCGCCTGGGCGATCTTGGCCTCGGCAGCCTTGGTGCGGCGCTGAATAGTGTCGACGAGCTGGGCTTCCGCCTCGACCTTGAGACGTTCCGCATCACGTCTGGCGCTTGACACGATCTCGCCCGCCTCACGCTCGGCATCGCGGGCTTTACGCTGGAAATCAGCGAGCAGTGCCTGCGCTTCCTCCCGCAGCCGGCGGGCGTCATCGAGATCACGCGCAATCGTCGCGGCGCGATCATCCAGCGATTTGGCAATGGTGCGATGGACGCCGGCTTTCAGTGCAATGGCAATGAAGATCACCAGCGCCACGCCGGTCCAGAACACCGGATCCTTGATGAATTCGATCATCGTCTTGTTCCCGGCAGATGCATGGAGCTGGCGACCGCCGCACCGATTTCGTCGCGTGTCGGTGCGCCTGTGAGCTTGGCCACAATCGCCTCGGCGCAGTCGGTGGCAATGGCGCCGACCTCGCCCAGCGCCTTGTCGCGCACCGCAGCGATGCGCTTTTCGGCGACAGCCAGATGCTGGGCGAGCTTTGCCTCTTCCATATCCTTTTTGCCGGCAAAGTCAGCGGCCATAGTCTGGCGCGCTTCATCAGCCAGTTTGGCGGCGCTGCGACGGGCATCGGCAAGCGCTTTTTCATAAGTCTGTTCGGCGGCACTCGCTTCATTCCTGAAGCGTTCCGCCTCGCTCAGATCACCGCTGATGCGCCCGCGACGCTCAGAGAGGATGCCGCCCACACGTGGTGCCCCCACTTTGGCCATGAACAGCCACAGCAGGCCAAAGGCGATCGCCAGCCACAAAAGCTGAGAGCCGAAGCTGTCAGGCTTGAAGGGCGGGAAAGAGCCATGGCCCGCATCATGCGCGACCTCGGAGTGAGGCGCGGCACGTGCCGCCCCCGCTGCCGGTGTCACATTTGTCGTCGGCGTTGCCATCAAAGGCCTCCGTCAGGGCGCATATCCGGCGCGGGTCGATGATCCGCGCCCCAGGAACTCAGAGCGCGAAGAGAAGCAGGAGCGCAATCAGCAGCGAGAAGATGCCGAGCGCTTCGGTCACCGCGAAGCCGAAGATAAGACGGGCGAACTGGCCATCAGCGGCAGACGGGTTGCGCAATGCCCCCGACAGGAAGTTACCAAAGATATTGCCGACGCCAACGGCGGCCCCCGCCATACCGATACATGCAAGGCCTGCACCGAGATATTTGGCTGCAATCGGATCCATAATCGTCACTCCTGTTGGAAGAAAAAGGTTGGAAAATCGATGGGCCGATCAGTGGCCCGGGTGAAGTGCATCGTTGAGATAGATGCAGGTGAGGATGGTAAAGACATAGGCCTGCAGGAAGGCCACCAGAAGTTCAAGAGCGGTGAGACCAACCGCCAGCGCCAGCGGCAATGGTGACAACACCGCCCACACGCCGGCAGCGCCGAGCGAGACCACGAAGCCGGCAAAAATCTTCAGCGCGATATGGCCCGCCAGCATGTTGGCGAAGAGGCGGACCGACAGAGAAATCGGCCGCGACAGGAAGGAAATGACTTCAATCAGCACCACCAGCGGCAGGATATAGCCCGGCACGCCCGAGGGGACGAAGAGTTTGAGAAAATGGAAACCATGACCAAGAACACCGACAATGATCACGGCCAGAAACACCAGCATGGCGAGCGCGAAGGTGACGATGATGTGGCTCGTCACCGTGAAGCCGCCGGGGATCATGCCGAGGAAATTGGTCACCAGCACGAACATGAAGAGCGAGAAGATCAGCGGGAAAAAGCGCATGCCTTCCTGGCCGGCCGACCCCTTCACTGTCGTTTCGACAAACTCATACGTCATCTCGGCCAGCGACTGCCATCGTGACGGCACCAGGGCGCGCGAACCGGTAGCGAGAACCAGGAAGGCCATCGTCAGGCCAACTGCGATGAACATGAACAGAGCCGAATTGGTAAAGGCGATCTCGACATTGCCGATCTTGCCGAGCGTCGCGATCGTCTCGATCTGGAACTGGTGAATAGGATCAGCCACGGTCTACCCTGCCCTTGCCCCGTCAGCCCGCAGGCTGCTCTCCGCTCAATCCTGGCGTGGCGGCCGGCCAGACCCCTTGGGCACAGCCATGCCGAAACCGCGCAGCATGTTCAACACCCCGGCACTGAAGCCGAGAAGCAAAAATACAATCAAGCCCCAGGGGCTTGAACCGGCGATGCGATCAAGGCCAAGACCAAGGATCACACCGACGATGACGCCACCGCTGAGATCGGCGGCAGCTTTGAAACCCTGGCCCATGCCGGCACTATCCGACCCGGTAGCGCCAATGCTGCCGCCGGCCAACCCCGCCTTCGCCGTCTGCGTGTCGAGACGGTCGGACAGATCGGCCATGCGCCTGGCCAGTTCCGCTTCCTGGTTTGAGGATGAGATACCGGTTGACTGAACCGGTGGCATCTCAGACGGCGTCTTCCCCGATTCGGAGCCTTTAGCCATGTTCACACCACGAAGGGCTCCCCCACATATCGACTATGGCGAAGCGCGCGCACCCTACTTAAGCGCCAAGTCCCTGTCAAGAAACGGAGCATTTGAATTAAGTTATTGTTCTTTCAATACAATTACCGTTTATCGAGGCCGGCGGCAGGAAGCGGTCCAGCTCATGCGGCCTCAATCAGGCGCTCAGCGCTTTCCAGATCGACAGAGACGAGCTGCGAGACACCGCGCTCAGCCATGGTGACGCCGAACAGGCGGTGCATGCGCGCCATGGTGATCGGATTATGGGTGATCACCATGAAGCGTGTGGAGGTGATTCGGGTCATTTCGATCAAGAGATCGCAATAGCGCTCGACATTATGGTCATCGAGCGGGGCGTCGACCTCGTCGAGCACGCAGATCGGCGCGGGGTTGGTGAGGAAGACGGCGAAGATGAGTGCGGTCGCCGTCAAAGTTTGCTCGCCACCCGACAACAGGGACAGCGATTGCTGCTTCTTGCCCGGCGGCTTGGCGAAGATATCAAGACCGGCTTCCAGCGGATCGTCTGATTCGGTGAGCACGAGTTCAGCCGCGCCACCGCCGAAGAGCGTCACGAAAAGGCGCTGGAAATGGGTGTTGACCTTGGCAAACGCCGCAAGCAGGCGCTCGCGGCCTTCCCGATTAAGCGTGCCGATACCCGTGCGCAGGCGGCGAATGGCGCCTTCGAGATCTTCCTTCTCGTGCTGCAACCCTTCAAGCTGGGCTTCAACTTCGCTTGCCTCCTCATCGGCGCGCAGATTGACGGCCCCCAGCCGTTCGCGCTCACGCTTCAAATTCTCCAGGCGGGTTTCAAGCTCGCCGAGGGCGGGCAAAGCGCGGTCGGTTGCAAAACCAAATTCAACCGGCAGACGGGCCGCCGGTACTTGCAGCGCGTCGAGAATAGCCACCTCAACCTGAGCGAGCCGCTCGCGAGCGGCTTCGTGGCGGGCTTCGGAGCGAACCCTGCGCTCGCGCATTTCACCAAGCGCCTGGCTGGCGGCGCGTGCCCTGCGGTCACATTCAGCAAGCGCGCTTTCGCCTTCAGCCAGCCGATCAGCGGCAAGGGTGCGGGCTTTCTCGGCGCCGTCGACCTCGTTGAGCAGCGCCAGGCGTTTCTCACGGATGAGGCCGGGCAGACCATCAAGCTCGTCATATTCGCCACGCGCATCGTCAAAGCGGCGGCGCAGATCGGCGACGTGCTCGCCAGAGCGTGCCTCGCGAGCCTGCCATTGCTGCTGTTCGGCGATGACGGCTGTCAGGCGCTGGGCGCGCAGCGCAGCCTCACGCGTCAAGGCCTGATGGCGCGCGCGCGCACTGGCGAGCGTGCCGCGGCAGGCATTGACCGCCAGGCGCAGTTCGGCGACCTCAGCTTCAATGGCAGCCGTGCCCGGCAACGCCGACAGTTCGGCGCTGAGCGCGGCATGACCCTGGCTTCCCTCGTGATGATCGCCAAGGATGCGGCGCCGGGCGTCGCCAAGGGCTGCGAGCTTTGCTGCCAGCGCTGCAGCCGCGCGCTCGGCATTTGCCTCATCCGCCCGGCAGCGATTGAGGTTTGCCTCGGCGGCACGCAGGCCGGCGCGCGCTGCCTGTTCAGCGGCAGCCGCGTCTTTCAGCGCCGCCTCCGTCAACCCATAGGCCGCGCGCACCCCTGCCAGCGTTTCGACAGCCGCAGCCGCAGCCGATTCGACGTCAGCAAGACGATTTTTTTCTGCCAGTCGACGGGCCGCCGCCGACGGCGCCTCAGCGGCGGCGACAAACCCGTCCCAGCGCCACAGATCGCCTTCCCGCGACACAAGACGCTGGCCGCTTTTCAAGCCCGATGCCAGACGCGGCCCCTCGGCGCGTGTCACAAGCCCGATCTGCGACAGGCGGCGGGCGAGCGCAGGTGGCGCGTTGATGTGGCTGGCCAGCGCTTCGACCCCGGCGGGCAGCGCCGGATCGTCCTCACTGAGGGGGCTTCCCGCCCAATGCATGGACGCCGCCGGATCGATTGCCGCATCAAGATCATCGCCAAGGGCAGCGCCCAGAGCTGCCTCATACCCTCTGGCAGCGGTGATCTCTTCCAGAACGGGCCGCCAGCGCCCGCCTGTGGATTGCGACAGGACCTTGCGCAAGGCCTGCGCTTCGCTGCCGAGGCGCGCTGCATCACGCTCGGCATCGCTTAACGGGCCGCGCGCTGCGGTTTCACTGTTGCGGGCCAGCGCCAGGGTAGCTTCGCTCTGTTGCAGTGTGGCTTCGCTGAGCGACACCGCCTCGGCGGCGCGCGCAACGGCAGCCCTGGCAGCTCCAACCTGCCCGTCGGCAGGGGCATTTGCGGTGAGCGCGGCGATGTCGGCGCTCACCCGGTCGCGTTCACCGGCAAGGCGCGCCAATCGCTCGCCCAATTCACGCAGCGAGCGTTCCATCTGCTGGCGTCGCGCCAGCGTGTCGGACAGTGTGGCGACACTTCTGGCGAGCGCCTGCTCACGATCCTCAAGCGCCATTTCCTCGTCTTTGAGTTCAACGCCTGCCGCCGCCTCCGCTTCACTCCCCGCAGCGATCAGCGTCTGCAATTCGTCCCCTTCAGCGGCAAGGCGCGCCAGCGCAACCGCCGTATCAGCGCTGATGGCCGTCTCGCGCGCTATATCAGCCTCAAGCTGGGTGATGCGCTGGAGGGCCGATTCAGCTTTTTCCCGCGCGCGCTTCTCCTCGGCATCAAGCCCCTCGCGGGCAAGCGACAGGCGCTGCAAAGCCGCTGCTGCCCGCGCTTCTGCCTCGCGCAAAGCCGGCAGAGCAAAACTCGCGCGTGCATGCTCGGTCGTGGCTGCGGCTTCCTTCTCGGTTGCTGCCGCAACCGCGCGCACATCCAGCTCGGCAAGCCGGCCAGCCTCGTCGCGCTGTTCCCTTGCCTCGCTATGGCGGCAATAGAACACGAGCGCCTCGCTTTCGCGGATTTCACCCGACAATTGACGGTAGCGGCCCGCCTGACGCGCCTGCTTTTTCAGCCCCTCGAGCTGGCTTGCCATCTGCTGCAGAACGTCCTGCAGGCGTTCGAGATTGGCCTCCGCACCCTTCAGGCGCAGCTCGGTTTCGTGGCGGCGCGCGTGCAGGCCGGCGATCCCGGCCGCCTCTTCGATAAGACGGCGGCGCGATTGCGGCTTGGCACTGATCAGCTCGGCAATCTGCCCCTGGCGCACCAGGGCTGGCGAGCGGGCGCCCGATGAGGCATCGGCAAACAGCAACTGGACATCGCGGGCGCGCACATCGCGGCTATTCACACGGTAGCTTGACCCGCCGTCGCGCTCGATACGCCGCGAGACTTCGAGGTGATCGGCGTCGTTGAAAGCTGACGGCGCGGTGCGGGAGGTATTGTCGAGGTAAAGCGTGACTTCAGCGCTGTTGCGCGAGGGACGCGTGGTGGTACCGGCAAAGATCACCTCGTCCATGCCACCAGCGCGCATGCTCTTGGTGGAGCTTTCGCCCATCACCCAGCGCAATGCTTCCGTGAGGTTCGACTTGCCGCAGCCATTGGGGCCGACGATTCCCGTCAACCCCTGCTCGATCAGGATATCGGTCGGCTCCACGAAGGATTTGAAGCCAGCAAGGCGCAATTTAGTGAATTTCATCGACGCACTCCACTCCCGTCAGGTGCGTCGCAAACAGGTCGGTCAGCCTGCAACCAAGGATCCGACGATCTTGTCCAGTTCGTCAAAACTCAAGGCGCCGCGATAGACCTGCCCGTTGATAAACAGCGTCGGTGTCGAATTCACCCCGAATCGCTGCGATGCACGGTCACGTTCAGCATTCACTCCATCGAGGAGCGACTGATTGCGCAAGCAGGCTTCGAAGGATTCCTGTGTGAAACCGGTCTGGCGGGCAATCTGCAGGAGGGCTGCGACCGGATCATTGGCGCCTGCCCAGTTGCGCTGCAGACGATAGAGCACGTCAATCATCGGAAAATAGCGGTCGCCAGGGGCGCAGCGGGCAAGAATTGACGCACCCGCCGCCAGCGGGTCGAGCGGAAACTCTCGAAAAATAAGCCTCACGAGGCCGGTATCGATATATTTTTCCTTCAGTTTCGGCAGGGTTTCGGTATGAAACGCGGCGCAGTGCGGGCAGGTCATCGAGGCGTATTCGATGATCGTCACCTTGGCGGTTTCAGCCCCAAGCACCTTATCCCCCAGAGGGCCGGGCTTGTTCAATTCCGCCGCATTGATGCCGGCAGCACGCGCGCTGCGCACAACATCAAGGCGCCCCTCGACGACTCTCATATCCGCGCCTCCTGCGAGCGCGAGCCCGCTGGCGGCCAAAACCATATTGCGACGGGTGACTGTCACGTCATCGTTCTCCTCATGAACGCGTTCAGAAAGCCAAAATCAGAGCACCGGCTGACGAAATCGCTCTATTTTAAGAAAAGGAAGGTCGTTTTGCACCCGCTCTCACCAGACTGCGATCAGGTGCTCAGTTAACCTCGACTATAAACAAGACATCTCCCCTGCCAAATCAATTTGGCAGACAAGATGATCACGAACACGGCTTTAATCTATTGAAATCACTTGCAGCCCCTCGCGTCAAGAGCGCTGTGGTCGGGACGCGACGCCTGCCGCCAGACGTCCAAGAGCCCGGCGCAGATCGTCGTCTTCAAGCGAATCGAGGCCGGAAACCATGCGGAGGGGAGCCTGCGGAGGGATGGGCGGAATGGCGGGGGCGGGCTTGCGCTCAACGGGGCCCTGGCGGATCGACACCCGGGTGACGGCCTGCCAGCCAAACAGAAGATTGACCCGCTCGATCAGGACCGGGGCTGCGAATTGCAGGTCAAGCGCCAGCGCGCTTTCACAGGCGATCACCAATGTTGCGCCGAGGCGGCGCGGTGGCAGATCGCTTCCATCGGGCGTGTCACTGCGCCGTGGCCATTGGATACGCAGGGGCCGGGTGGCGCGCGCCAGTTCGGGACCCGCCAGTTCGCTCCAGCGCAAGATGATCTGCGCCGTCGCCAGCCCATGCTTTTCAGCCAGCGGCGCCATTACCTCGCCAGCCAGATCGGCAAGCGAACGGCTGGCGGGTTTCCAGCGCATCGCCTGTTTCTTTTGCTCGGATGAATCGCTTTTTCCCGCCACCTTGTCATTTTGCGCTTTTTACAGCGCGAGGCAAATCAGGCAGCGTGCAATCTCCAGCCAGGTGTCGACGAACAGGATGAAGATGCAACAGGCGGCAATGAGCGATGGTCAGCAGCGCCGTCGCCGGCACGCATCCAGGTCCCTGCTTGCCTGGTATGACCGCCATCGGCGTGTCCTGCCATGGCGGGCGCCAGCGCATGACATTGCCGATCCCTACCGGGTGTGGCTGTCGGAAATCATGCTGCAGCAGACGGTCGTCAAGGCGGTTATTCCCTATTTCGACAGCTTCACCCGGCGCTGGCCCACCCTTGCCGATCTGGCGGCGGCGCGTGACGACGAGGTGATGGCGGCATGGGCGGGGCTTGGCTATTACAGCCGCGCCCGCAAGCTTATCGCCTGCGCCAAAGAGGTCATGGAGCGGTTTGACGGGCGGTTCCCCGACGATGAAGCCGCATTGCTGGCGCTACCGGGCATCGGTCCCTATACGGCAGCGGCGATCAGCGCCATCGCCTTCGGACGGCGCGCTGTGGTGGTCGATGGCAATGTCGAGCGGGTGATCGCCCGGCTGTTTCGGATCACAACGCCCCTGCCGGCGGCGAAACGGGAGATCCGTGAGCGCGCTGCGGACCTGACGCCCGCCGGGCGAGCCGGCGATTATGCCCAAGGCATGATGGATCTTGGCGCCACCATCTGCACACCGCGACGACCGGCCTGCGACCGATGCCCGCTGATGGCGATGTGCGAGGGAGGACAAGCAGGCGATGCAGAAGATTTTCCCCGCAAAACACCGAAGCGGACCAAGCCACAACGGCGTGGCCTCGTCCATGTGGCGTTCAGGGGCGGCGATGTGCTTCTCACACGCCGTCCGCCGCGCGGGCTGCTTGGTGGCATGGTCGCTTTTCCAAGCACCCCGTGGACCGAGCCAGCGGCTGGCGACATTCAGCCCCCGCCTCAGCTCGTACCCTTGACGCACGGCAAGTGGCACGAGGTTCCAGGTGACGTGACCCACGTCTTTACCCATTTCACCCTGTCGCTCACCGTCTGGATCGCGCAGATTGACGGCGATACCATGGCGCCTGCGGATATGTGGTGGTCGCCGATCTCGCAGCTTGAGGAGGCTGGATTGCCAAGCCTCATGCAAAAGGTGGCGCGCCACCCGCACGTCGTGTCGTGGCTGCGTCGTCAATCTGTTACGTAAGCTCTTTAGCCAGATTTCCGCCCCGAACCGCACGGAGAATGATCAGATGACAAAGCGCCTTGCACTCGCGGCCATGATGGCGACATTGCTGGCTGGCGCGGCGCCGGCGGTTGAGGTTGGCAGCAAGGACGCCTTCGATTTCATCGCCTTCGGCGACATGCCCTATTCGCTCCCGGATGATTACCCGGCGTTCGAAAAGGTGCTGGCGCGGATCAACGCCGTGAAACCAAAATTAGCGATCAATGTCGGCGATATCAAATCCGGCTCATCACCCTGCACGGATGAGAACATTCTCAAAATCCGCGATTATTTCGAAACCCTCGAAGTGCCGCTCCTCTATTCGATCGGCGACAATGAATGGACCGACTGCCACCGCGAGCGGGCCGGAAAATTCGACCCGCTGGAGCGTCTGGCGCGGCTGCGCGAATGGTTCTTTGCCAGCGACAAATCGCTTGGCAGGAACAAGGTGACGCTGGTGCGCCAGGCCGACGCCATGCCGGAATTCAAGACCTATGTGGAGAATACGCGCTACGAACTCAACCGCGTTGTTTTCGTGCAACCGCATATTCCGGGCTCTAACAATGGTTTCGAGGCGCAGAACCCCAAGACGGCGCTGGAATATTTCGACCGCGACAAGGCAAATATCGCCTGGATCAAGGCAGGCTTCGACCGTGCCAAAGAGATCAATGCGGCGGGTGTCGTCATCTCGTTTCAGGCCAATCTGTGGGATATTCGCCAGACTTTCCCGACAATTCCACCCGCCTCAGCTTTTCTGCGTTCGATCAGGGCGATCGAGCGTGGCGCGCTCGATTTTGGCAAGCCGGTGCTGGTCATTCATGGCGATGAGCATGAATTCCTGGTGACGCCTTTTCTCGACACGTCATTGAAGCTGGTTCCCCGCGTCACCCGCCTGCAGGTGATGGGCGAGAAGACCATGGGCGGCGTGCGTGTCATCGTCGATCCCAACGACCCGGACGTCTTTGTCGGGTTCAACCCCTTCTACGTCGACAATCCAAAGAAGAAGTAAGCTTTAGCGCGATCAGGCGGCAGCGGCGCGCCTGATCTCGCCGCGAATATCGTCAATCGGGCACAGTTTGCCGGCGCGGTTCACATGCCAGAACGTCCAGCCATTGCAGGCGGCGGCTCCCTGCACATGGGCGCCGACACGGTGAATGGAGCCGGTGAACCCGTCCACCGTCAGATTGCCATCGGCCTTGACGAGGGCGTGGTGGCGTCCCTTGGCGTCGCTGAGCCTGGTGCCGGGGGCGATCAGTCCCGCTTCCACCAGGCAGGCGAAAGCGATGCGCGGCTCGTCGCGTTTGGCGATGGCCGGCTCCAGCGCTTCGTCCGGCGCGGCCTCGACAGCGGCAAGGCGCGCGGCTGCCACCTCGGCATAGGCCGGATCGCGCTCAAGGCCGATGAAATGGCGCCCGAGACGCTTGGCGACAGCGCCCGTCGTGCCTGAGCCGAAGAAGGGATCAAGCACCACATCACCGGGCTTGCTGGCAATCGACAGGATGCGGTGCAAAAGCGCTTCGGGTTTCTGCGTCGGGTGGGCCTTGCGCCCCTCGGCATTTTTGAGGCGCTCGCCACCCGTGCAGATGGGAAAGAGCCAGTCGGAACGCAGTTGCAGATCCTCGTTTCCGGCTTTTGACGCCTCATAATTGAAGGTGTAGCCGCGAGCATTCTGATCGCGGCTTGCCCAGATCATCGTCTCATGGGCGTTCTGCAGGCGCCGGCCACGGAAATTCGGCATCGGATTGGTCTTGCGCCACACCACGTCATTCAAAATCCAGAAGCCTAGATCCTGCATCATGGCGCCGACGCGAAAAATATTATGATAGGAGCCGATGACCCATAGTGTGCCCTGGGGCTTCAAGACCCGCCTGCAGGCAAGCAGCCAGGCGCGGGTGAAGGCGTCATAGGCCTCAAAACTCGAGAAACGGTCCCAGTCATCATCAACCGCATCGACTTTCGAAGCGTCGGGGCGATGCAAATCCTGTGATAACTGCAGATTATAGGGCGGATCGGCGAAGACGATATCTACACTGGCGGGCGGCAAATTGCCCATATGGGCGACGCAATCGCCAAGCAGGATGGTATCGACAGGCAAGGGGGACGAGGACACCGCCTCGCGACGACGCTTTACCGACATGACGCAACTCACCAACGCTTGTTCGCTGCTGACCGCGACGGGCGGGCAACGGCACTTATGGTGAAGGGAAAGAGTCGATGCCCGGTAAAGGAACGCAGTTAACAAGTTGCTGCTGATGATTGACGGAGCCGCAGCGCATCGGCGACGGGGGCAAAGCCTGCGCGGTGGATGGGGGTTGGGCCGAGGCGGCGGAGCGCCTGCAGGTGGCGTTTCGTGCCATAGCCCATATGCTGCTCGAAACCATAGCCCGGATAATCGTTCGCCAGCGTCTGCATGGCGCGGTCGCGGGCGACTTTGGCGATGATGGAGGCAGCGGCGATTGCTGCATATCTGCCATCGCCGCCGATGATGGCGCTGGCAGGCGCATCCAGCCCCGGCGGCACGTCACGTCCATCAACGACGAAGGCGATGGCGGCGCGCGACAGGGCGTGGGCCGCACGACGCATCCCGGCAAGCGTGGCGCCACGGATGTTCAAGGCCGCGATGTCGTCTGTCGACATAAAGACAAGAGATACGGCCTCGCCCTCGGCCATGATGCGCGCGAAGAGTTCGTCACGACGGGACGCGGTGAGCTTTTTCGAATCATCGAGGCCGGGGATGGGCCGGCGAGGATCAAGAAGAACGGCTGCCACCACCAGCGGGCCGGCCAGCGGGCCACGCCCGGCTTCATCAATGCCCGCCACCCCCTCGTCCAGGATGAGCGATATCGGGCGGGCTTGGCGGGCGGGGCGCATCATGCGAGATATTTACCCACACTCTGGTCCTGTCGACAGAAAAAGTTTTGCTCCCCGTCCCATTGTCAGAGACCGAAGGAGGATATCGTGATCGTTCGTGCAAAGATCGGCCGAACGGTGATCATGGCCTTGATCCTTGCTCTGACGGGGCTGGTGCTGCCGGCGCCGCTCGCGCAGGCAAGCGATGATGGCGCGGTGAAAAAGCTCGTTGGTCTCGTGGTTGAGCGGCCGCAGGTGATGCCGGGCGTTGCCATGAATAAATGGAACAGCGGGGCGGCGATTGAAGATGCAGTGCGCGAGCAACTGGTGGTGGAGGCCGCGATCATAGCGAGCCAGGGGCATGGTCTTGATCCGGCATCAATCGGGCACTTCATGCCGGCGCAGATCGAGGCGGCAAGAATCGTGCAGTCGGGCCTTGTCCTGCGCTGGGTCCAGGAGAAGCATGCGGCCTTCGCCGCGCCGCCTGATCTGGCAACCAGCATCCGCCCGGAACTTGACCGTCTGACACCAGCATTGCTGGCAGCGCTTCAGCCAGCCCTCAGCGCATTGCGGCGTGATGGGCTGGACGCCTTGATCACCGTCAGCCATGCCGTACCTGCCACACTTGGCCCGGCGCTGGCGGTGGCGGTGGCGCCGGTGATCGAAGCGGTGCGCAAGGTGCCGTGACGGGATGGTGTTTCTAAAACAGTGAGAGCTGGCCGCCTGCGAGCACAGGCCGGCGGAAATGGCTGGTGTCAAGCCTTGTCCGCGTGCTGCGATAGCCAAGGCGCCGGAGCGCTGCCTGGAAGCGCCGGGCGATCATCCACGCATAGGGGCCCTCGCCGGTCATGCGCTTGCCGAAGGTCGCGTCATAATCCTTGCCGCCGCGCATGGCGCGGATGATGCTCATGACGTGGCGATAGCGGTCCGGTTCGTGCGTCATCAGCCATTCGGTGAACAGGTCGCGCACCTCGCGCGGCAGGCGCAGCATCACCCAACCGGCCTCGCGCGCGCCAGCCTCATAGGCTTTTTCGAGGATCGCCTCGATCTCGTAATCGTTGAGCGCGGGGATCACCGGGGCAATCAGCACCGTGGTCGGGATGCCGGCCGCGCTCAGCCGGCTGATCGCCTCCAGCCGGCGTTTGGGGGTTGAGGCCCGCGGCTCCAGTGAACGGGCGCGGCGATGATCAAGCGTCGTCACCGATATCGCCACCTTGGCGAGATTGCGCGCCGCCATGCGCGCCAGAATATCGATATCGCGGGTCACCAGCGCCGATTTGGTGACGATGCCGACCGGATGGCCGGCGCGCTCGAGCACTTCGAGAACGCTGCGGGTCAGTTTGCGCTCGCGCTCGATGGGCTGATAGGGGTCGGTCGCGGTGCCCAGCGCGATGGTGCGTGGTTCATAGCGCGGATTTGCCAGTTCGCGCTCGAGAAGGTCGGCGGCATTGTCTTTCGCCACCAGACGGGTTTCGAAATCAAGCCCGGGCGACAGCCCGAGAAAAGCGTGGGTTGGCCGCGCAAAACAATAGACGCAGCCATGCTCGCAGCCGCGATAGGGATTGATCGAGCGGTCAAAGGAAATATCAGGCGATTCATTGCGGGCAATGATCGCCCGCGCCATTTCAACCGCCACCTCGGTGCGGAATGCCGGCAGCGTGTCGACACTGCCCCACCCGTCATCTTCCTCGTGACGCTTCAAAGCCTCAAAGCGACCGACGGCATTCGACACCACGCCACGCCCGCGACGGCGCGATTCAGCGATGTGATTGTCGCCTGGCAAAGAGTGGCGGATTGCAAGCTGGGTCATTGCAATGTTCTATCTTTGTTCTTTGTTGTTTGCAAGCGGCCTGCGCATTTCCTGCTTGCTCACGGCGCCCGGTTCTCGGCACTGTGGCGCCATGATCAGCGTTATCATCCCCACCTTCAATGCCGCCCAGGACCTTCCGGCAACGCTATGCGCGCTGGTGCCGGCTGCGGCCGACGGCCTGGTGCGCGAGGTCATCGTTAGTGATGGCGGGTCGCAGGATGAAACACTCACCATCGCCGATGCCATGGGCTGTGGCATCGTTCACAGTAACAAAGGGCGTGGCACCCAGCTTGCCGCCGGCGCCGCGCAGGCGCGCGGGCCCTGGCTTCTTTTCCTGCATGCCGATACCCTTCCCGGCCCTGGCTGGGAGCAAGAGGTGTCGGCCTTTATCGAACGCGCTGACAAGCAGGACGATGACAGGGCTGCGTGCTTCACCTTTGCCCTCGACAGTTTCGGCGTGAAAGCCCGCCTGCTCGAAGGAATGGTGGCGCTGCGCTGCCTCGTCTTCGCGCTTCCCTATGGCGATCAGGGGCTGATCATGCGCCTTGGTCATTACCGCCAGCTGGGAGGCTTCCGGCACATACCGTTGATGGAAGACGTCGATATGGTCCGGCGTATCGGTCGCCGGAACCTGCAGATCCTGCGCACCAGGGCCATCACCAGTGCCAGGCGTTATGAGAGCGACGGCTATGTCGGGCGCAGCCTGCGCAATCTCTCCTGTCTTGCGCTCTACCTGCTTGGCACTTCTCCGGAAGCGCTGATGCGTCACTATCAAGGACAAAAATGACGAGGTCGCCTGTTCGCCAGCGCAAGGCTGGAAGGTCGCGGCCCCTGCTGTTCATCATGGCACGGCTGCCGATTGCCGGCGCCGTCAAGACAAGGCTGGCGCGACGGATCGGCGCTATTGGCGCGGTGTCGCTTTATCGTTCATTGCTGGCCTCCACCTTGCGCCGGGCGGGGCAAGACAAACGCTGGCGAACGATCCTGGCCGTCACGCCGACCACCGCGGTTCACAGTCCGTTATGGCGACGGCTGGCGCCCGGCTGCGAGGTATTGGCACAAAGCTCAGGCGATCTCGGCCATCGTATGGGTAGCCTGCTGGCCCATGCGGGAGCTGCGCCGGCGGCGGTCATGGGGAGCGATATTGCCGATGTCAACGCCACGCATATCGCGGCGGCGTTCAGCGCCCTCAAGGGCGCCGACGCTGTGATCGCCTATGCCGAAGATGGCGGATTCTGGTTTTGCGCGGTCAAGGGCGTCACACCACGCTTTCCGGCCGGAAAAGCAGGCGCCTTTGCCGGTATCGCCTGGTCGCGCAGCGACAGCGGAGAGTTAACCAGAAAAGCGCTGCAAGCGAAGGGATTTCGCGTCGCCAGCGGGCCTATGCGGCGCGATGTTGATGAATGAAACGCCTATTTGACGTTGTTTTGGACCTTGGTAAAGAGCGCGTTTAAATTGGTACCAAGGCCGTTGACCGCTACGATGACGGTTACCGCGATGCCGGAGGCAATCAGAGCATATTCAATGGCGGTCGCACCCTTGTTACAGCCGATAAACCGGGCGATTGCGTTCATGCCGCTCACTCCTTGCGCGATAATCGTCACGGGAGCCGTTATCCCGCGTCTCTTCGCTTTTATATTTGACAGGCGTTAATTGAACATTGAATGCCGCCCTAAATTAACGCGCCGAATATATAAAAATTATAATTTTAATTTTTGATTTTATTTCAATTTAACAATAATAAACGAATACAAAAAAAGCAGAACAAGCCGCAAGACTTGCTCTGCTTTATGTCAGCATACGTGATCAGATAGAGTTGATCGTATCGCTTATTACAGGGCATCCTTGACTTTGGTGAACGCCGCGTTGAGGTTGGTACCAATGCCCTGAACGGCGCCAATAACAACAACCGCGATGCCAGCAGCAATCAAACCATATTCAATTGCCGTCGCGCCGCTCTCGCAGGAAAAAAATTCGCGCATCTTGTTCATTCAGCTCACTCCTTGTGCTTACTTTCCGCCATGGCGGAGCCAGATAATCTTCTTGTCCGGCATGTATGCAATTTAACCGCTGATCTTTGAAATTCGGTTAAGTTATTCAATTAAATTGAATTAACCTCATATATTTTTCGATTTGCGTCGTTTCGTGCTTTCAACGCGCTGACCGCGCCATCAGATCCGGCGCAAAGCTTGATGAACTTCCATAAAATCGTTCCATATCAATTTCTTGGAGAGGGGGTTTCGTAACAGATAAGCCGGGTGAAAGGTCGGCATGGTGGGCAGGACAAGCTGTCCCATGTGCAGGCTCAGCCATTTCCCGCGTTGCTTCACGATACCGAGAGAGGAGCCGGTCAGGGCGGAATTCGCCGCGCCACCGAGCAGGACAAGGCATTTGGGTGCCGCCAATTCAATCTGACGTTCGATGAAGGGCCGGCAGATTGCCAATTCCTGAGGCGTGGGTGTGCGGTTGCCTGGCGGGCGCCACGGTACAACGTTGGCGATATAGACCTTGCTGCGATCAAGGCCGATCGATGCCAGAATGCGATCAAGCAATTGCCCGGAGCGCCCGACGAAGGGTTTGCCCTGCAGATCTTCTTCCCGCCCTGGCGCTTCGCCGACCAGCATCAGGGCTGAACCGGCAATGCCGTCGGCAAAAGCAAGCTGGGTTGCGGCTGCCTTCAAAGCGCAGCCCTCGAAGGCGTTCATCGCCTCGCGCAGCTCGTCAAGGCTCATTGCTGCGGCGGCCAGTCGGCGCGCCTCGGCGATGCCGGGTTCACCCTCGATGGCCGGCGCCGAGGGCGGCGTGGTGCTGGCGCGAGGCGATGGCGGCACTATCAGGGAAGCAGCTGCGGCTGACCTGTACGGGGAAGCGGGTGCGGCATTGCCCAGAGCGAAGCGGTCGAGCGGAGTTTCGCCAATAGCGCAATCAACGCCCATGGCGATATACCAGTCAAGCAGTGCTCTTGCCTGCGCAACGGACATTGCCTCTGTCGCAGATACCTGCATGAATCGGACCCGACTGACGTGAAGCAGGATAAAATGGTCGCAAGCCTGATGGCGCGCTGCTACATCGGATTTAAACAAACGCGAGGGGAGTGGCAAGAATGAGCCAGAATTTGACCGATAAGCCAGCGCGCGACCAGATGGACTACGATGTGGTGATTGTTGGCGCCGGACCGGCAGGTCTGGCCGCCGCCATCCGTCTCAAACAGCTGGCGATGGATAATGGTGCCGAAATTTCGGTGGTCGTCGTCGAGAAGGGCTCGGAGCCCGGCGCCCATATCCTGTCGGGCGCCGTCATTGACCCGGTCGGCATCAACCAGCTTATCCCCGACTGGAAGGAGAAGGGTGCCCCGATCACCACGCAAGTGAAGGATGACCGCTTTCTCTTTCTTGGCACCTCGATGGCGATTCGCCTTCCCAACTGGATGATGCCGCCACTGATGAATAATCACGGCAACTATATCGTCTCGCTGGGTGAGGTGGTGAAATGGCTCGCCGGCGAAGCAGAGGCGCTGGGTGTCGAGATTTATCCGGGCTTTGCCGCAGCCGAATTGCTTTATGACGAGACGGGCGGTGTGGTCGGGGTTGCTACCGGCGATATGGGTGTTGCCAAGGATGGCAGCCTCAAATCGACCTTTACCCGTGGCCTGGAGCTGCGCGGCAAATACACGCTGCTCGGCGAGGGCGCGCGCGGTCATCTCAGCAAGCAGGCGATCGCCCGCTTCGACCTGTCACAGGGGCGCGAGCCGCAGAAATTCGGCATCGGCATCAAGGAAATCTGGGAAGTAGCCGCCGACAAGCATCAGCCCGGTCTGGTGCAGCACAGTTTCGGCTGGCCGCTCGACAACACGACAGGCGGCGGCTCGTTCCTCTATCATTATGGCGAGCGGCTCGTTGCCGCCGGCTTCGTCGTTCATCTCAACTATACGAACCCCTACCTGTCACCATTCGATGAGTTCCAGCGCTTCAAAACGCATCCCGGCATCCGCAGCGTTTTCGAGGGCGGCAAGCGTATCGCCTACGGGGCACGCGCCATTACCGAAGGCGGGTATCAGTCGGTGCCCAAGCTGACGTTTCCCGGCGGAGCGCTGCTCGGGTGTGCGGCGGGCTTCGTCAACGTGCCGCGCATCAAGGGCAGCCATAACGCCATTCTCTCAGGCATGCTGGCGGCCGAGCATACGTTCACGGCGCTGCAACAGGGGCGCGCCCATGACGAACTGGCAGCTTATGAGGAGGCGTGGCGGACCTCCCCGATCGGTCAGGATCTGTGGCGGGTGCGCAACGCCAAGCCGCTATGGTCGAAGCTTGGCACCTTCATCGGCATCGCTATCGGCGGCTTTGACATGTGGTGCAACACCTTCGGCTTTTCACTGTTTGGCACCATGAAACATGGCAAGGCCGATTTCGCCACGCTGAAAACGCTGGCGCAGTCATCACCCATCGATTATCCGCGCCCGGACGGCAAAATCAGCTTCGACAAGCCAAGCTCGGTCTATCTCTCCAACACCAATCACGAGGAAGACCAGCCGGTGCATCTGCAGTTAAAAGATGCCAGCATCCCGATTGGCCGCAACCTGCCGCTCTATGGCGAGCCGGCGCGGCTCTATTGCCCGGCAGGTGTGTACGAAGTGGTTTACGCCAATTCCGAAACGAAAAGCGATCCGCGTTTTGTCATCAATGCGCAGAATTGCGTTCATTGCAAAACCTGTGACATCAAGGACCCCGCCCAGAACATCAATTGGGTGACGCCGGAAGGTGCAGGCGGGCCGAATTACATCGGCATGTAGGGCGCCAGCCCGGTCAAAGGCTGGTGGTGATGTCGATCAGCCAATCCGGCATACGGGCGACGAGGAACGCTTCCATCGTCTTGTCGAGGCCGGTGAGGACGATGAGGCCGATTGCAACAAACAAAAAACCGGCGGCGGGTTTTACCCAGCCCGCAGCCGACAGCAGCGTGTTGCGCCGATCCATGATCGCAGCGCGCGAGCCATAGGCAAGGATCATCAGAATGAGCGTCGCGCCAAGGCCAAAGGCCAGCATGCGCAGCGCGGCTGGAGCAAGCCCGCCCGATTCGGCTGCCAGCGCAATCGCCGCCCCGAGCGACGGCCCGGAACAAGGCGACCACAAGGCCCCCGCCAATGTTCCGAAGAGAAACGGACCGGCGAGGCCTTTTGCTTCCACCCGCCCGGCCAGTGCATTGGCACCCGTGGCGATACCGGCGGTTGCGAGCGCCATACGCTCCTGCAGCGGTTTAACCAGCAAAACGAGACCAAAGAGGACAAACATCAGCGCGGCCAGCTGACGCAGCACATTGGGCGTGATGCCAAGACCAATGCCGATGGTGGCGATGAAGAGACCAAGCGCGGTGAACGACAATACCATGCCGGCGGCAAAGGCTACCGGCCCGAGCCGGCCTCCACTCATGGTTCCCGCCAGCACGAGCGGCAACATGGGGAGAACACACGGGTTCAGCGTGGTTAAAGTCCCGGCGAGAAAGGCCAGGGCAAGCGCTGTCACGTCGACACTCCCCGGTCGTCAGACCGCGGCGGTGATGCGGGTGCGGATTTCACCGGCGCGGGTCACACCGACAAATCGGCTTGCTTCGTGGCCGCCCTTGACGACGATGATCGTTGACTGGCTGGACACGCGATTGGCGCGCAGGAAATCGAGGTCCGTATCAAAATTGACGCGAACAAAGCGCACGCGGCTGAAAGCCGCTTCGCCTGCCATCTGGTCGAGCGTCACCAATTGGCGGGTGCAGGTCGGGCACCAGTCAGCATGAACGTGAATGACGATGGTGTCGCCATTCTTCAGCATCTGCGCGAATTCTTCCGCTTTATAATGGAGGAAGCCCGCCGCAGCCTCGGCAGCGCGCATCAGGGGTACAAGGGCAGCGCCTGTGATCAACGCAAGGAGCGAACGGCGGTTCATCATCGACCTCAATCTTTATCTACGTTACAATACGTATCTCGCAGAGTTTGGTACACGGGATGATGTACTAAATCATTAAAGCCTTGCCGTTCTAAGTCACGATTGCGCGATTTCACGCCACCAGCCGCGCAAAAGCGGCAAGATCGACATTGCCGCCGCTGATGATAACGCCAACCCTGCCCCCCGGCCATGTCTGCGCGGCGTGAGCAAAGGCGCCCGCCGCTGCCAGACAGCCCGTCGGCTCGACGATCATCTTCATCCGCTCGGCAAAGAACCGCATTGTCTCAACAAGTTGCGTGTCATCAACGGTCAGAACATCGCTCAAATCGCGACGGATGATGGCAAAATTGCGCGCTCCCAGCGCCGTTGTCTGCGCGCCGTCGGCAAGAGTGCGCGGCACGGTGATTTCAACGATTTTACCGCTGCGGAAGGATTGCTGACCGTCATTGCCGGCTTCCGGCTCGACGCCGATAATGGCTGCTGACGGCGACAAAGCGCGTGCGGCCAGCGCGCAGCCGGCGACCAGCCCGCCGCCGCCCATGCAGATCAGCAATGCGTCAAGCGCACCTGTCTCCTCGATCAGTTCCTTGGCAGCCGTCCCCTGCCCGGCGATGATGTCGGCATGGTCGAAGGGCGGGATCAGCGTCAGCCCCTGCTCGTTTGCCATGGTCGTTGCGAGGTCATGACGGCTATCCTTGTAGCGGTCGAAGCGGATGACGTGAGCGCCATAGCCTTGCGTGGCGGCGACTTTCATCGCCGGCGCGTCCTCAGGCATGAGGACGGTGGCGGGAACGCCAAGAAGGGAGCCGGCAAGGGCTATCGCCTGCGCGTGGTTGCCGGAGGAATAGGTGAGCACGCCTGCCTTCCTTGCCGCCGGCGACAGCAGCGATATCGCGTTATAAGCGCCACGAAATTTGAAGGCGCCGGCGCGCTGAAAATTCTCGCATTTGAAGAAGAGTTCGGCCCCTGCCCGCTTGTTCGCGGCGCGCGACGTCAGGACGGGCGTGCGGTGAGCAACGCCGGCAAGACGCCTGGCGGCCGCCTCGACATCGGCATAGGTCGGGATGTCCGTTCCGGGTGTCATTATCTGTGCTGCGGCGGTGTGCGGCATCGGTTACTCCTGATCAAGGCTGCCGCAAGGTTAGAGCCTGCACGGTCATATGCCAAATCAGCTTTGGCGCAGGGTGAGGGCTACCCTTGCTCGCGCAAGCGCTTGATGGCAGCGCGCGCCAATTCGTCCACGCGCTCATTCATCGGATCGCCGGCATGTCCCTTGGTCCAGTGCCAGGCGATGTCGTGGCGCGCGACCAGCTCATCGAGGCGCATCCACAGATCGGCGTTCTTCACCGGCTTTTTCTGTGCCGTCTTCCAGCCATTGCGTTTCCAACCATGGATCCACTGCATGATGCCGTTACGCAGATATTCGCTGTCAGTGGTAAGGTCGACCGACATCGGCCGGGTGAGGGCTGCCAGCGCCTCGATGGCGGCCATCAGCTCCATGCGGTTATTGGTCGTGTCAGCCTCGCCCCCGGAGAGCTCGCGCTCGCTCGCGCCCCAGCGCAGGACCGCCCCCCAGCCGCCCGGCCCCGGATTTCCCGAACAGGCGCCATCGGTGAAGATGATCACGCGCTTTGCGGTGTCAGTCATGCTCAAAGACCATAATCGGCTGGCGACATCATGCGCCGATGGAAGCGGTTTTTCCGCCAGTATTCGACCGGATCAAGACGCTTCACCAGGGCACCCGGCGGCGTATTGATCCAGTCATAGAGGCGGGTGGCGAGGAAGCGCATGGCGGCACCACGGCTCAGCAGCGGGAACGCTGCTTTTTCAGCGTCGGCCAGCGGCCTGATTTTGCTGTAACTCTCCACGAGTGCGCGCGCCTTGGTGATATTGAGCGAGAAATGATCGGCTTCAAAACACCAGGCATTCAGACAGATCGCCAGATCATAGGCGTAGGCGTCATTGGCAGCGAAATAGAAATCGATGAGCCCCGACACCTGCTTGCCGATGAAGAGGACATTGTTGGGAAAGAGATCGGCGTGAATGACGCCGCGTGGCAGGTCGGATGGCCAATGGCGCTCCAGGAAGGCCATCTCATCCTCGATGTCCTCGGCAAGCCCCAGCGCCACCTCGTCGGCGCGCTCACCCACAGCTGCAATCAGCGGGCGCCAGGCCATGACCGACATGGCGTTTGGCCGTGCTAATTCATAATCGGCGCTCGCTTCATGGAGGGCGGCGAGGGCTGCACCCACAGTCGCGCATTGTTCCGCACTCGGGCGGCGCACCGACACACCGTCGAGAAAACTCATCATCGCCGCCGGGCGACCGGCGAGCCGCTTCAGGCTTTCACCCTGGCGATCGACGATCGGCATCGGGCAGCGCACGCCCTTGGACGCCAGATGGCGCATCAACCCCAAAAAGAAGGGCAAATCCTCGCTTTTTGTCCGCTTCTCGTAGAGGGTGAGAATAAACCGGCCACCTTCGGCATGGAGCAGATAGTTGGTATTCTCAACACCTTCAGCGATTCCCTTGAAAGACAAAGGCATGCCGATGTCGTAAGCCGCCACGAAGGACGACAATTCTTCATCCGATACATCGGTATAGACTGCCATCCCCACCACAGCTCCGCGCACCATGCCGCATCCGGTGGTAGCCTTGCTTATCCACGACGTCAAAACGCCCACCAGACCACCAACCGGGTTTCACACATGTTCGAATGGCTATGGGCCGTCTTCACCGTCACCGCTTCCGCCGCGCAGACGGTGCGCAATGGCGTACAGCGCAGCCTGACCAAAAGGCTCGGCACGGTCGGCGCCACCCATGTACGCTTTCTCTACGGGCTGCCCTTTTCCCTGCTGTTTTTGCTGATCGTCTGCCTGACGTCTGGCGCCGCGCCGCCAGCGCCCGATGTCACCTTCCTGCTGTGGGTGGCGCTTGGCGCCTTCGCGCAGATCCTCGCCACCGGCCTCATGCTGTCGGCAATGAACGAAAAGTCGTTCGTGGTGACGACGGCACTCACCAAGACCGAGCCCATTCACGTGGCGCTCTTTGCGGTTGTCGTTTTGGGCGAGCATCTGTCAGCGCTGGCGGTGATGGCCATCCTGATGGCGACCGGCGGCGTGCTGATGATGTCGTGGCCGGCCGGAACAGAAACCAGAGGCTTCAAAGCCAATGCCCGGCCTGCCCTGCGCGGTATTGTGTCAGGCGCGCTGTTTGGCGCGGCCGCCGTCGGCTTTCGTGGCGGCGTGTTGTCGCTTGAGCACACGAGCTTTGTGTTACGGGCGACCACCACGCTTGTCTGGGGGCTGGCCTTCCAGGCCTTCAGCCTGTCAGCCTATCTGGCGGTACGTGACCGCCAGGTACTCATCGGCGTCCTCAAGGCGTGGCGCTCTTCATTGCCGGCTGGCTTCACCGGGGCGCTTGCCTCGCAATTCTGGTTTCTGGCGTTTGCGCTTGAACAGGTCGCCCGCGTGCGCACGCTGGCGCTTGTCGAGGTGATCTTTGCCTGGGCCTTGTCACGCAAGGTCTTCAGGCAGGGCACGACGGGCCTCGAGGCGGCCGGGCTTTTGCTCGTCGTGCTTGGCGTGGGGCTGATCCTCAACAGCTGAGGGCGGCTGCTAAACCGCCGGCTCGGGCTGGGCTACGTCGCGCAACTGGCGCGGCAGCGGGAAAAAGACATGTTCTTCCGATGTCGAGACCTGGTCGATGGTGATGTCGTAGCGCTCGGCGAACGCCCCCATCACTTCCTCGACCAGGACCTCGGGCGCCGAAGCGCCCGCCGTCAGGCCCAGCGTCTTGATGCCCTCAAAGAGGGACCAGTCGATTTCAGCCGCGCGCTGGACAAGGTAGGAGCGGGCGCATCCGGCGCGCTCGGCAACCTCACGCAAGCGCAGCGAGTTCGAGGAATTGGGGGCGCCGACAACGATCAGCGCGTCAACCTGCGGGGCTACCACCTTCACCGCTTCCTGACGGTTGGTGGTGGCGTAGCAAATGTCCTCCTTGTGCGGTCCGGTGATCGAGGGAAAGCGCTGCTCAAGGGCGAGGATGATGTCATGGGTGTCGTCGATCGACAGCGTCGTCTGGGTGATGTAGGCGAGATTGCCTTCATCGCGCGGCGTCAGCCTTGCGACATCATCAACCGTTTCGACAAGCTGGACGGCGCCATCAGGCAATTGACCCATGGTCCCGGTCACTTCGGGGTGGCTGGCGTGACCGATGAGGATGATGTCGCGGCCGCGACGATGATGGATCTCGGCCTCGCGATGCACTTTCGTCACCAGCGGACAGGTGGCGTCGATGGCGAGCAGATTGCGGCTGGCGGCCTCGGCAGGAATTGATTTCGGGACACCATGAGCCGAAAAGATCACCGGATGATCATCGCTGGGCACCTCGTCGAGTTCCTCGACGAAAATCGCGCCCTTCTGCTTCAGACTCTCCACCACATAGCGGTTATGGACGATTTCGTGGCGCACATAGACCGGCGCGCCGTATTTTTTCAACGCCAGTACCACCACATCAATGGCACGCACAACACCGGCGCAGAAGCCACGCGGCGAGCACAGGATGATGTTCAGCTTGGGTTTTTCAGCGCTTGCCATGAAATTTCCTTGTCTTGACGGCACAGGAGCAGCGATAAGCTCCGGTCAAGTGGCGCATATCAGGCGCCTGCCTGCCTGTTTGGTTGCAACGCTTGCCATGCTAGGACACGAACGCCCCCAGCATGGCGGCAATGGAGATGTCTATCCATGGTCTGCGCGGATCGCAAGCGAGTGATGATTGCCCGACTACACCAAGGAGTCGCAGTGACGGCCTTCCTGACGCTGGCCGGATGCAGCGCGTTTGGTATCGGGGCAAGCCCGCCTGCCGCCCAGACGCCCGCAACCATCGAGGGATCGGGAACAGTTGCGGGCCAGACGGCTGCGCCGGCGGCCAGCCAACCCTCGCTCGCCGACCTTCCAACCAATGCCCGCCCGGGCTGGCTGCAAGGGATTTTCGGCGCTCCTTTAGCCGTTCCTGGCGACCCCTCCGCGCCAAAGCTGGCGCCGGGGATCGTTGCTGTCAGCTGCCCCAATGTGGAAATCCGCGAAGGTACCGAGACCCTTCGTACCTTCCGCGCAGGTGCCGGTGAGGCGGCGGAAGCGCTGGTGTGGCAGGCCACACTTGGCAAGTTGGCGCGTGAATGCCACACGCTGGGTGCTGACAATAATTACGCCGGAAGTTACCGTGTCGGCGCCGTCGGCCGCCTGCTGCTGGGGCCGTCGGGATCGCCAGGTAACTACCAGGTGCCGGTGCGGATTGCTGTTGTGCGGGGGGATGATGTCCTCGATTCCCGCCTGACCCAGGTGAGCGTATCGATACCGCCCAATGAGGCGCAGGCAAATTTTTCAATCGTCATCGACAATTTCAAAATCACCCGCGATCCCAGCGATAAACTCTCCGACCTGCAGATATTTGTGGGCTTTGATCCGGCACCTCCGCCGGCAGCACCCAAAACGGCACGTAAATCGCGGGCCCGCAGCTAGGGTCCTGACCTTAAGGCCCGCCCCGTCTAATCGGTGTCCCGCGGCAGTGGGGCGCGGGGCTTCCAGCGCAAAACGGGCTGGCGGGCAGCGCGCGTCTCATCAAGGCGACGGCGCGGGCTGAGGCGCGGGGCGGAAAGAAAGCGTTCTTTCTCGCCCGCCCTCACGGCCAAAGCGAGATCGCGCATGGTCGCAATGAACAGGTCAAGCGAGAGCTTTGATTCCGATTCGGTTGGTTCAATCAGCATGGCGCCATGGGCGACCAGCGGGAAATAGATGGTCATCGGATGGTAGCCCTCGTCGATCAGCGCCTTGGCGATGTCGAGCGTGGTGAGGCCAGTGCCTTTCAGCCAGGCATCATCAAACAGCACCTCATGCATGCAGGGCTGGTCGCCGAAGGGCTGGGTCAAGAGGTCGCTCAGCCCGGCGCGGATGTAATTGGCGTTGAGGACGGCATCCTCGGATGCCTGCTTCATGCCATTGGCGCCGTGGGAGAGCATGTAGGACAATGCGCGCACATACATACCCATCTGGCCGTGGAAAGCGGTGAGGCGACCGAAGGGGGCGTGATCGCCGTCGCGCGCCGTATCCTCAACGAGGCGCAGGCCCCTGCCATCGCGGAGCAGATAGGGCGCCGGGGCAAACGGGGCGAGAGCTGCCGACAGGACCACCGGCCCAGCCCCCGGACCGCCGCCGCCATGAGGCGTCGAAAAAGTCTTGTGCAGGTTGATGTGCATGGCATCGACACCCAGATCGCCCGGACGCGCCTTGCCGACGATGGCGTTGAAATTGGCGCCGTCGCAGTAAAAATAGGCGCCAGCCTCGTGCACGGCCGCGGCAATCGCCACGATCTCGGCCTCGAACAGACCGCAGGTGTTGGGATTGGTCAGCATGATTGCTGCGACATCGCCATCAAGGGCTGCTTTGACCGCATCCGCCCGCACCATGCCATCAGCGCCGGCTGGCACCGAGCGCACGCTGAAGCCGATCAGGGCGGCCGTTGCGGGGTTGGTGCCATGGGCTGAATCAGGCACGAGCACCACCTGACGCTCGTGCTCGCCACGGGCAGCCAGTGCCGCCTTGATCGCCATCATTCCGCAAAGCTCGCCATGGGCGCCTGCCTTGGGGCTCAGCGCCACCGCGTTCATGCCCGTCATCTCGATCAGCCAATGCGACAGCATCTCCATGAGTGCCAGCGCGCCGGGCACGGTTGATTGCGGCTGCAATGGGTGGATATCGGCAAAGCCCGGCAGGCGCGCCATCTTCTCGTTTAACCGTGGATTGTGTTTCATGGTGCAGGAGCCTAGCGGAAACAGCCCCGAATCAATGCCGTAATTCTTCTGGCTGAGGCGCACATAATGGCGCATCGCTTCCGGTTCGCTGAGGCCGGGGAGGCCGATCGCGCCCGCTCTCTCCAATCCGCCAAGGCGCGGCACGAAAGCCGCCGGCTCCTCAAGGTCAACGCCGGTGACATCATGGCGCCCGATCTCGAAAAGAAGCCCTTCTTCCTGCTGCAGCGCCCGGTTGGCGGTAAAGGTTCGCGCCGGGCTGATGCCGGTCGTTTGTGATGGGGCGGTGGGGCGACCTTCGGAATTCATGCGAGCACCTTTTTCATTGCCGCAACCAGCCTGTGGCGATCGTCATCGCTGTTCATCTCGCTGGAGGCGACGAGCAGCAGATCCTTGAGGTGCGGGCGCTCCGGTTCGAGGCGTGATACCGGTACGCCGGCAAGCACGCCCGCCTGCGCCAGGGCTTCCACCAGCGTTGCCGCATCGCCAGGGACGCGCAGGGTGAATTCATTGAAGAAGGAATGGTTCAACACCTCCACCCCTTTGACGTCACGCAACATGTCGGCAAGCCTGACCGCATGCGCATGATTGAGGTGCGCAAGTCGCTTGAGGCCTGTTTCGCCCAGAAGCGCCATGTGGATGGTGAAGGCAAGGCAGCACAGGCCGGAATTGGTACAGATGTTCGATGTCGCCTTGTCGCGGCGGATATGCTGCTCGCGGGTCGACAAAGTGAGGACAAAACTGCGCCTGCCATCGGCATCAACCGTTTCACCGCACAGGCGTCCGGGCATCTGGCGGACGAATTTCTGCCTTGTGGCGAAGAGCCCCACATAGGGGCCGCCGAAATTGAGGCTGTTGCCGATCGACTGGCCTTCCGCCACCACGATGTCAGCCCCCAGCGCGCCCGGGCTTTCAACCAGCCCGAAGGACACCGCTTCACTCACCACCGCAATCAGCAGGGCGCCAACGCTGTGGGCTTTGGCGGCAATCGGCCGCAGATCGATGATCTCGCCATAAAAAGACGGCGACTGCACGACGACGCACGACGTGTCAGCATCGATGGCTGCGAGGATATCCTCGCTGCTGCCCGCAATGGCCGGCACCATCGCCTCCACATCATCGCCCGCCATGCGCGAAAGCGTTTCAACAACCGTGCGATAATGGGGATGCAGCGTGCCCGACAGGACGGCCCTGGCGCGCCTGGTCAGGCGATGGGCCATGAGGACGGCTTCGCCGGTGGCCGTCGAGCCATCATACATCGAGGCGTTCGCGACCTCCATGCCGGTCAGCAACGCCACCTGCGTCTGGAATTCGAAGAGGTAGTGCAGCGTCCCTTGCGCGATCTCGGGCTGGTAGGGGGTGTAGGAGGTGAGGAATTCCGAGCGCTGGATGAGATGATCGACGCTGGCCGGGATGTGGTGGCGATAGGCGCCAGCACCGACGAAGAAGGGCACATCTCCAGCCGCTTTATTTTGCGCCGAAAGCCCATTGAGCAAGCGCTCGACATCCCATTCGCCGCGCCCCGCCGGCAGCTCCATCAGCCCCGGCAAACGCTTGTCAGCGGGGATGCCGAGGAAGAGATCATCCATCGACGCGGCGCCGATTTTGGCCAGCATGTCCTGGCGTTCAACAGCGGTGAGCGGGAGATAGCGCATGGAACGCCTCAGCCCAGGGTTTCGACATAGGCGTTGTAGTCCGCCTCGCTCATCAGGACATCCATCTCGCCGGCATGGGCAAGCGTCATCTTGAGGAACCAGCCCCCGGCCAGCGGCGACGAATTGACGATTGCTGGCGTATCGGGAAGCGCCTCATTGACCGCGACCACCACGCCCGTCAGCGGCGCATACACTTCAGACGCCGCCTTAACTGATTCAACAATTGCCGCCTGTTTGCCCCGCTCAAGCTTCGCGCCGACATCCGGCAATTCGACAAAGACCACATCACCGAGCTGCTTTTGCGCGTAATCGGTGATGCCGATGGTCGCGATATCGCCGTCGAGGCGGACATATTCGTGATCTTTGGTGAAACGCAGAGACACCATGGCAAGGCTCCGTAAAAGGGTGGGATCAAGTCGCCGGCCGCGCTGTTCAACCGGCCCGGGCATAGCGATGCGGCACAAATGGCATAGCGGTGACGAGGGCGTTGAGACGCTTGTCGCGCACCTGCACATGAAGCGCTGTTCCGGCCACTGCATGCGTCGGGGGGAGGTAGCCCATGGCGACAGGCCGCCCGACTGTCGGGCTAAAACCGCCGGAGGTGATGATACCGATCCTCAGGCCCTTCGCCGGATCTAGGATGGCGCAGCCTTCGCGAGCTGGCTGGCGGCCCTCAACGATGATGCCAACGCGCTGGCGTTTCATGTCACCGGCAAGCTCACCCATCAGCCGTCTGGCGCCAGGAAAGCCTCCCTCCTGACGCCGGCGCTTGGCGACCGAGAAGGCAAGCCCCGCCTCGATCGGCGAGGTTGTCTCGTCGATATCGTGGCCGTACAGGCAAAGGCCGGCTTCAAGGCGCAGCGTATCACGGGCGCCAAGGCCTACCGGGCGCACATCATCCTCGCCCGTCAATACCGCCCACAGCCGCGGTGCATCGCGGGCGCCAAGCGCTATCTCGAAACCGTCCTCACCGGTATAGCCGGAGCGCGAAACGACGCAATCGATACCGGCCAGTCGCACGTGGCGCACGCTCATGAAGCTCATGGCCGCTAATGTCGCCTCGTGCTCGGCTAGAACCGCCGCCGCTTTCGGGCCCTGCAGGGCAAGCAGGGCGCGATCCTCATGGGCGAGCAATCGCACGACGGGTGGCAGGGCGCTCATCATATGCGCATAATCGACCGATGCGCGGGCTGCGTTGACGACGAGGGCGAGGCGGCCATCATCGCCGCCACGGCTCACCATCACATCATCAATGATGCCGCCAGACGGGTTCAATAACTGCGTGTAGCGCTGCTTTCCCGGCTCAAGGCCCAAAATATCCGCGGGCACCAGCGCTTCAAGCGCCCGCGCCGTCGTCTCGTGATCGGGGCCGACCAGCTCAGCCTGCCCCATATGGGAGACATCGAAGAGACCGGCATTCCCGCGGGTCCAGTTGTGCTCGGCGAGAATGCCATCCTCGTAGTGAAGCGGCATTTCATAGCCGGCAAACGGTACCATGCGCGCGCCAGAGGCACGATGGGCCATCACCAGCGGCGTCTGCTTCAAAGAAATATCAGCGGCCATGCGCGGTTCCCGACAAGAGACAGCGTGCCGGATCATGCCCGGTTCGCGCCCCCTCTGTCTGGGAACCTGAGAGATTTCGCCGCATCGCTACAACGCGGCTTGCACCCGTCGGTGAACGGCTGTGGCCGTTGCTTTCCAGAGTCAATAACACGCGCGGTCCGGTTGCCTGAGCGTTTCCGGGGCGGTTGCGCCTTCGGCGCCAGTCGGGAATACCCGGCTGGTCTCTCCCGCGTGTGCTGCCTGACGTGCCGCCAGACGCCTTCGATCATAGCGCGCCGATTACAAAGATCAAAGGCTGATCGAGCGAAGCCGGCAGAGTATTTCAGATTTCCTTCAGAAGCGCGACGGCGCTCGACGCGTCAGCCTTGGAAGGCACGTCCTCGACATTGAGGACCTTGACGACACCATCATCCACCAGCATCGCATAGCGCTTCGAGCGGATGCCAAGACCAGGAACTGTCGCATCAAGATCAAGGCCGATGGCCTTGGCAAAAACAGCCGCGCCATCAGCCAGAAACACGATCTTGTCGCCAGCCCCCGTCGCTTTCTTCCATTCGTTCATCACAAACACATCGTTGACGGCGGTCACAGCGATGGTATCGACGCCCTTGGCATGAAGCGCGGCCGCATGCTCGAGATAGCCCGGCAGATGATTACGGTGGCAGGTGGGGGTAAAGGCACCTGGTACGGCGAAGAAGGCAACTTTCTTGCCCTTGAAGACATCGCTGCTCGCAAGGTCAGCAGGGCCATCGGAACCCATGATCTTGAACTTCACGTCGGGTAGGCGATCACCAACTTTAATCGTCATCTGTGTCTCCGGCTGCAGCATCGTTGCTCCAGCCTCCTGACATAGACGGTCATCGTCTATCCGTCGAGTGTATGCGCTTCCTCCACCGCCGCGCGGCGGCTGACGATGGTCACGAGAATAGGAGAAGCAGGCGGTGCGGCGGATGGCCCGCCAAGGCTTACTGAAAATCGCTTCAAAGGCCCGGACGAAGCGACCTCGACCGCCATCCCCAGATCAAGATCGACCTGCCCCTCGACGGCTACAAAGTCAACGCCACCCAACGCATCCACCGCAAACTCGATACGCCGTTGATCAGCCAGATAGCGCCAGTCCCGGATCATGGTTCCCGCAGGGACGCGGCGGGGCACACGCGCTCGGGCGCGCTCGATCAACGCGGCGGCGTCATCAGCGGGCGAGCCGGACGCAAAGCGCAGCCGCGCCTGGCTTTCGGCTGGAATACAGATGCGCTCGCACACCCCATACGTCAGATCAAGGACAAGCTCGACGTCACTGGCCGGATCGGCGGGTATCACCTCGACCGGGAAAACAACGTCACCGGTATAGCCCAGGAACATACCCGGCCCTTCCCCCAGACGGCTCGGTGCCGGGTAGGAGACAATGACCGATTTCGCATTGAGAGAGGCGCTCCAGTCAAAGATCGGCGGGATACCGCTCCCGCCGGGCAAGCGCCAATACGTCTTCCAGCCCGGCTGCAACGACAGCTGGACACCGGCAAGAAGGCGCCCCTCGCCGTCACGTCCGCCGGCGAGCAGGCGCATGCGCGCCGGCAAGGCGTCGCTGGCATGGCTTCGTCCCATCCATTGCGAGCACACCGCCATCAGCCCGGCGGCGGCACCAGCACACACATCGCGGCGACGGGTGGAAAAGAACATCGGCATCCCGTATCCCTACGCCAGATAATTCGAAAAAACGATGAACAAGCTCGTGACGCCCACGTGAAGCGGGTTTGAGCGGGGTCGACTGGCGCGGTGTATGATGCTCGGATATTCCATAAGGGCGGTGAAACCGCTAGGCTGACACCCATGAAGCTGACCGAACTTCTCGAACGCCTGACTGGTCCGGGCTATCTCGACGGCCATTTTCTGGTGGCGATGCCGTCGATGCCCGATCCGCGCTTCCAGCGCGCGGTGATCTATATATGTGCCCATTCCGACGCCGGGGCCATGGGCCTGATCATCAATCATCCGGCCGATGACATCCGGTTTTTCGATCTGCTGGTGCAGCTCAACATCATCCCTGAAGGAACGGACATTACATTGCCGCCGGGGCATGGCGCGATCTGCGTCGTCAAAGGCGGGCCGGTTGAGCCGGCGCGCGGCATCGTCCTTCACTCCGATGATGTTATGATCGCCAACGCGACGATGGCGATGGATGACGGGGTCTGCCTCACCGCGACGCTTGATATCATTCGCGCCATTGCCGCCGGGCAAGGGCCGCGTGACGCCATTCTGGCGCTTGGCTATGCCGCCTGGGCGCCGGGGCAGCTCGAGCGTGAATTGCAGGCCAATGGCTGGCTGGTCTGTGCCGCCGACCGCACGCTTGTGTTCGATCCCGATATTTCAGGAAAATACCAGCGCATCCTGCGCCATCTCGGCGCCGATCCGACCCATCTGTCATCGCAGACCGGTCACGCCTGATCGCTCGTCAATCGCTCTCCAGCGATAATTCCCACGTCTCGCCCACGAGATGATGGCCGAAACTGTCATGAGGCTCGCTTGCGGTCAGGACAAAGCCGCGACGCACATAAAGCGCGCGCGCAGCGACAAGAATATCGTTGGTCCAGAGAACAAGGCGGCGATAGCTGCGAGCCTTGGCGGCGGCGATACAGTGATCGACCAATCGTCCGCCAAGTCCAAGACCGCGCGCCTGCGGCTCCACCAGCAGAAGGCGCAGCCTGGCGGCATCAGGCCCGGCCCTGACCAGCATCACACAGCCGAGAAAGGCCCCGTCGCGCTCGGCAATCCAGCAGCCATCATGGTCGGGAGCGAAGTCACGGATGTAGGTGCTGGCGATCTCGGCCACCAGAGCTTCGAAGGCGCGGTTCCAGCCATAGTCACGCGCGTAGAGCACGGCGTGGCGGTGAATGATGAGGCCCAGATCGCCGATGGCGGCGTCGCGGATGACGATGGGCGATGGCGCGGCGGCGGCGAGGATGTGTTCCGCCGTTGCCAGTGCGGTGATGAGAATTTGTCTGACGTCGCCTGGCAACGGCTTCAACATGGCGGCGACGTCATGGTCGGCTTGATGATCCAGCGAGCGGAAGAGCGCCTTGCCGGCCCTGGTCAATTTGATGATGGCGCGGCGGCGATCGTGCCGATCTGTCTCGCGCCTGATCCACCCGGCCTTTTCGAAGCGCGCGAATGTGCGGCTGAGCTGTGCGCGATCAAGGGCAAGGAGGCGGGCAATATCGACGGCGTGGCTTCCCTCACCGCGCGCCAGCTCGTAGAGGATGCGCGCCTCGGTCAGCGTCAGGCTGGTTCCGTAGAGGCCGGGCTCAAGAAGGCCGGCATGGCGCGTGTAGAAGCGGGCAAAGCGGCGAAGCGCTGCGACTGACGCGCGTGGCACATCAGTGCCGCCGACGTTATCCCGGCCGGTGGAACCGGGGGGCTCATCTGCAAGCATGGGGCATCCTCTCGCGCGACGTCCGGGCAACAGAGGTCGAGATTCATGCGATTGGTTGATGATGTCAACTAATTATATGCACGCCTTACTGCGCGGCAGCCAGCCTTGTGGCGCCACGCAGATGGAGCGTCGCATGGTCGGCATTCATCGGTTGCCCGAAGGCATAGCCCTGGGCATAGAGGCAGCCGAGCTGGCGCAATTCCAACCCGTCGGAGACGGTTTCCGCTCCTTCCGCCACCACGTCCATTTCAAGGTCGTGAGCAAGGGCGACGATCGAGCGCAGGATGGCGGGGCGCTTGCCTGACCCGTCGGGATGGACGAAGGCGCGATCGATCTTCAACGTATCGAAGGGAAAGCGCTGCAGATAGGACAGGCTTGAATAGCCGGTACCGAAATCGTCCAGCGACAAACCGACGCCCAGTTCCCTCAGGCGCACGAGAACCTGGGCGGCGAATTCAGGGTTTTCCATCACCAGACTCTCGGTGATCTCAAGCTTCAGCGTTGCCGGGTCGATCCCGGTTGCCGACAAGACGGCGCCCACGTCATGGGCGAGATCCTGGCGCAGCAATTGCCGGCTTGATACGTTGACTGCCATGGTGAGCGGGTGCGCGCTGGGAAAATCGCGTTGCCAGATTGCGAGCTGCTGGCAACTCTGCTGGAGGACCGCTTGGCCGAGCTCGACGATCACGCCACTTTCTTCCGCGATCGCGATGAATTCGCCGGGCGAGATGCGCCCGCGTCGCGGATGCTCCCAGCGCACCAGCGCCTCGAAACCGGCAATCGTCTGATCGGCAAGACGTACCACGGGCTGGTAAAAGACGCGAATTTCGCCGCGCTCCACGGCGCGCCGCAATTCGCTTTCGACCATCAGCCGGTCGCCGCTGCTCGCGCGCATGCTCGGCTTGAAGGCTTCGATACGGTCAGCGCCGCCTTTTTTGGCGTGATACATCGCCAGTTCAGCGTCGTTCAGGATGTCCTCCCGCCCGTGATAATGATCATCATGGATGGCAAGCCCGATCGAGGCGGTCAGGAATATTTCACGCTCGGCAAAGCTCAGCGGCTGGCGAATGGCTCGCCGCAGGCGATCGGCGAACGCGGCAATCTGATCTGTCTCGGATTGTGACATGAGAATGATGCCGAACTGGTCGCCGCCGATGCGCGCCAGCGTATCTTGTGGCTCGATGAGGCGCGACAGGCGGCGGGCGATGGTCATCAGCATGCTGTCGCCGGCGGCAAGCCCCACTGAATCATTCACCTGCTTGAAGCGATCAACATCCACGACAAAGACGGAAGGGCGTATCTGTGCGTCCGTCTGGGCACGCACCATGGCGGCAGAGACGCGGTCGAGAAACAATTCGCGATTGGGCAGGCCGGTCAGATTATCGTGAACAGCATCATGGAGCAGGCGCTCCTGGGCAATGCGCATGTCGGTGACGTCGGCGAGTGTTCCGACACAGCGGATCACCTCGCCGTCGGAGCCCACAACAGGGCGGGCGCGCAGATGAAACCAGCGATAATGCCCTTCATGATCGCGCAGGCGGAAATCCTCATCGACACGACCGCGCCGCGTTTCGAGGACGGCATCGAGGACGGCGCGAAAGCGATCGCCATCGCTTGGGTGCAGGCAATCAAGCCAGCGCGCCGGCGCCACCAGCAGCGTGCCGCGCGGCAGGCCCAGCACCTGTTCAGCCTCGGAGCTGACGAAAATGCGGTCGCGCAAAACGTCCCAATCCCACACGACATCGCCAGCCCCGATCAGCGCGAGCGCACGGCGCTCGCCATCGCTCACCGATGAGGGGGCCAGCGGCCCGCCGGAAAAAGCGTGCTGCATCACCGTGAAGCCGACGAGGAGCACGATCAGCACCAGCCCACCGTCGAGCGCCGCCGCGACCACATCGTTGTTGAGAGTGCCGAACACGGTTGCCCCTGCCGCGCCGATCCACAGGGCCAGCAAGACCCAGCAGGGAGCCAGCATGATGGCGCGGTCATAATGGCGCATGATCGCCAGCCAGACGATGAGGCAAAGGCCGACAATCGCGGTGGCGGCCGTGGAAAACCGGGCAATCGTTGCCGCCAGCGGCGGGTCGTAGAGCGACAGCCCCACCAACGCGCCAAGCCCGACCAGCCACAGTCCGACAACCCAGACAAAGCGCACATGCCAGCGGCCGAGATTGAGATAAGCGAAGAGAAAGATCAGAAGCATGGCCGAAATCGCCACTTCGGCGCCGGCGCGATAGATCCTGTCGCTACTCGCCGCCGCGTTGAAGACTTTGTGCCAGAAACCGAAATCAATGCACATATAAGCCAGAACGGCCCAGGCGAGACCGGCCGCCGCTGGCAGCATGGTGGTTCCCTTGACGAGAAACAGGATGGTGAGGAAGAGCGCGGTCAGCCCCGCAATACCGATCACGATCCCCTGATAGAGGGTGAATGAATTGACGGTATCCTTGTAGGCATCCGGTTCCCACAGATAGAGCTGCGGCAGGCGGCTGTCGCGCAATTCGGCAACGAAGGTCACGGTCGAGCTCGGATCAAGAGTGATCAGGAAGACATCGGCCTGGCTGCTGTACTGGCGATCGGGGCGGAACCCCTGGCTCGGCGTGATCGATTCGATGCGCGGGCCGCCAAGATCAGGCCGATAAAGCCCCGACCCGGACGCACGATAAAACGGCGCGACCAGAAGGCGGTCGATCTGCTCATCCGTCTCGTTTGACAGCGCAAACACTGCCCAGCTCGGCGACGGGCGTGACGCGCTGGCGCGCACTTCGATCCGGCGGACGATGCCATCGGTACCAGGCGCGGTCGACACCGATAATTGCTCGCCGCGATCCCGGTAGAATTCAATGGCCCGGCCAAGATCGATCGCGTTGACATCGACAGCGACGCTCACAGCGTCAAGCGCTGATGCCGGCCCGGCGATTGCCAGGGCGAGCACACATGTCACGATCCGAACGAGGTCAGAAAACCGCAACCGTTCCTCCCGCGCCCATCGCGCATGCTGCGAATGCCTAGAACATGTTGCCAGAAAGTGGAACCGGTAATTCAATCGCCATATGCCCCGCGATTTTGCACATGATGACGGCGTGGGCGGCCTGACGGGCGCCTCCGCCCGGCACGGGCCTCAGCCATCGACAGCCGATCGACAAGCTTGCGCTTCACGCCCAAGAGTGTTCCCGGCGATCGATCACCGCCAAGAGGCGCGTCGTCATCGAGATCAGCCTCACGCGTCCTCAGCAAGGCGGGCGAAGAGCAGGTGATCCTGCCAAGCGCCAGCAATACACAAATATTTTCGTGCGTAGCCTTCGCGCTGGAATCCGACTTTTTCGAGAAGGGTCATCGACGCGCGGTTATGCGGCATGGTGGCCGCCTCGATGCGATGCAGCCCCATTTTGCCGAATACATGAGGGAGCAATGCCCGCAGGCTGGCGCTCATCAGCCCCTTGCCGGCATAGGGCGCGCCCATCCAGTAGCCGAGCGCGCAGGTCATGGCGACGCCGCGACGGACATTCGACAGCGTCAGGCCGCCGACCAGCGTCGCGTCGGCAAAGATGAAAAAGCTGTAGGCGGTATCCTCACGCATTTCCTGCCCGTAACGCCTGATACGACGGCGGAAGGCAATTTTTGTCAGATCATCCGCCGGCCAGGTTGGTTCCCACGGGGTCAGAAAGGCGCGGCTCTGGTGGCGCAAGGCCGCCCAGCTGTCGTAATCGCTCGCCAGCGGCACACGCAAGATGACCCCCTGTCCGAGGATCGGTGCCATCGTTTCGCCCAGACCGATTGTGCGGAACAGCGTCATTGCCGATGCGGCTCCTCAATGTTGCGGGCGCGGCTTTTCAGGCATCACCGCCTCAAGGCCACCCAGCGCACTTTCCGGGCCGATGGCGGACAGGGCAAGCCTGCCGTCCTCGATAATACGCTGGGCGGAGGCGTGCACCTCGTCGACCGTCACCGCATCAAGGTCAGAAATGACGGTGGCGGCATCGCGCAGCTCTCCGAAGACAAGGAGCTGGCGGGCCAGGCGATCGGCGCGTGCCGAGGAGTTCTCAAGGCTCATGATGAGGCCGGCGCGCAGCTGCGCCTTGGCGCGATCAATTTCCTCACGTGTGCATTCGTGCGCAGCTCTCGCGGTCTCCTCGCGGATGACGGTTACGAGATCAACCACGTCCTCGGGCGCGGTCGCGGCATGGACGCCCAGCAGGCCGATGCCGGCATACCCCCACTGAAAAGCCGAAACATTATAGCACAGCCCTCTTTTTTCGCGGACCTCCTGGAAGAGGCGCGAGGACATGCCACCGCCCAGCAGGGTAGCAAAAATCCGCGCCGCATGGACCTGGTCGTCCTCGACGCCGACGCTGGGGAGGGCAAGGGCGATGTTGACCTGCTCAAGATCGCGGCGATCAAGCACGGTGCCGCCAATGAAGCGGGCCTGAGGCAGCGACGCGGCCTGACCGCTCGGCAGGGAGGCGAAATGGCGCGTCACGTCAGCGACAAGCGCGTCGTGATCGATGGCGCCGGCCGCAGCGATCACGACGTCGCCGGCCACATAATGACGACGCAGGAAACCCTCGATATCGGAACGGGTAAATCCGGCAACCGAGCGATCGGTTCCCAGAATGGACCGGCCAAGCGGCTGATTGGTGAAGGCGGCGGCCTGGAGACTTTCGAAAACGATATCGTCCGGTGTGTCCTGGACGGCAGCTATTTCCTGGCGGATGACGGCCTTTTCGCGCGCCAGATCATCGGGGGCAAAGACGCTGGCGGTGACGATGTCAGCCAGAATATCAAGTGCCAGCGGCAGATCATCTTCAAGGACGCGGGCGTAATAGGCGGTCTGTTCCATCGATGTCGCGGCGTTGATATCGCCACCGACCGCTTCGATTTCCTCCACGATATGACGTGCGCTGCGCCGGCGCGTGCCCTTGAAGGCCATATGTTCGAGGAGGTGCGCGATCCCATGCTCATGGCCGGCCTCAACGCGGGCACCGGCGCCAACGAAAACGCCCAGCGAGGACGATGCGAGACCGGGCATGCGCTCGCTCACAATGCGCAAACCGTTATCCAGCGTGGTGAGGCGGGGCGGCGGAAGGTCAATCATGCCGCAATTCCTCCGGCGATACGGCAATGATCAAGCACGTAGCGCTCGACGATTGCCTGGTCATTGGGAAGCACCGTCAGGCGCTCGGGAGCTGTCCGCTGTGCGGCCAACGCCAGCGGCAGGGGGGGGCGGACACCGCACGCCGCCTCGACCGCATCGGGAAATTTTGCCGGGTGGGCGGTGGCGAGCAGGATCTTGATCGCGTCAGCCTCGGCGCATTTGCGCAGCACCACCGCACCAACTGCCGTATGCGGGTCGAGCACATAGCCCGACGCGGCATGGACGGTCCTGATTTCGTCCGCGACTTCGGCCTCGCTGGCATGGCCTGCTGCAAAGAGCGCACGTATAGAGGTGAGCGCCTGCGGGGAGAGGGCGAAGCTGCCCTGCTGTTTCAGCGCCGCGAAGGCGTTACGGATGATGGCCGGATCGCGGCCCTCGGCCTCAAACAGCAGGCGCTCGAAATTGGACGACACCTCGATATCCATCGATGGCGAGGTGGTGGGCTGCACACCGGTGACCGTGTAATTGCCGCTCGCCACAGTCCGCGCCAGTATATCGTTGCGGTTGGTGGCAATGACCAGCTGGGCGATGGGCAGACCCATGCGATGCGCCACATAGCCCGCAAAAATATCACCGAAATTGCCCGTTGGCACAACAAAGCTCAGCCGCCGCGACGGCGCACCCAGGGCTGCGGCGGCGGCCACGAAATAAACAATCTGGGCAAGAATGCGCGCCCAGTTGATCGAATTGACGGCAGCAAGCTGCACACGCTGGCGAAACGCCTCATGCGCAAACATCGCCTTCACCATCGCCTGGCAATCATCGAAATTGCCGGCGATGGCGAGGGCATGGACATTGGCTTCGCCGGCGGTCGTCATCTGGCGGCGCTGCACCTCTGAAACGCGCCCCTCGGGATAGAGAATAAACACATCAGCGCGCGCCCGGCCGCGAAAGGCCTCGATGGCCGCGCCACCCGTATCGCCCGAGGTGGCACCAACGATGGTGACACGCCCATCGCGCTTCTCCAGCGCGTGATCCATGAGGCGCGCCAGCAGCTGCATCGCCACATCCTTGAAGGCAAGCGTCGGCCCATGGAAGAGTTCCAGCAGGAACGCGTCGGGCGTCATCTGGACCAGCGGGCAGACGGCAGGGTGGCGGAACGTCGCGAACGCCTCGCGGCAGGCAGTGGCGATGACGGCTCGATCAACCTCGCCGGCGGTGAAGCGCGCCACAATATCGGCAGCTATCATCGCAAACGGCTTGCCGGCGAAGCCGGCAATCTCGCGCTCACCAAAACGCGGCCATTGTCGCGGCAGGTATAGGCCTCCATCGCTCGCAAGCCCGCTCAACAGAACGTCCTCGAAGCCGAGTTCAGGCGCGCTTCCGCGTGTCGAAATATAGCGCATAGGCACTCCGTTTGACCGCTCCGTCACGGATCGGGGCATCCCTCTTGCCTCAGGCGGAGCGCCGCTTCAACCGTTCGATGATGAAAAGCGATGAAACGACGAGAAGCGTCAAGGCCAACGCCAGCCAGGTGATGGCGTATTCGAGATGGCGATTGGGAAGGACTGGCGGGCGCGGAACGATCACCGGAACCCCGCCCGGATTATTGCTGATCTGATCGAGCGAAAACGGCGCCACGGCGCCAAGCGATGCGGAGAGCGCCATCATTTGCGGATCGCGGGTGTACCAGGCGTTGGCGGCAGGATTGTCGGTGGCGGCAAACCATCCCGCCACCTCGCGCGGGCGCACCCAGCCCTCGATCTGCACCCGCCCGGCTGGTGGCGCAGGCAGCGCTGCGTCAGGGGCGATGCGACCGCGATTGACAAGAATGATGCCGCCGCCATCGACGTCGAGAGGCGTCAACAGCAGCCAGCCCGCCTGCGCCTGCCCGGCAGCATCCTCGTGGACGGTATAAAGGCGGAACACCGGCACTGGTCGAAACTGGCCGGTGAGTGTCACGCGCTGGAAAAAGAGAACCTCAGGCGTCAGGTCCCGCCATGCAGCTTGCGGCCATAATGCCTGCGCTGGCGGGGCGCTGCGGGTGGCTATAGCGCCGATCAGCTTGTCCTTTTCCGCCTTGCGCGCCAATTGCCAGACACCCAAAGCGCACAGGAGCAAGAAAGCAGACATGATTGCAAGCAGCAGTGGCCACCAGGCAAGGCGAAGGTGAGCGGCGCTCATGACATGCGCTCAAGCCGCCCCTCCCGGGCAGCGTTGCGGTACTGAAGGGCGATCATCGTGCCTTTCAGCGGGCGCAGAATGGCAAGCGCCAGAAACGTCGCCAATGGCAGCCACAGCATGAGATGAACCCAGATGGGCGGATGATGGCGCAGCTCCAGCATGAGGGCGGAACCGATGACGATAAAGCCGACGATCATCATGATGAAGACCGCTGGCCCATCGCCCGCATCAGCGAAATCAAACGACAATCCGCAGACCTCACAGCGCGGCTGGAGGGTAAGAAAGCCCGCAAACAGCTTGCCCTCACCGCAATGAGGACACGCGCCGGTGAGGCCAAGTGCTACGACCGGGCGCGCCGTCATGGGACGGGTCGGCGTTGCGGGAGCCGGATCGACGATTGTCATGCCCGAACTCCGGTGCAAGGGGCAAGCGGCGCGCTGTGCGCCGCTCCATGGTGTGATGTCAATGGCCGGCTGCGACCGAGCTGCCGGAACCCCAGACATAGATGCAGGCGAAGAGGAACAGCCACACCACGTCGACAAAGTGCCAGTACCAGGCGGCGAATTCAAAGCCCAGATGCTGCTTGGAGGTCATCTGCCCAAGATAGGCACGCACCAGGCAGACAGCGAGGAAGATGGTGCCGATGAGGACGTGAAAGCCGTGAAAGCCGGTCGCCATGAAGAAGGTGGCGCCGTAGATGTTCCCGGAAAAGCCGAAATGCGCATGGCTGTATTCCACGGCCTGGAGGGTGGTGAAGAGCGCCCCGAGCGCCACCGTACACCACAGGCCCTGCTTGAGACTGGCGCGGTCATCTTCGAGAAGTGCGTGATGCGCCCAGGTGACGGTTGTTCCCGACAGCAGCAGGATCAACGTGTTGAGGAGCGGCAGGTGCCAGGGATCGAAGGTCTGGATGCCGTGGGGTGGCCAGGTGCCGCCCGTATGGGCAATGCGCGCCGTCATTTCAGCTTGGTCGGGATAGAAGGCAACAGCGAAATAAGCCCAGAACCAGGCAACGAAGAACATCACTTCAGAGGCGATGAAGAGGATCATGCCGTAGCGATGATGCAGCTGCACCACGGGCGTGTGGTGGCCCTCGCTCGTTGCCTCACGAATGACGTCCACCCACCAGCTGAACATCACATAGAGGATACCGAGAAGTCCGGCGAAGAACAGGAAACCGCCGGCGCTGAAGCCCAGCAATGTCAGTTTCTTCATCCACATGACGGCGCCTACCGCCATGACAAAAACGGCGCCGGAGCCAACAAGCGGCCACGGACTTGGCGCGACGAGGTGGTAGTCGTGGTTGACGGCGTGGGTGTCGGCCATGGTCAGTCAGCTCCCCTAGGAAAGGCCACGCTCACGGCGCCGGCGCGGCTTGGGCAGGTAATGCCGAAGAGCGCACCGGCTGGCGGGCGGGAAAGAATGTATAGGACAAAGTGATGGTGTCGAGCGAGGCAAGATTTATATCCCCTGCCAGCTCCGGATCGACATAGAAACTGACCGTCAGCTCGGCGCTTTCATACGGCCCGAGCTTTTGCTCGGTGAAGCAGAAACACTCGACCTTGAAGAAGAAAGCGCCGCTCTGCGGCGGGGCGACGTTATAGGATGCGGTGCCCACCGTATCGCGCGCCGACAGGTTGGTGGCGCGATAGGTTGCCAGAAACGGCTCGCCGACGCGCAGGACGGTTGGCGTCGTCACCGCTTCAAAACGCCAGGGAAGGCCCGAAGCGACGTTGGCATCAAAGCGCATTGTGATATCGCGGAGGACGCCGGCCTTGCCCGATGAGGGAAGCGTTGCGGCGATCTGCGGCGTGCCGCCAAGCCCCGTTGCCCGGCAAAAGAGGTCGTAAAGCGGCACCGCTGCATAAGCCAGACCGAACATGCTGGCAAGGAACAGGGTGCATATCAGAGCAACGCGGCGATGCTGGCGGACCAGATCAGTTGGCACGGCGGGGGCGTGATTGGACAGGTCGTTTGCCATCGCTCAGATCGCCCGGTTGAGCAGGGGCACGCCCTTGACGAGCGTGATGATGAAAAACAGGATGACGAGCGACACCAGACTGAACGCAAGCGCCATGTTGCGCTGGCGCAGGCGGCGCGCGCTTTCTTCCGGCGAGAGCGGCTGGCGCGCCATCAACCGGCCATCCAGCCGGCAAGTGGCGCCATCAGCGGGGACACGCCGCTGATATGCTCGACCAGCAACAGCACGAAGAGCAAAAAGAGGTGAAGGATCGACAGCGCGAAGAGCTGGCGGGCGGCCTGCTCGGCCTTCCCGCCTTGCCGCAGCCGGTAAACGCGCCACGCTCCCACACCAAAACACAGAGCCAGCAGCATGGCGATACCACCATAAAGCAGCCCGGCAAAGCCGCAGGTCACCGGCAACAGCGTCGCAGGCAGATAAAACGCGCTGTAGACGATGATCTGGCGACGCGTCTCGTCGCTGCCGGCAACAACCGGCAGCATGGGTACGCCGGCACGGGCGTAATCGTCGGATTTATAGAGGGCGAGTGCCCAGAAATGCGGTGGCGTCCACAGGAAGATGATGAGAAAGAGGATGACCGGCGGCAGTGACAGATCGCCCGTCATGGCTGCCCAGGCGACCACCGGCGGCATGGCGCCGGCAGCTCCGCCGATGACGATGTTGAGTGGTGTCGTGCGCTTCAGCCACTGCGTGTAAACGACGGCATAGAAAAAGATCGTAAAGGCCAGCAGAGCAGCGGCGAGCCAATTGGCAACGAGACCAAGAACCAGCACCGAACCCGCCGACAGCATGATACCGAAGGTGAGCGCTTCATCATGGGTGATGGCGCCACGGGGCAGCGGCCGGCCGCGGGTGCGCGTCATCAGCGCATCGATGTCGGATTCAAACCACATATTGAGCGCGCCCGAGGCGCCGGCGCCTATCGCAATCATCGCCAGCGCGATCACGGCAAGTGCTGCGTGGATATGGGTTGGTGCCATCACCATGCCAACAAGGGCGGTAAAGACGACCAGCGACATGACGCGCGGCTTCAGAAGCGCGATGTAGTCGCTGACCATCGCATCGCTCACGGCAATGCCGGCGGCAGGGCTGCCGCCACCAGGCACCGCATCGCTATCGGCGATGTAGGTCATGACCTTCCAGACCGGGCGCCCTCTCAGGCGCCCGTCCCCTCATTTGATGCGTGGCAAGGTGCCGAACTGATGGAATGGCGGCGGTGAGGGCAGCGTCCACTCGAGCGTGGTCGCGCCTTCCCCCCAGGGATTGTCACCAACCCGGCGCCTGGCGGAAAACGCCTCCACCATGCACCAGGCAAAGGCCAGCATGCCGGCAATGACAATGAAGAAGCCGGCGGACGACACAAAATTCCAGTAAGCGAAGGCGTCCGGGTAATCAGCATAACGGCGCGGCATGCCCTGGAGACCGAGGAAATGCTGCGGGAAGAAGATGACGTTGGCGCCGACGAAGAACAACCAGAAATGCAGATTGGCGATCTTCTCGTTGTAGGAATAGCCAAACATCTTCGGGAACCAGTAATACCAGCCAGCAAAGACACCGAAGACGGCGCCCAGCGACAGCACATAATGGAAATGCGCCACGACGTAATAGGTCGCGTGCAACACGCGATCAATGCCGGCATTGGCGAGCACCACGCCGGTGACGCCACCCACCGTGAACAGGAAGATGAAGCCGATTGCCCATAACATCGGGGTGCGGAATTCGATGGAGCCGCCCCACATGGTGGCGATCCATGAGAATATCTTCACGCCGGTTGGCACGGCGATGACCATGGTGGCGAAAACGAAATAAGCCTGCGTGTCGACATCAAGCCCCACCGTATACATGTGGTGCGCCCACACCACGAAGCCGACAACGCCGATCGCCACCATCGCATAGGCCATCCCCAGATAGCCGAAGATCGGCTTCTTCGAGAAGGTCGAGATGATGTGACTGATGATGCCGAAGGCCGGCAGGATGAGGATGTAGACTTCCGGATGACCGAAGAACCAGAAGAGATGCTGGAAGAGCAACGGGTCGCCGCCGCCTTCGGGCACGAAGAAGGTGGTGCCGAAATTGCGGTCGGTCAGAAGCATGGTGATGGCGCCGGCCAGAACCGGCAGCGACAGCAGCAGAAGGAAGGCGGTGATGAGAATCGCCCAGGCGAAAAGCGGCATCTTGTGCAGCGTCATGCCGGGCGCACGCATATTGAAGATGGTGGTGATGAAGTTGATGGCGCCGAGGATCGACGAGGCGCCGGCAATATGAAGCGACAGGATGAGGAAATCCATCGCCGGGCCGACATGGCCGCCCGCCTGACCGCCCGACAACGGCGCATAGAACGTCCAGCCGGCACCAACACCCAGGCCACCTGTCGGGCCTTCGACAAACATCGAAATCAGCGCAAGCGCAAATGATGGCGGCAGCAGCCAGAAGGAGATGTTGTTGAGGCGCGGGAAGGCCATATCCGGGGCGCCGATCATCAGCGGCACGAAGAAATTGGCGAAACCGCCGATAAACGCCGGCATCACCATGAAGAAGATCATGATGAGCCCGTGATAGGTGGTGAAGACGTTGAAGTCGTGGGCGTCCTTGAAGATCTGCAAGCCTGGATGCATCAGTTCGAGGCGGATACCGCCCGACAATATCCCGCCAACCACACCGGCGAACATGGCAAACCACAAATAAAGCAGGCCGATATCCTTGTGATTGGTCGAAAACAGATAGCGCGCCAACCCCGTTGGATGGTGGTCGTGGGCGTCATGGGCTTCAGCAGCACTTGCCATTCTAGCTTCTCCTGAGGCGCCTCGCGGACCCCTCTAACCGATTAAATCCGTCAGCGACCAGCCTGCTGGGCGTTTGCCACGTCCAGCGATTGACTGGCTGCAAATTTCTTCTTGGCGCCATCAACCCAGGCGGCAAATTCAGCCTCGGGCAACGCTCTGACCGCGATCGGCATGGACGAATGATCCTTGCCGCACAATTCGTTGCATTGTCCGTAATAGACACCCGGGCGCTCGACCTTGAACCAGGCTTCGTTCAGACGTCCAGGAACGGCCGTGACCTGCACGCCGAAGGAGGGAACGAAAAAGGCGTGGAGCACATCCTGCGCGGTAACCTGCAGACGGACCACCTTGCCGACCGGCACGACCATTTCATTGTCGACAGCCAGCAGACGCGGCTGATTGACCGGGTCTTTGCGGTCCTTGTCCTGCACAACATAGCTGTCAAAGGCAAAATTGCCGTGATCAGGATAGGCATATCCCCAATACCATTGATAGCCGATCGCCTTGACGGTCAGATCAGCCTTCGGTATCGTCTGCTGTTCGTAGAGCAATTTGAAGGAGGGAATGGCGATAACGATGAGAATGATGATCGGCGCCAGCGTCCACACCACCTCGATGACAACGTTGTGTGTCGTCTTGCTCGGGACAGGGTTGGCGGAGGCACGGAAGCGGATGGCGCAATAGGCAAGCAGCGCCAGAACCAGCAAGGTGACGGCAGTGATGATGGGGATCAGGATGGACGAGTGAAACCAGGCGATATCGCTGGCGACCTGGGTGGCGGCCGCCTGCAGATTATAGCCGGCGGACACCGGCTGTGCAGCATGCGCCGTGTCACCTGATGCTGCTGCCAGCGCTGCGACGCCCAGAGCGATAAAACGACGAAGCATGATCCAGCCCTTCCAAAACGGTTCATTGCGGGCATCCGGGCGATGCGCTGCACCCGACAAAAGCCCAATTCTCCTCTGCGCCTACACCAGCCGGGCCATTGTCTCAAGCCCTTGTGACCGGCGCTGACAATTCCACCACACCATAAGATCACACGACGGAGGGAAACGCATCAGTCCGCATTTCCAGATTCATATGATTTTTTAATCCAACCAGCCATGAAAGCGCTCAAATTGCCGGGAAAACAAGTAGGAGGCGCGAGGTTGGCCTGCGGCAATTGCGCGCGAGAATTACCATATTCGACCAAAGTATTTATCTTTACCTGTACCGGCCTGTGGTGCCATCAGGGGCCTGCATGCGAGGATTTGGCGAGCTGGTGGTGTGGCCACTTGACTTGCCTTGGGCCAATGTTACGCCGCATCGCTTGGCGCGCAGGCAGGCGGGACGAATCAGGGAGACCCGACGATGACAGGTGGTTTAGTCGTGTGCGCCGGCGGTATGGCGCGATACCGTGCGTGCGCAGCGGTGGCGCTGCTCGTGCTGGCGCTGTCAGGCGTCCTCATCTTCGTGCCGCATGGCGCGTCCGCCCAGCAGCCCAAGGCGCCAACCGCGCCGGCAGCCCCGCTCACGCCGCCCCAGGTCGCGCCCTCGCAGCCTGCCCCTGCCGCGCCCACCAACAGCGCCATTCGCGCCACGTACGGGGCGTGGCAATTGCGCTGCGAGACGCTGCCCGGCGCCCAGAGCGAGCAGTGCGCGCTCGTGCAGACCGTATCGGCAAGCGACCGGCAGAATGTCGGCCTGCTCATTCTCGCCTTTCGTACCGCCGACAAGAAGGCGAGCCTGCTCAGGGTGATTGCGCCACTCGGTGTGTTGCTGACCAGCGGGCTTGGCCTGCGCATTGACGATGTGAATGTTGGCGCTACTGATTTCGTGCGCTGTCTGCCCAATGGCTGCGTGGCCGAAGCCCGGTTGACTGACGAATTGTTGGGCAAGCTGAAAGCGGGAAAAGCAGCCACTTTCATTATTTTCCAAACGCCAGAGGAAGGGGTCGGCGTCCCGGTTTCGCTTGAGGGTTTTGCAACCGGCTATGATGCCCTCAAATGACGATTGCCGAACCCCACGCGCCAGAATTCGCGGCCGGGCGTGCCTGCCCGCTGGACTATCTGACGCCGCTCACCAGCTTCCGGCGCGCGGCTGATATCAAGGCGTCGACGGTTTACGTCGTGGGCGGGCTTTATGGCAATATCTTCGCACTCGATGCGGTGGAAGCGCTTGCCACCCGGGAGCCCGGCGCAAAGCTTGTCTTCAACGGCGATTGCCACTGGTTTGACCGCGACCTGGCACTTTTCTCCACGATCGAACAAAGGCTGGCGCCCTATCTGCTTCTGCGCGGCAATGTCGAAACCGAGATCAGCCGTGATCGCGATATCGGCGCCGGCTGCGGGTGTGCCTATCCAACGAATGTCGATCAGGGCATCGTTGATCGCTCCAACCGCATTCTTGCAAGCCTTGCGGTCATGCTTGCTGACCAGCCGGCATTGCGGGCCCGTCTGGCGTCCCGTCCGGCGACCGCCATCGCCGATATCGGCGGCACGCGGGTTGGTATCGTTCATGGCGATGCTCATTCTCTTGCCGGCTGGAGTTTTGACCGCGGACCGCTGGACGATCCGGCGATGGATCAGGACCGCCGGACCATCCAGGAGGAAACCGGGATTTCCATTTTCGCCAGCACGCATACATGCACAGCTGTGATGCGTCATTTTTCCGGCTTCGGGGGCGCCATGACGATTGCCAATAATGGCGGCGCCGGCCTGCCTAATTTTGGCGGTTCGCGGTATGGTCTCGTCACCCGGCTGTCGATCCGTCCGGCGCCGTTCGATACGTTGTACGGGGTTTGCCACGGCAACCTCCATATCGATGCCGTGGCGCTCGCTTATGATCACGCCGCCTTTCTGGCGCAGTTTGACCAGCTATGGCCGGCAGGATCAGATGCAGCCCTGTCCTATCGCCAGCGTATCCTCGGCGATATGGCGCACAGCGTGGCCGATGCCGCACCGCTTTCTGCAACCGCAAGGACACATGCCCGTGGATGATGCCGCACCTGTTTCCCTGCTCGCCGCACATGGCCTTGATGCAGAAGAGGCCAGACGATTGATTGCACCAGCCTTTGTTGGCGCCGATGATGGTGAACTCTTTATCGAACGTCAGCTCAGTGAGATGCTCGGCTTTGACAATGGCCGGCTGAAAACCGCCAATTTCGACAGCAGCCAGGGCTTTGGCTTGCGGGCGGTGAGCGGCGAGATTGCCGGTTACGCCCATTCGACCGAGATATCGCATGCAGCACTTGGGCGCGCGGTCGTTGCCGTTTCGAATGTGACGCGCGGGCGCAGCGGTGCCATGGCGCCGGCGCCGACGCGCCGCAATGAGGCGCTTTACGGAACGGAAAATCCCATCGACAAGCCGGCCTTTGGCGAGAAGGTGGCGCTGTTGCAGCAAATCGATGCTTATGCGCGCCAGCAGGACAGCCGGGTCATTCAGGTCAGCGTCTCGCTGGGTGCGAGCTGGCAGCATATCGAAATCCTGCGGGCCGATGGCTGGCGCCAGCACGATATCCGTCCCCTCACCCGCCTCAACGTCGCGGTGGTGGTGGAGGAAGGCGGGCGGCGCGAGAGCGGCAGTTTTGGCATGGGCGGGCGGTGTGGCTACGGCGAATTCATCAGCCAGACCGCGTGGCAGGACGCAGTCGGCGAGGCACTCCGCCAGGCCCTCGTCAATCTGCGCTCGGTTCCAGCACCTGCCGGGGAATTCGACGTCGTGCTCGGGCCGGGATGGCCGGGCGTGATGCTGCACGAAGCGGTCGGGCATGGGCTTGAAGGCGATTTCAACCGCAAAAAGACATCGGCCTTTTCCGGCCTGATGGGCGAGCGTGTCGCCGCCAGAGGCGTGACGGTTGTCGATGACGGGACCATCGCCGGGCGGCGCGGCTCGCTCACGATTGATGATGAGGGAACACCGACGCGGCGCACCGTTCTGATCGATGACGGCATTCTTGTCGGCTACATGCAGGACCGCCAGAACGCCCGGCTGATGGGGACGGTGTCGACTGGCAATGGCAGGCGCGAAAGCCATGCCCATCTGCCGATGCCGCGCATGACCAACACCTTCATGCTGGCCGGCGCCCATGAACCCGATGAGATCATCGCCAGTGTCAGGAACGGCGTTTATGCGGTCAGCTTCGGCGGCGGCCAGGTTGATATCACCTCCGGCAAATACGTCTTCCAGTGCACCGAAGCCTATCGCATCGAGAACGGGCGCATCGGTGCGCCGCTCAAGGGCGCCATGCTGATCGGTGACGGGCCAAACGATCTCAAGCGCATCACCATGGTCGGCCATGATCTGGCGCTTGACCGCGGCATCGGCACATGTGGCAAGGCCGGCCAGGGCGTACCGGTCGGCGTCGGCCAGCCGACCTTGAAGATGGAAGGCGTGACCGTTGGCGGAACGGGATGATGGTGGCCGAAGTCAGACGATGATGCGTCGGTAGAGATGCCACGTCGCATGGCCGAAAACCGGCAGAACCAGCGCTAATCCGGCAAGAAAAGGCAGGGAGCCGATCATCAGCCCGACGGCGATGATGAGGCCCCACAGGCCGAGATTGACCGGATTGCGCGCCACCGCCGTGAGCGAGGCGATGACGGCCTCGGGCGCGCTCACATGGCGATCCACAATCATCGGGAAGGAAACGATGCTGATGGCCAGCGCCAAAATGCTGAAGGCGAGACCCGCCAGATTGCCCATGATGATGAGGTGCCAGCCACGCGAGGTGGTCAGCACATCGACGATGAACCCCATCATCGAACCGGGTATCTGCGTGCCGTAAGTGTTCTGGTAGATCAGGTTGGCAACGACAATCCAGGCGATAAAGAGGCCGGTCAGCGCCGCCCCGAGTGCCAGGAGGGCGCCGGCGCCCGGACCGCGCAACACCGACAGCGCATCGGCAGCGCTGACCGCTTCGCCCTTTTCGCGGCGGCGGCTCAACTCATAAAGCCCGATGGCGGCAAAGGGACCGATCAGGGCAAAGCCCGCAGCCAGCGGAAACAGAAGCGGCAGGACATCATAGCCGAAGGCCAGGCGGCACAGGATGATGCCGGCAACGGGGTAGACAAGGCAGAGAAAGATGCCGTGGGATGGAAAGGCTTTGAAATCGTCAAACCCCCGGCTGAGAGCGATCCTGATATCATCGAAGGTGATCGATCGGATCGTGTAATCGCCGGTCATCATCGGCGGCCTTGAGGCCACATGTGTCTCACTCATCCTCGGTCTCCGTTTACTCTCCGTCCAACCTCATATCCTTCGCTTGTCGACGCGGCACTTCACCGCGGCGGTCAATTCACCAGGTGCGCAACTGTGCCAGGCAGCGCTGCAGACGATCCGCCTCCACCACGCGCCGAGCGGCAGGTCACAGTTTATTTACCATACATGGTCGAGAATAGGGCGTTCGTGTTTCTACCACGGGATCAACCGGATGGCCGCCACCCTGCTGCCGTTTATCGCCGAGGATGAATTGCAATGCGCGGTCCTCGTGCTCGACATCGCGCTGGCGCGCGGCTGCGGCTATCAGCGGGCTCTTGATTTTGCGGTGGAAAGCCTTGGCTGGCGCTCATGCGACGTTGAAATGATCGCCGGGCGGATGATCGAGAAACGCTGGCAATCACGCAGCCCGGTTACCTGCTCGCAACAATGAATTTCGGCAAGTAAATAGCCGTCTGGAGGCAATGGCGGCTCGACGGGCACGTTAAATGCGCCTATGCGGCAAGAGGGATGTCATTTGTCCCGCCCTGTGTCATGCCGTTTGCGAGCAAGCCAGCCCCATGCAGCACGAGATCGCCGCAAGTACCGATTATCTGACGCTGTCGCTGATTTTCCTGGTGGCGGCGGTGGTCGCCGTGCCGCTTGCCAAGCGGCTGAAGCTTGGCTCGGTGATGGGATATCTGGCGGCTGGCATTCTGGTCGGGCCGCAGGGGTTGCGGCTGATCGGCGAGGCGCAGACGGTTCTGCATGTCTCGGAACTGGGCATCGTCATGTTCATGTTCCTTATCGGTCTGGAGATGAAACCCTCGCGCATGTGGTCGATGCGCCGTGACATCTTCGGGCTCGGCGCCCTTCAGGTCGTGCTGACCGGGCTGGTGCTGACGCTGGTCCCGATCGGCTTTGGGCGGCCGCTTGAAGCATCCATCATCGCCGGCTTCGGTCTGGCGCTGACGTCAACGGCCATCCTCATGCAGATCCTCAATGAGCGTGCCGAGGTGCAGCAGCCGCACGGGCAGCGGGCGCTGGCGGTGTCGATCTTTCAGGATCTGACAATCGTACCGCTGCTGGCACTTGTCGCCTTCCTGTCCCCAAACGCCGCACCGAGCAGCGAAGCATGGTGGATCGGTGCTGCGAAAATCATCGGCGCGGTGCTTCTGGTCATCCTCAGCGGACGCTATGTGCTCAATCCGCTTTTTGCGGTTCTCGCCCGGGCCAATACCCGCGAGATCATGACGGCAGCAGCCTTGATGGTCGTCATCGGGGCGTCGGCGGTGATGACCCTTGCCGGCCTGTCGATGGCAACGGGCGCGTTTCTGGCCGGCGTGTTTCTGGCTGAATCACGCTTCCGCCATCAGCTGGAAGCCGACATCGAGCCGTTCCGCGGGTTGCTGATGGGCCTTTTTTTCATGTCGATCGGCATGACAATCGACCCCCAGGTTCTGGTGGGCGCCTGGTGGCGATTGCTGATTGGCATTGTGCTGCTCATTTTGCTCAAAGCCGGCGTCATGTACGGGCTGATGCGGCTTTTCGGCTATGATCACCCGCAAAGCGTGCGGGCGAGCCTGTTGATGTCGCAGGCCGGGGAATTCGGCTTCGTGCTCTTTGCCGCCGCCGTCTCGGCACAGGTGATGCCGGCCGATCTGGCCTCAATTCTCGCCGCCGTGGTCGTCCTGTCGATGGCGCTTGCCCCGTTTGTCTACCGTCTGGCCGCCCGCATCATCAGCATCGGACCAGCCAAGCCTGAACCGGAAAGCGATTTCAGCGAAGCGCGCGGGTCAGTCCTCCTGATCGGCTTTGGCCGCTTTGGTCAGGTTGCCTGCCAGTTGCTGCTGGCTGAAGGCATTGATGTCACGATCATCGACAATGATATCGAGATGATCGAAAGCGCCGGAAAATTCGGCCATCGCGTCTATTATGGCGATGGGTCGCGCTATGACGTGCTGCGGGCGGCGGGCGCCGAGCGGGCACGCCTCATCTGCATCTGCACTGACGGTCAGGAAACGACGACCCGCATCGTCGATATCTGCAAGGGCGCCTTTCCTCTGGCTCATATCTTTGCCCGTTCCTATGACCGTCGCCATACCATCGAACTGATCGAAAAAGGGGTCGATTTCGAGCTGCGGGAGCTTTACGAGAGCGCAATCGTCTTTGGCCGCTCGGCGCTGGAGCATCTGGGCCTGGAGACCGAGCGGGCGCGCGAGGTTGAAGCCGATATGCGCCAGCGCGATCAGTCGCGCCTCACCGAGCAGCGCGCCGGGGGCATACTGGCCGGCGCGGACACGCTCTATATCGGACCGGGCGTGCGTCCGGAACCCTTGACGCCGGTCAAGAAGCCAGCCTCGGTCAAGCGCCCGGCGACCGGCATCACCAAACCCGCAGCCAGCGATCCAACGCTGGTTGATGGCGGGGCGGGTCTGTGAGCGATGTCGTGACGACGCCGCCCACGGGGTCAGCGAATCCGCCCCGGCCTGCTCCTCCCGGCGTTCCTGCGGGAAAATTCACGACAGGATCGACGCTGCGCCATGTCGTGGTCATGTCTGCCACCGGCGCGGTCGGCCTGATGGCGATCTTCGTCGTTGACTTCCTCAACCTGTTTTATATTTCCCTTCTCGGCCGCCAGGAGCTGACGGCTGCGGTGGGCTATGCAAGTGCCCTCTTCTTCTTCCTCACCTCGATTGGCATCGGCCTCTCGATTGGCATCGCGGCTCTGGTATCGCGCGCGCTTGGCGGGCGCGACAGGGAGCGGGCCCGCCGTCTGTCGGCCTCCGGCCTGATCCTCGTTACCATCTTCATGACGGCGGTCAGCGCCGCCATCGCCCTTGCCCTGCCGGTTCTGGTGACATGGCTTGGTGCCGAAGGGGCCACCCGCATCATCGCCGAGCGCTTTTTGCTGATGACGCTTCCCTCCACGCCGTTTCTGGGCATCGGCATGGCGTTATCGAGCATCCTGCGCGCGGTTGGCGATGCGCGGCGCGCCATGTGGGTGACACTTGGCGGCGGGATCGCGGCGGCGATCCTTGACCCCATCCTCATTTTCGGCCTGGGGCTCGGCATTGACGGTGCGGCTATCGCCACCGTGCTGGCACGGATCGCCTTTGCCGCCATCGGCGCTTACGGCGCCGTTCATGTCCATCATCTGGTGGCAAAACCGCGGCGCAGCGATTTGCCCGCCGACGCGCTGGCGCTGAGTGCAATCGCGCTGCCCGCCATCCTCACCAATATTGCCACGCCGATTGCCAATGGCTATGTCACCTCCGCCCTGTCGGCCCATGGCGAGCCGGCGGTGGCGGCGTGGACGGTGATCGGGCGCCTGTCGCCGCTGGCCTTTGCCGGTATTTTTGCCTTGTCAGCAGCAATCGGGCCCATCATCGGACAAAATCTTGGGGCCCGCCATATCGACCGGGTGAGGGCGGTGATCACCAACAGCCTGTTTCTGACGTTTGCCTATGTACTGGCCGTATGGGCGGTTTTGATTGCCAGTGAAAATGCAATCATCGGCTATTTCGCCGCGTCTGATGAAGCTGGGCAGCTGATCCGCTTTTACTGTGAGATCGTCTCGGGGACGTTCCTGTTCATGGGCGGTCTTTTTGTTGCCAACGCCGCCTTCAACACCCTTGGCTCGGCCCTGCTTGCGACCGCCTTCAACTGGGGGCGCGCGACGCTGGGAACCATCCCGTTCGTGATGATCGGCGGGCACATGGCAGGCGCCAAGGGCGTCATGCTTGGCCAGGGCGTCGGCGGCATTGTTTTTGGCATTGCCGCCGTCGCCACAGCCTATTGGGTTATCGCTCGGTTGGATCGCTCAACAGCGCGCTGACCTCGCGGCGCAACTCGCTGCGGGCCTGCCGGCGGCCGGCGCGGCGCGCCACCAATTCGAGGCTGGGATCGTCTGCCATCGGTTGTTCGAGCGAAGCGATGACATCGCCGCGCGTCAATCCGATATCGGCCAGGGCGCGATCGTCGAGCTCAGCCAGATGATTGATCTGGGCGCGGTGGCGGAGCGCCTGGATCAGTGCGGCTGATCGGTTGCGCAAGCCGGCAAGCGCTTTTTCAAACCCGCCAGTCAGCCTGGTAACGTCGGTGATGATGCTGATTTTTGCGGAAATGTAAGACATGACCTTCGTCCTTAGTGCTTAAAGCGGTGATTTAACCTCAATCGGGGACGTCCCCACTTGACAATTGTTTTATGGCGCAGTTTCATTGATCCGTCTAATTAATTGATATCATCATAATCACCACTAAAACTGATGAATAGACCTTTGCGAGGCTCTGTCATGCCCATCCTTCTTGATCCTGATCATATGCGCACTCTGGTGGCGATTGCCGAAAGCGGCAGCTTCACGCGGGCGGCTGATGAGGTGCACAAGGCGCAATCAGCGGTGTCGATGCAGATGAAGCGGCTGGAAGATCAGCTTGGCCGGCCTCTGTTTGAGCGCGAGGGCCGGCAGTCGCGTCTGACAGCAGACGGCATGCGGCTCGTGGAATTCGCCCGACGGCTGTTGCGGCTGAACGACGAGGCGGTGGCGAGCTTTCGCGCGCCCGGCCTCAGCGGCCATGTCCGCCTGGGCACGCCAGACGATTATATGGCCAATTTCCCGCAATTACTGTCGCGCTTCGCGCGCGCTCATCCCAGCGTCGAAGTCACGGTAATGTGTGAACCGACATCGGAACTTCTCAAGCGCCTGCAGCAGGATGATGTCGATCTGGCGATCATCACCTATGTCGGGCAGACGCAGCGCGCCCGTATTTTCCGCCGCGAGCGGCTGCTGTGGGTCACCTCTGACCGCCATTCGGTGCATGAGGAGCCGACCGTACCCCTGGCGCTGGGGCGGCCTGATTGCAGCTGGCGGGCAACCGCGATCCTGGCGCTTGACAGCATCGCGCGCCGCCATCGCCTCGTATTCACCAGCTGGAACGCGCCGATTGTCGGACAGGCGATCCTGGAAGGATTTGCGGTGAGCGTTCTGCCTGAATCGGCCCTTCAACCGGGCATGCGGGTGTTGACGGCGGGCGACGGATTTCCTGAACTGCCGCCTGTCGAAATCGCGCTGGTGCGGGCTGCGGGCGCGATTAATCCGCTCGCCGAGGCGCTGGAGCGCTACATCGTCAGCGCGCTTGATAATATCGGCGGCGGCCTGCCGCTCTCGGTCGCAGCGGAGTAGAGGGATGAAAATGTTGCCAGCCCGCCATCACCGCCTCAGCGACATCAAAAGCGAGCACCTGCGCGGCGGCATGCGGCGCAAGCTGATCGTCGGGCAGAAACTGATGCTGGCCGAGGTGTGCTTTGCCAAGGGTGATGTCGTGCCGCGTCATAGTCATGAAAACGAGCAGATGACGCAGGTCATTTCAGGCGCCATGCATTTCTGGTTTGGCGACAAGGATGAGCAGGAGATCGTCCTGCGCGCCGGAGAAATCGTCACAATTCCGGCTTTCCTGCCGCATCGGGCGGATATTCTCGAAGATACCGTCTCATTTGATATCTTCACCCCGCCGCGTGCCGACTGGCTTGCCGGCACGGACGCCTATCTGCGCGGCTGACCCGCACTCTCAATAGGCATATTCGGTGAAGATCGGATCGATGCGCCCGCCCCAGGCGCCATGGAATTTGTCGAGCATTTCCTCGGCGAGCGTCTTGCCGCTGTCGATGGCCCGGTGCAAGGGATCGAGATAGACCTCCTCGGTGCCATCGCGCCCATAGCAGCTCATATCGCGGACAGCGCGGGAAGCGAGGCCTGACTGCGAGATGGCAACCGCCTGCCGTGCCAGTTCGCGCACCGTTGTTTCACGGAATCTGGTGCCGAGCGCCTGACGGGGAACCGCATCGCGCAGCGCTTGCCGCTCCTCCTGCGTCCAGTCGCGGACCATATCCCAGGCCGCATCCAGGGCGGCTGGATGATAGAGGATGCCGACCCAGAAGGCCGAAAGTGCGCATAACCGGCTCCACGGCCCGCCATCGGCCCCGCGCTGCTCGATATAACGCTTGAGACGCACTTCGGGAAAGACCGTCGAGAGATGATTGGTCCAGTCGGATTGTGTGGCGCGCTCGCCCGGCAATTGCGGCAGGCGACCGGCCAGCAAATCGCGAAAGGAGGCGCCGGCAACGTCGTGATAGGTGTCGCCACGCTTCACAAAATACATCGGCACATCAAGCGCCCAGTCGACATAGCGCTCGAAACTCATGCCGGGCTCGAACACAAACGGCACCATGCCGGCGCGCGCATTGTCGGTATCGCGCCAGATCTGCGAGCGGAACGACAAAAAGCCGTTCGGCCTGCCTTCGGTGAAGGGGGAGGCGGCAAAAAGGGCCGTGGCAATCGGCTGCAAGGCAATCGACACCCGCATCATTTTCACCATTTCAGCTTCGGAACTGAAATCGGTGTTCACCTGCACGGTCGAGGTGCGAAACATCATGTCGATGCCAAGCTTGCCCACTTTGGGCATATAGTTCGCCATGATCTTGTAGCGGCTCTTGGGCATCATCGGCGTTTCAGCGCGCGTCCAGCTGGGTGACATGCCGACGCCGAGAAAGGCGATGCCCAGCCGGTGGCCGACTTCATTGACCTGGGCGAGATGAGCGTGCACCTCGCGGCAGGTTTCATGAATATTGGACAATGGCGCACCCGAAAGCTCGAACTGCCCGCCCGGCTCCAGCGAAATCGCGCCGCCGCCGACCGGATCGGCAAGACCGATGATGTGCCTGCCATCATTGATCGGCTCCCATCCGAGCAGCCCCTCCATGCCAGTCAGGAGCGCCTCGATGCCGTGCGCCCCCTCATAGGGAACCGGCCGGTGGCCGGCGATGGTGAAAGCGAATTTTTCGTGCTCGGTACCGATGCGCCAGCGCTCGCGGGGCTTTGATCCCTTCTCGAACCAGGCGACGAGTTCATCGCGGCTCTCGATGGGCGTTGCATCTGTGCTATCGCGCGCCATTCATATCGCCCTTCAACGGTTTCAAAAGCGGGGGAACCATACAAGCCGTTTGCCAAGGCGCAAGCTGTTTTGATGCCGATCACATCTGCGTGTCTTGCCAGTCGCCGAGAGCCGACTGCACGATGGCGAGCGCGGCGACCGCCGCAGTATCAGCACGCAGAATGCGCGGCCCCAGGGACAATGGCGTGACGGCCGGGTGCGCACGCAGGTTTGAGCGCTCACCAGCGCTGAACCCCCCTTCCGGACCAATCAAAAGCGCCAGTGGCGATGGCGGGAGCAAGGACAGCTGGCGATGGGGATTTGCCAATGTGGCACCTTCATCGCCCACAAGCAGGCGCCGGGACGCCGGCCAATGCGCCAGCAGCTCCTCCAGCGTCGTCACCCCGCGCACCTCAGGCACGTTCAGTACGCCGCATTGCTCGCAGGCCTCGATGACATTGGCTGTCATGCGCTCAAGATTGACGCGGCTCGTTTGCGTATGGGCAGTGACCACCGGCTGCAAGCAATTGACCCCCATTTCGGTCGCCTTTTGCACCATATAGTCGAGGCGGGCATGTTTGAGCGGCGCAAACAGATACCACAGGTCACCGGCGGGAGGTTGCGGCCGGACGAATTCAAGAATGTCGAGCCCGCTATCGCGCTTTCCCCGCAGGCAAAAGCGCGCGCGCCATTCGCCATTGCGCCCGTCAAAGACAAGGAGCGTATCGCCGTCACGGAAGCGCAGGACATGGCGCACATAATTATTCTGCGCCGGCGTCAAGGTCAGCGCCTGGCCGATTGCCGGCACGGCATCGACGTAAAGGCGAACCGAGGTGTCATCCCCATGAGACATCGCTCTGGCTAGCGCCTAACCGCGGCGCTGCGCAAGATGGCATTCAGAGTGAGGCGATCTCAGTGGGCAGCGTTAGGCGCAGCAGCGTTGCGCGGATGGTCGCTGCGTTCAACCGGACAATTTTCACAACCCTCGGTATCGCAGAGACGGCAGATACGCACAGCCGGTTCGACGCTCTGCGTCCAGCGCGAGAGCATCTTGTCGAGCAGGCCCTCGAGCGTTTGCTGCTCGGTTTCCGACAGCGAGGACAAAAGCGCGTCGAAAACCTGCCGGCGGGCCTGCAGAATTTCGGCGCGCGCCGCCCGCCCCGCCGGGCTTAGAGTGAGGCAAACCGCGCGTTGATCGTCTGAATCGCGCTCGCGTTCCACCAACCCCTGGGCGACCAGCTTGTCGACGAGACGCACCGTCCCGGCATGAGACAGACCGATCACCTGACTCAGCCCGAGAATACGGCTGAGACCCAGCGAGGCGAGGCCCGGCTCATAGCCAAGGATGACAAGGGCGGCGGCCGTCTCCCCGCCGAAATTGACGGTCGATTCGCAAGCCCCCCGCAGCGCGTCATTGCCGGCCAGCGCAAGGGCGCCCAGCAAATTCGAACGACGTCTATGATTGATACCGCTGCACATGGACCCACCTTCACAAACGAGTAGTCTCAAACAAATCTACGTGAAGTACGAAGTCAATTACCCGTCCTACTTCACCTTTAATCTTGTTTATGCAACCCTGACGTTTATACATTATAATACTTCGTCATGTGTCGATACCATTAAATCGAGCGCTCATGCGATGATATTTATTTAATGTAATCAAATAGTTATTTTGTTGTTTCTGATTTTCAACGCGCTGCTGTCAGGCGTTTGCGGCACTGATTGCAAGCAAGAACGCCGATGCTGTTTTGGGGCGCATGTGCAACCAGCAGGCGCTGATGCCGCATGCGTCTTTTTGTCGCATAGTGGAATTTCAACGCTTTATCATCCTCAATTTGGGCGATGCCCTGGCTAAATTGGCCCGGAAGGGACGAGAGGCCGGCGTTTCCAATATCAAAACGAGTTTCGGGGAAGAGCAATAATGACAACGCTTTGAAACATGCGTCATGCCATCATGCGATAAAACTTTGATATCTGTGCCGTGAACGGTTCTGCCCCGCCGGTTTTCCCGGTTTTTATGATTGGCCCTTTTGCTGCGGCGGTCGCACGATCGCGCGTCACGACCTGCAACGCAACTTCGCCCCCTGCCCGGGATCGCCAACATGCCCTCGCCCTCTCTGCCGGATGCACCGCCAGGCAATTGGGTCGACACCAGGGCTCCTCCGGGCTGGCGCCCCTATCTGCGATTGATGCGGGCTGATCGTCCGATCGGCACCTGGCTGCTGCTCCTGCCCTGCTGGTGGGGCGCGGCCCTGGCCACCCTTCCTGACGGCGCGCCACGCCTTGATGTCGCACATCTTGCGCTCTTTGCCATCGGCGCTTTCGTGATGCGCGGCGCTGGCTGCGTGTGGAACGACATTACCGACCGCGATATCGATGCCAGGGTCGCCCGGACAGCCGGGCGCCCCCTGCCCTCAGGAGCTGTAACGGTGCGCGCCGCCTTGCTCTTCATGGCATGCCTGCTGGCGGCAGGGCTGCTGGTCCTGTTGCAGTTCAACCTGCCAGCCATCCTCATTGGCCTGTCGTCGATCCTGGTCATCGCGGCATATCCGTTCATAAAACGGATCAGCGATTTTCCCCAATTGGTGCTCGGGCTCGCCTTCAACTGGGGCGTGCTGGTGGGCTGGGCGGCGGTCCATGGCGATCTTGGCGTTGCCCCCCTCCTCCTTTACAGCGCCGGCATTGCCTGGACGCTTGGCTATGACACCATCTACGCCCTGCAGGATATCGATGATGACGCAATCGTTGGGGTGCGCTCGACGGCGCGCTATTTCGGCACCCAGGTGATGACAGCGATCAGCTTTTTTTATGCCGCAGCGATCCTGTTTGCGGTCCTGGCTCTGCTGCGCGTGACGGCGGGCCCCATCGGCTATCTTGGCGCCATCATCTTTGCGTTCATGCTGGCCCGCCAGGTGATGACGCTTGATCCATCAAACGAACGTTCGGCGCTGGCCGCCTTTCGTGCCAATCGGGCGGCAGGGCTGGTGTTTTTTTTAGCCCTTGCCGCTGATGGCTGGCTGCGCGCGAGCCTTTAGTCGTAGGAAATGATTTCGCTATCGGCGCTGAGCATGATCGGTTCGCTTGCCGGGCTGACGATACGACGGCGGGCGGCAAGAGGCCGGCGCTGCCAGCTCGCCCGCGAGCGGCGGCGGGCAAGGGTGCGGGAGATGGCGAGAGCGCCAAACGATGACGTCGCGACCTCGTCGCCCGCGCTGGTCCGCATCAACAGAGGCAGGCCCAGCTCGCGGCCCCAGCGGCGCCACTCGGCAATGACGTCGCAATCATCGCTTGCCTTGAATACCTCAACTTCCAGCCCCTTGTCAGCATGAGCAAGGACAATCCGCGCGCTGCTGACCTGGCCCTGCTCGGAAAACGTCAACTCGACGCTGACGCCCTGGTAATGGCGGAATGGAACGGTGAGAGAAATCGTCAAACCTGTGGAACTGCGATGGCGCACAACGATGGCGCGCCGCGCCGGCCACAGCGAGGCGCGGCCGCGCGAAGCGGCAATGTCACGCAGGCGGATATCGGGCACAGGCTCTTGCCAGGCTCGTTCGGGCGGAGATAGAGGGGCGGCGCCCTGCACAGACGCATGGCTGCGGCACGCGCCGCCCTCGATCGCGTATAAATGTCTCATCTTCACGCTTCCCTGTGGGGCTTTGCCCCTTATGCACCCTGTGTAGCAGGTAAACGGCGCCAAGCGCTTAATCAGCGCGGTTAACCCAAAGTGATCGGACCGGCGATCAGCAACGTAGTGAACGAAGCCTTGCACGCGCTGAGGCTTTGAAGGACAAGGGATCAACAGGGGAATCTCCATGCCATTGCAAATGCCACTCAAGGCTGCTGCCTTTTATGCCGCGCTCCATATTTTGCTGCTCGTCGTGCTCACAGGTCTCGTCATCCGCCGCCGGCGCAGCCAGCTGATCGGGATTGGTGATGGCGGCGACAAGCTGATGATGCGCTTGATCCGCGTCCACGGGAACGCGGCTGAACAGGCGGCGCCGAATTTGGCCCTCCTCATCCTGATGGGCCTGCTCGCAGCCCCGGTATGGTCGGTCCATCTGTTCGGTTTCATCAGCCTTGCCGGGCGCGTATTGCACGCCTTTGGCCTGTCGCAATCAGCCGGTGGCAGCCTCGGGCGGGTGTCCGGCATGGTCCTGACACTGAATTGCCTGATCATCGGCGCCCTCGGCCTTCTCGTGCTGGCCTTTCTTTGATGGCAAGGGGCGATGAGGATACGACGCTCAGCGGGCTGGCGGAGCGGGCATCGGCGCTCGTTCTGGCAGCGCAGCGGGCGGGTGCCGACATGGCTGACACCATCGTCGCGCGCGGGCGCTCGTTGTCGGTGAGTGTGCGCAATGGCCGGCTTGAAGACAATCAGAGCTCGGAAGGCGACCAGCTTGGCCTGCGGGTGTTCGTGGGGCGGCGCTCGGCCATTGTCTCGTCGAGCGATTGTGCGCCAGGCGGTTTTGCGGCACTTGCCGAGCGGGCGGTGGCGATGGCGCGGCTGGCGCCCGATGATGCCTTCGCCGGGCTTGCCGACCCGGCCGATCTTGCAGGTGGCGAGACCACCGACCTTGATCTCTATGACCCCTCAATCGTCGACGCGGTGCAGCTTGAGGCCGAGGCGCTTGAAGCGGAGGCGGCTGCGCTCGCTATCAAGGGCGTCACGGCATCCGGCGGGGCGCATGCCTCGCATGGCTCATATGGTGCGGTGCTGGCAACCAGCGCCGGCTTCAGCGGCGTTTATCAGCGATCGAGTTTTTCCCGCTCGGTGACGGCAATCGCCGGCGAGGGCACGGCCATGCATCGCGATGGTGATATGAGTGTCAAAATTGCCCGCGCCGACCTGGAGGCTCCCGCCAGCATCGGCCGTCTGGCGGGTGAGCGCGCCGCAGCCGGCCTCAACGCGCGCAAATTGCCAACACAGCGCATCCCCGTCATCTTCGATCGTCGTGTCTCCTCATCGCTCGCGGGCCATCTGGCGGCGGCGGTGAATGGCGCATCAATAGCTCGAAAAACCTCGTTCCTGCTGGGAAAGATCGGCGCCAAGCTCTTTGCCGACGGCGTCGTGATCGAGGATGATCCTCTGCGCCGCAAGGGTCTGCGCTCCCGCCCCTTCGATGATGAGGGGGTGCAGAGCCGGCGCCTCAAGCTCATTGATGACGGAATCCTGCAAAGCTATCTTCTCGATAGCGCCACAGCGCGCGAACTCAACCTGCAGACAACCGGCCATGCCAGCCGCGGCAGCGGCTCGGCCCCCTCGCCCTCACCCAGCAATATCACGCTGCACAACGGGCAACGCAGCCCGCGCGAGATGATGCGCGATCTGGGCAAAGGCCTGCTGGTGACGCAGCTCATCGGCTCGGGCGTCAATCTGGTGACGGGTGACTATTCGCGCGGCTGCTGGGGCTTCTGGTTTGAAAATGGCGAGATCGTCGCGCCGGTTGCGGAAATCACCATCGCCGGCCATTTATCGACGATGTTTGCCGCCCTTGAGCCGGCCAATGATCTGGAGATGAAATTCTCCACCAACGCGCCCTCCTGCTACGTCGGAGACATGACGCTTGGCGGCCTCTGACGATGATGCTGATCTGGCGCTTCTGACCTCGTTTGCCCGCGAGGCGGCGGCGCTTGCGCTGACCTTTTTCGGTCAGGCGCCGAAATCATGGACCAAGAGCGGCAATTCGCCGGTGAGCGAGGCGGACATTGCCATTGACCGCCTGCTGCACGATGGCCTGCGGGCAGCCCGGCCAGCTTATGGCTGGTTGTCGGAGGAGGCGGTCGATTCTGCCGAACGTCTGAGCGCTGATACATTGTTTGTCGTTGATCCCATCGACGGTACGCGCGCCTTTCTTGCCGGCCAGGAAGACTGGACGGTGTCGCTGGCGGTCGTGCGGGAGGGGCGTCCGGTCGCCGCCTGTCTCGTGGCGCCGGTCCGCAACATCGTGTTTGAAGCGAGCCGCGGCAGGGGCACGTTCATCGGCAGCGCGCGACTGGCGGTCAGCACACTTGGAGACGCGGCAAAGGCGCGTGTTGCCAGCCCCAAAGCTCATGTTGGCGTCACTCTGCCGGCCTTCGCCGAGGCGGTGCCGCGTATTGCCTCGCTGGCGTTGAGACTTGCGAGTGTTGCCAACCAGCATATTGATGCAGCCTTTGCCGGACCCGGCGCCAAGGACTGGGATATTGCGGCTGCCGACCTTATCGTCACCGAAGCCGGCGGGCGGCTCAGCGATTTCTCCGGCCATCACCCGCTTTATAACCGGCCCGACCCCAGCCATCCCGCGCTTCTTGCGGCAGGCCCGGCCCTCCACGATGTGCTCCTGACCAGCCGCTCGTGAGCGCTGGTCCTAGGCCTCGATGCCGTCATCCGTCGCGTCATTCTCGTCAGCAAGACCAGCCTCATCGTCGCCCGGCATGACATAGGCGCCTTTGAGCCAGCGGCCCAGATCGATATCGGCGCAGCGCTTTGAACAGAAGGGGTGATAGCGCATTACCGCAAGCTTGCTGCAGATGGGGCAGGGCTTGCCGGCTGGCGCGGTCATGCCGTCAGCTCCGGGCATCAAGCCAGCCAAGACGTGTGGGGTAATGCTCGCCGCTCAGCATATTGGCGGTCTCGTGCAGGGGCAGGCCGACGACGTTGGAGTAAGAGCCCGACAGTTTGACGACGAAGCAATCGGCGATGCCCTGAATGGCATAGCCGCCAGCCTTGCCGCGCCATTCACCGGACGCAAGATAGGCCTCGACCTCGTCGCGCGACAGCCGCTTGAAGCGCAGCCTGGTCTCAACCAGACGCTGGCGCACCGACCCCTTGGGCGTGATCAGTGTCACGCTGGTCCATACGCGGTGCGAGCGCCCCGAAAGGAGACGCAGGCAGGCAGTTGCCTGCTCGATATTCTCCGCTTTTGGCAACACCCGCCGCCCCAGCGCCACCACCGTGTCGGCGGCCAGTACGAGCGCTGGATGAAGATCATTATCATCCTTCACCCGCTCATAGGTGGCGAGCGCCTTTTCTTTCGACAGGCGCGCGGCAAGCGAGCGCGGCCATTCGCCCTTGCGGGGTGTCTCGTCGATGTCGGCAGGGCGCAGCGCCTGCGGCTCGATGCCGATCTGCGCCAGAAGCGACAGGCGGCGGGGAGAGGCGGATGCAAGAATGAGCTTGGGGCGTTCGGTCATGGGTTTCGTCTAGCCGATGTCGGCACGGAAGAAAACGGCTTGCGCCATGGCGTCTGTCGCCGGGCTTTGCGTCGCTCGTCAATCGCCAGCGGCGGGCACGGGGGCAAATCGCTTGCGGATGCGGGCAAGCAGCTGGTCGCGCACTGTCCGGTAGGCGTCGAGGATCTGCTCGCGGCTGCCTTGCTGGGTGGAGGGATCAAAGGTTGGCCAATACTCGACGTCGACCGCCATGGTGCGGGTGAATTCCAGCGCCTTGTGATGGGCCTCCGGTGAAAGCGAGACCAGAAGATCGAAATTAAACCCTTCAAAATCTTCCAGCTCTTCCACCGTCTGCGCCCGGTGCTTGGCGATATCAAGGCCAAGTTCGTCCATGGCGGCAATCGTAAACCCGTCGGCCTCGCCCTTGCGCACCCCGGCTGAAGCGACGTAAAGCGATTTGCCCGCGACATAGCGCAACAAGGAGGCCGCCATCGGGGAGCGAACGGTGTTCATGCTGCACATGAACAGCACCGCCCCCGGACGCGCCGCCATCGCCGCTCAGCCTTTCCAGTACAAAACGCTGATGAGGGTAAACAGCCGCCTGGCGGTGTCATTGTCGACGGTGATCTTGCCTTTCAGTCGATCAACCAGCACCTCGGCCCCTTCATTGTGGACGCCGCGCCGTGCCATATCGATGGTCTCGATCTGCTGGGGCGAAGCGGTACGAATGGCAGAATAATAACTGTCGCAGATCGTGTAATAATCCTTGACGATGCGCCGGAACGGGGTGAGCGACAGGAGATGTGTCATCACCTTCGCCTCGCCGTCACTGATATCGAAGACGAGGCGGTTATCCTGGATCAGCAGGGTGAGCACATAAGGTCCGCCCTCATGGCCTTCCGGCGCAAAATAATTACCCTCCTTGATGTCATAGATCGCCACCGCGCGCTCATGCTCGATACCGGGAAGACCGCGCCCGATGGTGGCCTCATCGAGAATGATGTCGATCAGACGTCGCCGCTCATCTGCACTCATGGCAAACTCATTCTCCCGACAAGGCGGCAAGGCGCAGGCGAAGCGAGCGCGCATGCGCCTCAAGTCCCTCGGCCTCGGCAAGCGCGACCGCTGCCGGTCCAAGGCTCGCTAGCGCCGATGGCGGGCAGCGTAGCAGCGAGGTGCGTTTCATGAAATCAAGAACGCCAAGCCCGGAGGAGAAGCGGGCGCTGCGGCTGGTGGGCAGTACATGATTGGAGCCGCCGATATAATCGCCAACGGCCTCAGGCGTCATGGCGCCAAAGAAAATAGCACCCGCATGCCGAAGCCCGGGGCTGAGCCGCTCGGCAGTGGCGCCGATCAGTTCGAGGTGTTCAGCCGCGATCAGGTTGGCGAGCGGGATGGCATCGGCGATCTCGGCAACGACGATGATGGCGCCGAAATCACGCCAGGACGGAGCAGCGATGGCCTGGCGCGGCAGATCGGCGAGCTGGGCATCAACGGCTGCTTCCACTGCCGCAGCCAGCGGCGGGTGGTCGGTGATGAGGATGGCTTGCGCGCGCTCGTCATGCTCGGCCTGCGCCAGAAGATCAGCGGCAATCCAGGCGGGGTTGGCGCTGGCATCAGCAATCACCAGCACTTCCGAAGGCCCGGCCATCATGTCGATACCGACATCACCGAAGACCTGTTTTTTAGCGCTCGCCACATAGGCATTGCCCGGGCCGACGATCTTGGCAACCGGTGCCAGCGACGCCGTCCCGTAGGCCAAAGCGGCGATCGCCTGCGCCCCGCCGATCGTCCACACCTCATCGATCCCCGCCAGGTGGGCGGCTGCCAGCACCAGCGGCGCTACCCTGCCGCCGGGCGCTGGTACCGTCATCACCAGACGCTCGACGCCGGCTACTTTTGCGGGAATGGCGTTCATCAACACCGAGGAGGGATAGGCGGCGGTCCCGCCCGGGACATAGAGCCCGGCCGCATCAACCGGGCGCCAGCGCCAGCCAAGCTCGACGCCCAGCGCGTCCGTGAACTCGTGGTCGAGCGGCTTCTGCTGCTCGTGATAGGCGCGAATACGGCGGGCGGCGAGTTCGAGGGCAGCAAATGTCGCCGCCGGCACGCCAGCAGCTGATGCCGCCAGCGTTGCCGCAGGGACGCGCAGCTGCGCCATTGTGCTTGCGCTCGCGCCGTCGAAACGGGCGCTGTAGGCAAGCACAGCCGCATCGCCCTTATGCCTGACGGCGGCGATGATCTCGGCAACCACCGCATCCACGGATGCCTTGTCCTCGCGCCGCCCTTCAAGGAAGGTGGCGAAGCTGGCTGCAAAATCAGCTGTCGCGGCGTTCAACCTCACCGGCATCAGGCATCTGCTCCGGCAGGCGCGGCTTTTCCCATATCGCTGCACGCAGCCTCAAGGCATTCCACATCGAGACGCACATCGCGATCTCCCGTAAGCAGGATGGTGACCTGTCCGGCCGGGCGATCCGACGCGGTGAACGCGATCGCCACAATGTCAAGCCTGTCCTGGGGCCGCGAGCGGTCAATACCGCGCGTTGCCACCTTCAGCACGCGCTCGAAATGAATGCCTGTCATGCGGCGCTGCTGGCAGGGTTCACCACGCGCTGGCGCCTCGTTCATCGCCCAGGCGCTCGGCACACGCGAAGCGACCAGCGCAAAGCGTTTGTCCAGCGGCAGAAAGGCCAGATCGCCAACGGTGAGGGTCGCGCCCTGCAGATGGGCTGAAATGATCGCCAGATCTTCAGCGTCAAACGCCGCCAGTTTGAGACCATCCATGGCCATCTCCGCCTTGTCGCCGGCGCCTGGGTTGGCGCGCATAAGATTGTCCTTGTGATCTAGTGACGTTAGGGCGATGGCGCAATCGGCATCTCAGCCAAGATGCAACAGGCGCAGGATCATGCCAAGCACCGCGACAATGCCAACGGTGGTCATGATGCCGCGATGAAGAACGAACAGGAGGATGACAGCCAGCAGCGCCAGAGCAGCGGCAGCTACGTCAAGGCTCGCCAGGTGCACCCAGAAATAGCGCACCACGCCGGCGTGTCCCTCGCCAACCTCACGAAACAGCACGTTGAGAGAGAACCATAGTGTGATGAAGGCGATGACGCCGACGACCGCAGCCGTGATCCCTGACAGGGCGCCGGCCAGATGTCGGTTGCGGCGCACATCCTCGACGAAGGGCGCGCCGGCGAATATCCACAGGAAGGATGGTGCAAACGTCACCCAGCTGGCCATCAATGCGCCAAGCGCTGCTCCGGCAAGTGGCGGCAAGGGCGCTGAGGCGCGCCAGACGCCCAGAAACGCAACGAACTGGTTGACGAGGATGGTTGGCCCCGGCGTTGTCTCCGCCAGGCCCAGCCCATCGATCATTTCGCGGGCGTCTACCCACCCTTTGTCGACACCCGCCTGCGCCAGATAGGCAAGCACCGCATAGGCGCCACCAAAGGTGACAACCGCGAGTTTCGAAAAAAAGAGGCCGATATCGACCAATACATGGTGGCTGCCGAGCAGAAGCGCGGCAAGAGCAACCGGCGCCCACCACGCGATCAGACAGACGAGCGCCGCCTGAAAGGCGCGCCGCGCCCGTCCGGGCGGGGCAGGATCAACCGCCATGGCGGGTGATACGGGCGCTGTCCGCGCCGCAATCAGCGCGCCGATGACAGCAGCGCTCGCGATGATGAGCGGAAACGGCAGATCAAGCAGCAGGATGGCACCGAGCGCCGCACCGGCCAGCACATAATAAGGCCAGCTCTTGAGGCCGCGCCGGGCAATTTTGAGGAGGGCATGGACGACAATGGCCAGCACGGCGGCCTTGATGCCGAAGAAGAGACCGTCGATGACATCAAGGCCGCTCCCCAGCGCATAGAGGAACGACAGGGCGAGCATCATCACCGCGCCCGGCACGACAAAGAGAATGCCGGCGGCAAGCCCGCCGCGCACCCCGTGCATCAGCCAGCCGATATAGGTCGCAAGCTGCTGGGCTTCCGGGCCCGGCAGCAGCGTGCAGTAATTGAGGGCGTGGATGTAGCGCTCCTCATCGAGCCATTTTTTTTCCTCGACGATGATCTTGTGCATCATGGCGATCTGGCCGGCAGCTCCGCCAAAGGAGATGAAACCGATTTTCGTGAAGGTGGCGACAAGATCGCGAAAGCTCGGTTCTGCTGTCGTGCTGTTTGCCGAAAACGCATCCATTATACGCGCCCTCCCGCCTTCGGTGGCCAGTTATGCGGTTCTTCAGCGGCAAAGCGTAGATAAGCGTAAAGCCCGTCATAGAGGTGAAAGCCGCGCTCCAGCATGACGCGATCATCTCCTTCGAGTGCCGACAGGCCAAGCGAGATTGACAAAAGTCCACCAGCCTCGCGCGCAAGATCAAGATTGGCTGTGTCAGCTCCACGCACGATCTCGGCAAGTCGCCGCAACGCGGCGTCTGCGACATCGTAGCGATCAAGAAGCGTATCAAACGAGCAGCGTGGACCGTCATGGGTCACCGCAGCCCCTTCGACATCGAAGGCGATGGCGTGCATGTCCTCGGCGATCGCCAGAACATAAGCGCCTTCAACAAAGAGGAACCGGGCATTTGGATCGACGAAGCGGCGGATGAACCATGGGCAGGCGACGCGGTCGATCTTGGGGCGACGGCGCGTCACCCATAAAGTGCCGGCGCCGTATCGTGCTTCAGCGTCGGGTGCGCGCGCAATCAGGACACCGCCGGCCGACTCCCAGGCATCGATGCCGCCTTCGAGCCAGGCCGCCTGATAGCCCTGGCTGCGCAACAGGCTCGCCGCCATCTGGCTGACATGGTGCCCGTGGACGCAGTAACAGACGATACCTCTGGAAACATCGCCGGTGAGCGCTGCCGCAGGATCGCTGTGCAATGCGCGCCGTGCCGCCGGAAGCACCCAGCGGGAAGCATTGAATGCGCTCTCGCGTCGGACATCAAGGATGAGTGGCGCCTTGTCGCTGCCGAGGATATTCGACAGGGCAGACGCCGAAAGGGAGTCGGAGTTGAACGTGTCATTGCCAAGCATGGCGCTGGCCTCCCATGATGGGACCAGCGGTGCTTGGAGCCGGGGGCTCTTGAAAGGCCGGGAGACCGCATCGCCCCGACGTCTGCTGCAATAGCGGCCAACCAGCCAGTTGGCAAGCCGACTATGAACTGCTCGCCAGCCGCTCGATCTGCGCCCCGCAACGTCCAAGCTTGTCCTCGATGCGCTCAAAGCCGCGATCAAGATGATAGATCCGGTTGACCGTTGTTGTACCTTCAGCCGCAAGGCCGGCAATGACGAGCGACACGGACGCACGCAGATCGGTTGCCATCACCGGCGCACCCTTCAGCCGCTCGGTTCCGGTGACATGCGCCACGTCGCCGTCAAGGGTGATACGCGCACCCAGCCGCGCCAGCTCCTGCACATGCATGAAGCGATTTTCGAAGATGGTCTCGCGGATGCGTGAAACGCCCTTCGCCCGGGTCATGAGCGCCATAAACTGCGCCTGCAAATCGGTCGGGAAACCGGGGAACGGCTCAGTCGTGATATCGGCCGCCGCGATGCCATGGCCGTTGCGCATGACCCGGATCCCCTCATTGCTTTCGATCATCTCGACGCCGGTTTGGCGCAGCACCGCGATCGGCTCCTGGAGCGTGTCAGCCCGTGCGCCTTCAAGCAACACATCGCCCCCAGTCATCGCCACCGCCATCGCATACGTGCCTGTCTCGATGCGGTCCGGCAGAACCGGATGGCGGGCAGCACCAAGCGAGGTGACACCCTTGATGCGGATCTGCGGCGTGCCGGCGCCTTCGATGCGCGCGCCCATGGCAGTCAGGCATCGGGCGAGATCGACCACTTCCGGCTCCGCCGCCGCATTGTTGATCACCGTATCGCCGTGCGCCAGACTGGCCGCCATCATCAGCACATGGGTGGCGCCGACCGAGACACGCGGCAGATGGATCGTGCCGCCCCTCAGTCCCTTCGGCGCTTCGGCAACCACGTAGCCGCTGTCAAGATCAATATCCGCCCCCAGCGCCTTGAGACCGTCGAGGAAGAAATCGACCGGACGCGTGCCAATGGCGCAGCCGCCTGGCAGCGATACCCGCGCCGCGCCCATGCGGGCAAGAAGCGGACCAATCACCCAGAAGCTCGCGCGCATTCGCGACACCAGATCGTAAGGGGCGGTCGTATCAACAATGACGGGCGCGGCCAGCCGCACCGTCTCGCCGCTGAAATCAGCCTGACCCGAGCGTTTGCCGCTGACCGTGACGTCGACGCCATGATTGCCCAGAATGCGCTTCAGCAGCGCCACATCCGCCAGCCGCGGCACGTTGTCGAGCACCAGCTCCTCAGCTGTCAGCAGGCTTGCAATCATCAGCGGCAACGCGGCATTCTTGGCCCCGGAAATGGCGATACGCCCGTTCAGGCGCTCGCCGCCGGTGATCCTGATGCTTTCCATGGCGTTATCCTTCGTTAGCTTGTGATACGGGCGCCGTTGTCTCTGGTGCGTTGGCCGCATCAGTGCCTTGCGTGACGCTTGTGTCGGATTCGCGGCGCGCGCGCGACTGCGCCTTGCGGCGGAAAAGATTGGCGCGTAACGCCGCCGCCTGGCGTTCGGCGCGACGACGTTGTGCGACCTCGCCGCGCGTCAGCTCCTCCGCATTGTCACCGTCGCTTGCCATAGGCGGCTTGTAGACAACTTGCCCCCGCTCGTTAAGCGAATTTGTACGCCCGGCAACAAGCACCCGCCATGCCGGCCCTGCTGCCTGATCATCCGACGTTCAGTTTTGCCACCATAAATGAAAAGAAAAGTCTGATCATATGGGAATTTGGGTGTTGCGGACGCTCAACTCGGTCTATGCATCCAGGCTGTACGCGGGCGATAAATAGGTGGCGGCTTGACGGTCTATCTGCCCATTGCCGAACTGACGGTGAATTTGTTTCTCATCCTCGGCATCGGTACGGCGGTTGGGTTTATCTCCGGCCTCTTCGGGGTCGGAGGGGGATTTCTGTTGACCCCTTTGCTCATCTTCTCCGGGATTTCGCCGGCTGTTGTCGTGGCGTCCGAAGCCAGCCAGATCGCCGCAACCGCCTTTTCCGGCGCCCTTGCCTATGCCCGTCGCTCGCTGATCGATTATCGCCTGGGCGCTGTTCTGGTGTCGGGAGGCGTTGCCGGCTCCTTGCTGGGCGTCTGGCTGTTTTCCCTGCTGCGCCGCGTTGGGCAGCTCGATTTTGCCATTGGCATTGCCTACCTCATCCTGCTCGGTGGCATCGGTATCCTCATGCTGAAGGAAGCGGTCGGGACGATGCGCGCCAAGCTGTCCGGCGCCCCCCCTCCAGCCTTGCGCAAGGGAGGCGACCATGGCTGGGCACATGGCCTGCCCTTCAAGATGCGTTTCCACAAATCCAAGCTCTATATGAGCGTCCTGCCGATCATCGCCCTGGGCGCGGCGATCGGCATGATTGGCTCGGTGCTCGGGGTGGGCGGCGGTTTTCTCACCGTTCCAGCCCTGATCTACCTCTTCCGCGTGCCAACCACAGTCGCCATTGGCGTGTCCCTGTTCTACACCGTGATCACCATGTCGGCGGCGTCCCTGCTGCATGCAACCACCAATCTGACCGTCGACATCGTCCTCTCCCTTCTGCTGATGATCGGCGGCGTGGTCGGCGCGCAATATGGTGCCTCCGTTGGCCAGCAGATGAAGGGCGAGGAATTGCGAGCGCTGCTTGCTCTCCTCATCCTGGCGGTAGCCGGCCGCTTCTTCTACGAGTTCGTTGCTATTCCCGAGCGCCTCTATTCGATTTCTATCCCGGATGTCTGGTCATGAGCGTGCCCGGGCGGATGCTGCTGCTGGGCGTGCTGCTTGCCAACCTGTCCCTTGCTGGCCTCGCCTTGCCCGCCCGTGCCGAGAAGCTTGTCGTCGTCCTCGCGGCGGAGCGCATCGGCATCACGTCGAGTTTTTCAGGAACCCAGGTAGTGGCGATCACCGTGGTTGAGCGCGATGGCCAGAGCATCTCGCGCAGCGGTGCCTATGATGCGGTGGCGCTGATCCGCGGCCCGGAACGCACGCAGGTGACGCGCAGAAAAGTGCGTTGGGCCGGCCTGTGGGTCAATGGCCCTTCACGCACCTATGTGGGTGCGCCGACCTATTTTGCCGCCATTGCCAATCGGCCCTTTGCCGATATTGCGGGCGATGATCTGCGGGCCGAGCATAACATCGGCCTCGATTTTCTCAGGCTGTCGACACGCGGGCGGCTGCCGGGTGATGTGGACGACAAGGCGTTCCGCGACGCGTTCGTTGCGGCAAAACGCACGGACGGGCTTTATGTCGAGAGCGATCGGGGTGTCACCTTCATCAATGACACGGTGTTGCGCGCCAGTTTTCCGCTGCCGGCGAACACTCCTGTCGGTTCTTACAAAATCGACGTGTTGCTCTTGTCACAGGGCGCGATAGTGGCGCGCGGCGAGGCCTCCATTGACCTCGTCAAGGAAGGGTTCGAGGCCTCCGTTTTCCGCGCCTCTCGCGAGCAACCGCTGCTATACGGGCTGGCATCGGTTGTGCTGGCGATTGCCATGGGCTGGATGGCCGGTATCGTCTTCCGGCGCAATTGAAGTTGAGAGGCTAGCTGGCCACGGCCCGGCGCGTGCGCCCGAGCGCGACCGGATAGATGCTGCCGCCATCGAGCATATAGGCGATCAGTTTTTTCTCGTCGAACAGCCCGGAAAAGGCCTTGTGCCCGAGATCAAGCCCGCCGGCATAGGCGCCGAGCGCCGGCAGGACAGCGCGACGGCCATCACTCGCAACGCAGCGCCGTTTCAGCGTACCGGCACGCGTACGCAGGCGGGCGGCGGGATGGAGATGACCGGCAATCTCGAAGACCGCGCGCCCCGCCATCGGCTCATGGCGCAGTGTGATAGGCCCGAGGGCTGACTGGGTAACGAAATCCCCGCCAACCCCGGCGGGCGGCTGCGGGTCGTGATTGCCGGACACCCACAGCCAGTCACGGCCTGATTGCAGGTGGGCAAGCTGGCGCCGCTCCTCATCGCCAAGCCGGCTCGCGCCCTCGCCATCGTGAAAACTGTCGCCGAGGCAGACAACGCGCCTGGGCATGAGGCGTGTGATCATGCGAGCCAGAACCGCCAGCGTCGCTCCGCTGTCATAGGGCGGCACGAGGCGTCCGTGGCGCGCCAGTGATGAGCCTTTCTCGAGATGGAGATCGGCAACGATCAGCGAGGCTTCGGCAACATCAAACAGCCCGCCTTCCGCCACCACCAGGAACGAGCGCCCGGCAAGCATCGCTGGCAGGTCGCCTCCGGTGATTGCCTCTCGCAGCGGCGCAGGCGACGTCACCTTGTGGCATCCTCGACAAGCCGGGCGGCGGCCTGCCCGAGAACATCAGCGGCGGAGACGCCGGCAACGCTTTCGCGTCCGATATCAAGCAGGATCGGGACGGCCAAAGGCGACACCTGCGGCAGGATTTTAAGCACGATCCGTTCCCTCACCCGGGCCAGCATGTCGCCAAGCCGGCGAATGTCGAGGAGGCCGGTTGCCGCATCCGCGCGCGCGGCCTTCAGGAGGATGTGGTCGGGCTGGTGACTGCGCAGCACATCATAGATGAGGCCGGTTGAAATCGACATCTGCCGCCCCGTCTTTTCTTCCCCGATATGGCGGCGCTCGACCAGGCCCGAAATCATCGCGCAATGATGGAAGGTACGTCGCATCACACTCGATTCGTCAAGCCATGCGTCGAGATCATCCCCCAGCATGTCCTGATCAAAAAGTGTCGACAGCGACAGCCGTCCCGAACTCAGCTTATCGCCGACATCCCCCAGCATCCAGATCGCCAGAGCATAATCGCTGGCAACAAAGCCGAGCGGCCGGGCGCCTGCCCGCTCGAGCCGCCGCGTCAGCAGGACGCCAAGCGTCTGGTGCGCCAGTCGGCCTTCAAACGGATAACAGACGAGATAGTGGCGCGACTGTCTGGGAAAAATTTCGACCAGCAGATCGTCCTGTCCGGGCAGCACCGATTTGTCGCGTTGCAGCCCGAGCCATTCTTGCACTGGTTCTGGCAGGGCGGACCATGTGCCCGGATCGGCAACAAGTTTACGTACGCCGGCGGCAAGCGAGGTCGACAGGGGAAAACGCCCGCCGGCGTAGGTCGGAATTTTCGCATCAGGCGAGGCGCTGCGCGTCACCAGCGCCTCGCCTGCCGCCATGGCTTCGAAACGCAGGATTTCGCCGGCAAAAACAAACGTATCGCCGGCGACCAGCTGCTCGATGAAATATTCCTCGATATTGCCGAGCACCCGCCCGCCACGCGCTACCGACGTGCTAGCCTTGGCACGCCGCGCCAGCCGGCCGACAAGGCGCACCTTGATCGTGTCGCTCTCGATGATCGTGCCGACATTGAGACGATAGAGCTGGGCAAGGCGGGGATGCGTGAGGCGCAAACGCCCGTCAGGGAGTGCTTTGAGCCGGGCAAAGCGCTCATAACTCTTCAGTGCATAGCCACCGGTCGCCACAAAATCGACGAGGCGGTCGAAGTCCTGGCGCGGAAGCGCAGCATAGGGTGCTGCCGTCCGCACCTCCTTGTAGAGATCATCGGGGTGGAAGGGTCCGCCACAGGCAACACCCCAGATGTGCTGGGCCAGAACGTCAAGCCCGCCCTCGCGCGCCGTCGCCGCATCCTGCAAGCCCGCAGCAACAGCCTCCACCGCCGCCCGGCATTCCAGCACCTCGAAGCGGTTCGCCGGCACAAGCAACGCCTTGGATGGCTCGTCCAGCCGGTGATTGGCGCGGCCGATGCGCTGCGCCAGACGCGAGGCGCCCTTGGGCGCGCCGATGTGAATGACCAGATCAATGTCACCCCAGTCGATCCCCAGATCAAGCGTGGAGGTTGCAACGACAGCTTGCAGCCGGCCGGCCGCCATCGCCGCTTCGACGCGACGGCGCTGGCCGACATCGAGCGAGCCATGATGGAGCGCGATCGCCAGACTGTCCTCATTAAGCTCCCAAAGCCCTTGAAAAACCATCTCGGCCTGCGAGCGCGTGTTGACGAAGACAAGCGTCATGCGGTGGGATTTGATGGCGTCATAAACGCCGTCATAGGCCCAGCGCGCGGTATGGCCTGACCAGGGCAGTCGGTTGAGGCTGTGCTCGTGAATGGTGATCTTCGGCGGCGGGCCGCCGGAAAAGCGGAGGATGTCGGCTTGTGGCCGGCCTGACCCGCAACACGAAAGCCAGGCTTGCAAACTTTCCGGATCCGCGACAGTTGCCGAGAGGCCGGCGACCGACACGTGCGGCGCGATGGTGCGCAGCCGTGCCAGATCAAGCGCCAGCAGATCGCCGCGCTTGTTGGGGGCCAGCGCATGCACCTCGTCGAAGATCACGCGTTGCAGATCGGCAAACAGGAGTTGTGCTTCGCGCGATGCCAGCAGGAGCGCGACCTGTTCCGGTGTGGTGAGCAGAATATCCGGCGGATTAATGCGTTGGCGCTGTCGCCGGGCGGCCGGCGTGTCGCCGGTTCGCGTCTCATGGGTGATGGCAAGGTTCATCTCGGCAATCGGCCGCTCAAGATTGCGTGAGACATCGACCGCCAGCGCTTTCAATGGAGAAACATAAAGCGTGTGCAGGCGCTTTGCCCGCTTGGGGCGTTCGGCAAGGTCAACCAGGCTTGGCAGAAACCCGGCAAGCGTCTTGCCGGCGCCGGTTGGTGCGATCAGCAGCGCGTCCCTGTGATGGCGCGCTTTGTCGATCATGGCGAGCTGGTGGGTACGCGGTTCCCAGCCGCGTTCTGCAAACCAGGTTTCAAAGGCTGGCGGCAACAGGGAAAGGGGTTTCGTCTTGCGCACCTGGGTTCAGCTCTTCGCCCACACGCACAGTTCGCCCGGCACGTCGATGCCGCGATCCTGACGTGTAACTGCGGGGCTCGCGGCACGCACCGTGAAGCCCAGATGATGAGCCAGCTGCGCCAGATAGGTCGAGGCGTGGGCAAAGCGATAATCAGCGCCGAGGACCACACCGTCTCCCGCATGTGACTGAACCGTGAACGCAAGGACGCCGCCCGCCGCCAGACGATCGAAGATCGCCTGGAGTGTCGGGTAAAGCTCACCGAGATAGACGAAGACGTCGGCAGCGATCACGAGATCATATCCAGGTTGCAAGGACGACGCGGCGGGCGTTTGCAGGAGCGCTGTGAGATCACCGGCAATCAATTGGCGATAAAGCCCGCTATCGCGTGCCCGGCGCAGCATCCCCGGTGACAGGTCGATGCCATCGATGGCGGCGGCACGATCGGCGAAAGCGCGCGCGCCCAGCCCCGTGCCGCATCCAAGATCAAGCATCGCCGCGAAATGATGCCCGGGCAAGACCGCCTCCACCGCCTCCACCAGCAGGGAAGGCGCCCGGTAATTGAGCGCCCCCACCAGACTGTCCTCAAACCGCGCGGCATAGCCATCAAACAGGGCCTGCACATGGGCCGGCGGCAGATGGTCAGGCGTCTCGCCCCTCAATACCGCCAGGCGGGCGCCCGCACCCAGATGATCGACGGGATCGCTGACAAGTGCAGCACGCAGCGCCGCACACGCTTGTTCGATGTCCCCGCGCTTTGCCAATATCTCGCCCAGTGCGACATGGGCAGCCGCCCAGCCAGGGACAAGGTCGAGCGCCTGATGCAGCAGATCGCCGGCCCCTTGGTCATCGCCGCGCGCCATCAGCGCCAGCGCATAATCATAGCGCCGGTCGGCAAGAAGATTGCCGGACGACGAGTTGGGCGGGTAGACAGGGTTCATTGTGGTCTTGTAACCGATCAGGCGACGACGCCAAGCGCCTCTTGCCAAGCCCCCTCTTGCCAAGCCCCCTCTTGCCAAGCAGCGGGCACAACGCCACAACAGCGATGACAGCAAAGGAATAAGCCATGTCGGGCACGAATGTGAATGGATTTCTGGGTGGCTCGCCTGTCCGCGTCATTGTGCAGCTTGTGGTGCTGTCGCTGATCGTCGGCTTCGTCCTCAGCTATTTTGATTTAACCCCGCTCGACCTTCTCGATGTGATCAAGCGCAATATCATTCGCTTGTGGCGTACCGGCTTTGATGCGCTGGGCGAAATCGGCAACTGGCTCCTCGTCGGTGCTGTCGTTGTGGTGCCGATTTTTCTTGTCACGAGACTGTTTGCCTCGCGTCGCTGATGGCGCCTGACCCGCGCCCGGTCGAGGTCAGCCACCGCCGGGTGCTGGCGCTGGCGATCCCGATGACACTTGCCCATCTGACGACCCCGCTGGTGGGTTTCGTCGATCTCGCGGTGATTGGGCAACTGGGCGAGGCGCGGCTGATTGGCGCGGTGACGATTGGCGCCGTCCTGTTTGATTTTGTCTTCTGGCCCTTTGCCTTCCTGCGTATGGGGACAGCCGGGCTGACCGCGCAGGCGCTGGGAGCGGGCGATAGCGAAAGCCAGCGCATCATTCTGGTTCGTGCCCTGCTGCTCGGCCTCGTTTGCGCCTTTGCCCTGCTGCTCTTGTCGGTGTCGTTGCGCGAGGGTGGGCTTTGGCTCACCGGCGGCAGCCCAGATGTCCAGGAGGCAACCCGCGCCTATTTCTCCATCCGCGTCTGGTCGGCGCCCTTCGTCTTTGCCAATTACACGCTTCTGGGCTGGCTGATCGGCATGGGGCGGACCGGGCTTGGCCTCATCACCCAGATCATACTCAATATCAGCAACGCCGCGGGTGCGGCGCTCCTCACGCTTCATTTTCATTTGGGCGTCGAGGGGCTAGCGCTCGCCGCTGTCCTCAGCGAAATCGTTGGTACGATGGCCTGCGCCTATTTTGTCGTCAGACTGGTTGACCGGCGCCACGCGCTCAACTGGAAAGCCGTTCTGGAGCCCTCCAGCCTCGTCGCCCTGATGGCGATCAACGGCGACATCATGCTGCGCTCGCTGCTGCTCCTGGGCGGGTTTCTGTTCTTTACCCGCCAGGGCGCGGCGCAGGGCGATGTGACGGTGGCGGCAAACGGCTTGCTGATGAACCTGTTCCTGATCGGCGCCTATACGCTCGATGGCTTTGCAACCGCCGCTGAACAGCTTTGCGGCCAGGCGCTTGGCGCCCGCAACCTCGCCGCCTTCCGCGCCGCGACGACCCTGACCCGCTACTGGTCGCTTGGTTACGGTGTCCTCCTCGCTGTTGTTTTCTACCTTGCAGGGCCTGCGGTGATTGCGGCAATGACCGGCAATGAGGAGGTGCGGCTTGCCGCCGAAAGTGTGCTCCCCTTTGCCGCGTTGGCGCCGTTTGCCGGAGCATTGGCTTTCCAGCTCGACGGCGTTTTTATTGGTGCGACCTGGACGGCGGCGATGCGCAACATGATGGTGTTGAGCTTTGTCCTCTATATCGCCACCTTTGCGCTCATCGGCGGATGGCTCGGCAATGCCGGGCTGTGGCTGTCGCTGCTGGTCTTTCTGGGCGCCAGAGGGATCAGCCTGTTGTTTGCCTACCGGCGCGAATTCGCGCGCAGCTTCCACACCCTCGTGTGAAGGCTACATTGGCTCGCTTGCCCATGTCGCTGCCTCACCTCCCACGGCGTCAGCAAGCGTTGTATATCCACCAGCTGACAGGCGCGCCGTCACATGCGCCTTCATCTCGTCAAGAAGCGGCAGACCGCGATAGACAAGCCCGGTGTAGAGCTGGACGAGGCTGGCGCCGGCGCGAATCTTCGTCCAGGCCGCCATGCCGCTATCAACTCCGCCGCAGCCGATCAGGGGGGTCTTGTCGCCAAGCCGCATGCGCGCATGGGCAAGCAGGCGGGTTGAGCGCGCGAACAGCGGGCGACCCGACAGGCCACCGCTCTCGCTGCCAAGCCGGCGCTCGGCAAGGCCAGGGCGCGCAATCGTCGTATTGCTCAGGACGACGCCATCAACCGCGCGCCGGCGGACCACCGCGACGATGCCGTCAAGTTCAGCCTCGCTGATATCAGGCGCGATCTTGAGGAGCACAGGGCGGGCCAGCGCCGCCGTGTGGCGGGCCTCCATGACGCGTGCCATCAGGTCATCAAGGGCTGCCTCAGCCTGCAGATCGCGCAGTCCCGGCGTATTGGGCGAGGAGACGTTGACCGTAAAATAGTCGATCGATGGCGCCAGACGATGCACCAGCCGCACGTAGTCAAGGGTGCGGTCGGTGCTGTCCTTGTTGGCGCCGAGATTAGCACCGATAATACCGCCCTGGCGCTTGAGGCGCGCCAACCGCGCGGCAACTGCCTCCATGCCCTCATTGTTGAAACCAAGGCGGTTGATGAGCGCGCCGTCAGCCGGCAGGCGAAAGACGCGCGGGCGTGGATTGCCGCTCTGCGGGCGTGGCGTGACGCCGCCGATCTCGACATGGCCAAAGCCAAGCGCCAGCAGCGGGCGCGGCACTTCGGCATTCTTGTCAAACCCGGCCGCAACGCCAAAAGGATTGGCGAAGGAAAGGCCGAGGAGCGAAACAGCAAGCCGTGGATCATCCTTGACAGGGCAGGCAAGCGGCAGGGCTTTCAACGCCTCAAGCGACAGGCGATGGGCGGTCTCGGCTTCAAAAAGATGAAGGGCCGGCAAGGAAAGGGACGACATCGCCGAGAGAAAGCGTTTCACCGCACAGCCTCAAGGTCCGGCAACGCATGAGTTCCATCGCTGCGCAGCACCAGCGGCTTCACCCACAGGACGGCTGCCATCGTCAAAGGCGCGTAGAGATGAGGGAACATGTCGCCGCCGCGTGAGGGTTCATAGACGAGCTTGTCGCCCAGCTCATCGGCGTCGACAGCTATCAGCACCAGCCCGTCGAGGCCGGCATAATGGCGCTCCAGCGTCTCGCGCAATTGCGTCGCCGTCGAGAAATGAATGTAGCCGTCGCGCAGATCAACGCCGGCCCCGTTGAAACGCCCCGCGACTTCGGCATTGGCCCATGCGCCAAGCGTCGTGATCTTGAAGATGATGGCCGCGCGCTGCACCCTGTCGCTCCTTTTACCGTGTCGCCTTAGACCTGCCTTCGTCCTGATCGCAAGTCAAAGCTGGTTTGTCGCGCCGAATTCTCTGCCGGGCGGGTCTGGACGGGAGGTGTCAAAGAATTTATTCTCTATGTTCTAAGAAAACTATCCTTTATCACGTAGCCGACGCGAAGCGAGGGCTTGGTAATGATGTTGACGCATGGGCAGGTTTGGGCGGCGCTTGATGCGCTGGCTGATCGTCATCGGCTTTCGGCATCAGGGCTGGCGCGCAAGGCGGGGCTTGACGCCACGACGTTTAACCCCTCGAAACGTGTGTCGATCGACGGGCGCGAGCGCTGGCCGTCAACGGAATCGCTTGCCAAGGTGATGCAGGCAACCGGTACGAGCCTTGAGGAATTCGTCGCCTTTGTCGAAGGCAGTTACGGCGTGCCCACACAACGGCCCTTGCCGCTGATTGGCTTTGCGCAGGCCGGCGCCGGCGGGTTTTTTGACGATGGCGGATTTCCGACAGGGGGTGGCTGGGACGAGATCAACTTTCCAGCCTCCGTCCAGGGCACGGTCTATGCGCTGGAGATCACAGGTGATTCCATGTTGCCGCTCTACCGCGATGGTGATCGCATCATCGTCGCGCCGGGTGAGCCGGTGCGCCGCGGTGACCGGGTCGTGGCCAAGACCAATGCGGGAGAAATCATGGCCAAGATCCTGCTGCGGCGCACCGCCAAGCTGGTCGAGCTTGCCTCCCTCAACCCCAGCCATCCGGTGCGCACGCTGGACGCGCAGGATGTCGAATGGATCGCCCGCATTCTGTGGGCCAGCCAGTAACGCCACCGGCTCGAAGGGTGGCCATCGATCCGCCATGGCTTTCGTCCAGGGCTGTGATCGGCTAAGAGCGCCCCTCCGTCCCATCTCGTCGGTGGATGGAGCGATTAGGGTGGATGTGACGTGTCATCATGAATGTCAGGCAGGCAGGGCTGGACGCCATACGCCCCAACACGCAGATGCGCCTCTTTGCGCGGGCTGACATCGAGCGCCTCGCGTTCTGGCCGCTGCTGATGGCCTTGCTCATTCATCTTGCCTTCTTTCTGCCGCTGCCTTTTCCTGCCGCAAGCCAGCGCACAAGCGTCCCGCCTGCTGAAGCGCTTGACGTCGATGTGATCGACAATAAATCACCCGCAAGCACCGACAAGGCGGAGAAGGACCAGGCCGAGCCGGTGACGCCTCCACCCGGCCCGCCCATCCCCGACGCTGCCCCCACACCCCCTCCGGCACCTGCGGCAGACCCGCCGATCGCGGAAAAAGGACCACCGCCGCCTGATCAGTTTCCTGCTGCCAGTGACAAGCCTGCCGATGCGGGCAAGGCCACGCCTGAAGCGGTCTCCCCGCCACAACCAGACCCCCCGGCGCAAGAACCCGCCAAGGCGGACACGCCGCCGGCGGTGGCGCCTGCGCCGTCTCCTCTTCCTCTGCTGGAAAGCCAGGCGGGCGAAACGCCTGCAGCCGCAGCCCCACAGCCTTTGCCGGCAAAGCCGGTTAAACCGGCGCCGAAAACCGAAGCTGTCAGGCCCGAACCTGTCAGGCCCGCACCACCCAAAGTTGAGCGCAACCAAACCACCGCAAAGCCGCAACCGCCACGCCAGACGGCCGAGCAGCGGCACGAGGACAGCATCTCAACCGTGCCTGCCCCGCAACCATCGAGGCAGCCGCCGGCGCGCTCGCTTCAAGACGACCAGCCCTCGATCGGTTACATCCGCCAGGTGGCGGCGTTTCTCAACAGGGTCAAGACATACCCCGAGAAAGCCCGTGCTGCCGGTCAGCAGGGTGTCGTTGTCGTCCGCTTCACCATCTCGCGGGCCGGACAGGTTGGCTCCATCAATGTCCTGCGCTCGTCCGGCAGCGAGGCGCTGGACGAGGCAGGGCTGGCGCTCGTGCGTCGCGCCGCGCCCTTTCCCCCGCTGCCGGATGATTTTAGCGGTCCGCTGCTGACGTTGACGTTACCGCTCAGCTTTGGCCTGCGCTGACATTATGTCAGCTTGTTTTGGCCAGCGCCCCATCGATCAGCTTGAGGGTGTTGGCAACGCCGTACATGGCAACAAACGTGCCGAAACGCGGCCCCTTCTCCTGCCCGAGCAGGACTTGATAGAGCATGTTGAACCAGTCGAGCTTGACGCCGACCGACCCGTCTTTCTGCGTCGTCGTATAGGGTTCGCGACGGCCGATGTCGTAGATGACGGTCTGGATCGATTCAGGCGTCGCCCCGGCGGGCAAACCGGCAAGCGCCAGGCGCAGATCGCCAAGCGCCGCGCGCTCGGCAGCATCGGGGTGACGGTGCTTTTTCGTCGGCAGAATGAAATCGTGATAATAGCGGATGGCGTAGTCGATTTCGCGCGCCAGTGCCGGATGGCTGTCAGGCGTCACGCCCGGCAGGTAATGGCCGACAAACCCCCACAGGACCTCCGCCTTGTCGGCGTTCGAGGCCGCCACCAGGTTCATCAGCATGCTGAAGCTCACCGGCGATGACGATGACGGCGGCGCCCCGGAATGGATATGCCAGACCGGGTTGCCGAGCTTCTGTTTCGCGTCCTGGCGCGGATAGGCGTCAAGGAATTGCTGATACTCGTCGACATGGCGCGGGATGACGTCGAAAAAGAGCCGCTTGGCGGCTTTTGGTTCGCGGTACATGAACAGCGACAGGCTTTGCGGCGAGGCATAGGACAGCCAGTCGTCGATCGTCAGCCCATTGCCCTTGGACTTCGATATCTTGCGTCCCTCCTCATCGAGAAAGAGCTCGTAATTGAAGCCTTCGGGCGCCCTGCCGCCAAGCGCCTGGCAGATGCGCGAGGACAGCTTCACCGATTCGATGAGGTCCTTGCCGGCCATTTCATAATCAACGCCAAGCGCATACCAGCGCAGCGCCCAGTCGGCTTTCCACTGGCACTTGACCGCGCCGCCCGTCACCGTCGTCGTTACCTCCGCGCCGCTGTCAGGGTCAGTATAGGTGATGGTGCCGGCTTTGACATCACGAGCAATCATCGGCACCTGCAACACGATACCGCTAGTCGGTGAAATCGGCAGGAAAGGCGAGTAGGTTGCCCGCCGCTCCGGGCCGAGCGTCGGCAGGATGATCGCCATCACCTCGTCATAGACCTCAAGAAGCCGCACCAGCGCCTTGTCGAAGGCGCCCGACATGTAGGTATCGGTCGCGCTGAGGAATTCGTAGTCAAAGCCGAAAGCATCAAGAAAGCCCATGAGGCGCGCATTGTTGGCGGCGCCAAATGACGGATGCTCGTTTGAAAACGGGTCAGGAATGCGGCTCAGCGGCTTGCCGAGATAGGCCTCCATCATGTCCCGGTTAGGGACGTTCTCCGGCACCTTGCGCAGGCCGTCCATGTCGTCGGAAAAGCAGATGAGGCGGGTCGCGATCTTGTCGTCGGTCAGGACACGGAAGGCGTGGCGCACCATCGAGGTGCGCGCCACTTCGCCGAATGTGCCGATATGCGGCAGACCGGAGGGACCGTAGCCGGTTTCGAAGATGACACGCTCTTTCGGCTGTTTGGCGAGGCGGGCGATGATCTTTCGCGCTTCCTGGAACGGCCAGGCGGCGCTGTCCTCGGCGGCATTGCGTAGGTCATCGGCAATCAACATTCTCAACTCCACTGCGGGTGGCGGAACCTAGGCCATGTTTCGCAAAAGAAAAATGATTTTCCGAGGGGGGGTCACCTCGCTCGGCTGACGCCACCCCCGGCAAGACATCTGCGGCAAAACGCTACGGCGCGTCTCAATAAAGGCTGATTGGAAACCAGCGCAGATAAATTTCGGAATAGACGCCTCGCTCGGCCAAGCGCAGCAAAGCGTGATCAAATGCCTGGCGCAGCGCACTCGCCCCGTTGCGGAACACGATGGCATAGCCTTCGCCGAAGAACCGGCTTTCATCAAAGGCACCGCCGCGGAAGGTGCAGCAATTGTCCGAAGCGGTGCCGTTAATCCAGAACGACAAGCTGACGGCATCGCCAAATACCGCCTCGACCTCGCCTTTTTTCAACGCGTCCCGTGCCAGCTGGGCCGTCGGGTAGGGCTTGAGGTTTGATTCTTTGTAATAGAAGCCGAGGAAGGCAGCATGGGCCGATCCGGCAATCACGCCGATATTTTTGCCACGAAGCCCTTCGCCATCAGTTGCAAACGCCTCACTGGCGCGGCGAACCACGAAGCGGGCGGGATTGTGCAGATAGACATCGCCGACATCCATGTCGCGCCTGAGCGCCGGCGTCAGCGCCAGCCCGGCGATGGCGGCGTCAGCCTGCTTGTCACGAATAGCCGGCAGGAGCGTGTCGAAGCCGCGCGCCTGGATCGTACAGCGCAGCGTCAGTTCAAGGCAGGCGGCCTGAACAAGTTCGACGTTAAAGCCTGTCAGCTCGTTTTGAGCGTTGAGAAAATTGAAGGGCGGGTGATCCGGCGCGGTAAGAAAGCGCACGGTACCGGTGAAACCCGCGAGATTGGGTCTTTCGATGCGCCGCTGGGGGTCCCAGTAATGAGGGACGGCAAGCGTCGCAGCTTGTTCATCGCCATGAGCCGGGCTCCAGGGTGACAATAGTGGGCCAGCCAGGATGGCGAGCATCGGTAAAAGAAGAAATCTTGTCATTGTCAAACTTCTAGCCGCAAACCCCGGGCGGTGAAACAGGCTCTGGGTGGCGACAGGCGCCATCACGCGAGAGCCGCCTATCGCCGCAACTCCATGGAAATCTCATTGGCAAGAAAATCGACCAGCGCGCCTTGCAGCGGCGCTTTGCTGCGTTTGAGGGCAAGGACGAGCGGCTCGATCATCGGCATCCCATCCGCCTCATCGAGGATCAACAGATCAGGCGGTACCGAACAGCGGGCGATCGGCGCAGCGGCGAGTCCGGCGCGCACCGGCGTCAGCACCCCCGACAGGCTGGGGCTCGAATAGGCAACCTTGTGCGGCAATTGCGCCTTCACGCAGGCATCAAGCGCCAGCTGGCGGGCCAGGCACCCGGGCTGAAAGAGAGCGAGAGGCATCGTCGGTTCGCGCCGCAATATCTCGCGACTGGCGCACACCCAGACGATCGGTTCGCTGCGCAGGACTTCCGAATCGCGATCGTCAGGCCGTTTGGTCACGACCGCCAGATCGATCTTGCTGCGCTCGATAAGCTGGTTGAGCGCTTCGCTGGGCTCGCAGGTAAGCTCGACTTCCGCCTCGGGATAAACCGACGCGAAGCGGTCGAGAACATTCGGCAGCAGCGTATTGAGATAATCGTCAGGAGTGCCAAAGCGGATGCGATGAGGGCCGCCAGCCGCCGCCATCGAGTTCCACAGGCTGTCATTGATCTGCAGAATGCGTCTGGCGTGCGTCAGCAGCACTTCGCCGCGGGCGGTCAACCGTTTGCGCCGGCCGTGCACCTGAAACAGAGCCGCCGGCGCAAACAGCGCTTCCAGCCTGGTCATCTGCATGCTGATCGCCGACGGGGTTCGGCCGATGCGCTGGGCGGCGGCTGAGAAACTCCCCGTCTCTACAATAGCGACAAAGGCTTCCAGCAACAGCGGATCGATCTTGCGCAGGGTGCTCATGATACCAACAGTTCAGATTGATTGAATTCAACATAAATATTATTCAATTGAAAATCAAATAGCAATCCTCTTAATTTATATCGAAACAAGTAGATATTATAATGATACGCGAGCGTAAAACATCAATAAATAAAAATAAGCAAGAGTATACATCATTAATCAGTCAAACGGCAAAGAAGGATCATCGTATGAGCAATCAATTCGCCTTCAAGCAAAACGTCTTCAAGCAATTCGCCAATGGCGATTTCTACCGAGCGAGTTCAAAGAATTTTCCTGTGCTCAAAGGGCTGGCCGTTCAGGCGCTTGAGCTTGAGGCCCATGCGGTGCGCGAACCGCACACCCATCCCAACGCCCACCAGCTCGATTTCTGCGTCAGCGGCGTTGGTCGCGTCGGCATTGTCGGCCCGGAGGGGGAGACGCATTATCTTGATCTCAAGCCCGGTGATATCTCGTTCGTGCCGCAGGGCTATCTCCACTGGATTGAAAACCTCGGGGAAGAACGGCTGAGCTTCCTCGTCGTGCTGTCGCATGAAGAGCCGCAGACCATTGAGTTTTCCGAAATGATGAGCGGCGTGCCGAACGCGACGCTGGCCAAAATGTACAATCTTCCCGAGCGCGTCTTTGCCGCCATCCCCGAGAAAACCGTCATCATCGGCGGCCCCAAGGCAGACCCGCGCGACCGCATCATGACGGCGGCCGAGTAATAGAGCGCACATGGCTGAACCCGCCCCGCCCCCGTCGCTCGCGGCGGTCATCATGTGCCTCACCAACCCGGACGGTATCGTCCGGGTTGAACTTTTGGCACTGGCAGCAGGGCAACGGTTCGGCTGATGGCGTGGCGGGAATCCCTTCTGCTGATCTTCGTTACCTTTGTGTGGGGCTTGAATTTCGTCGTCATCAAGCTGGGGCTGAGCGATCTCCCGCCACTGCTGTTTCTGGCCCTGCGCTTTTTTGTTTGCGCCCTGCCGGTTCTCTTTGGCGTCAGGCGTCCGGCCATCGGCCTGGGTCAAATCGTGCTTCTCGGGGGCGTGTTTGGCATCGGCGTGTTCGGCTGCCTGTTTCTTGGCATCTATTTTGGCCTGCCGGCCGGTATCGCTGCGGTTGCCATGCAGTCGCAGGTGTTTTTCACGATCATGATTGCCGTCACGTTTCTCGCCGAGCGTATCACGCGCACCGGTTGCGTTGCTGTTGCTTGCGGGTTCCTTGGGATGGCCTTGTTGCTGGCAGACGGGCTCCAGGCATCGACGGCGCTCGGCATGGCTTGCATTCTTGCCGGTGCCGTTTGTTGGGGTGTTTTCAACAACCTCCTCAAAATGCACAAGGACATACCCATGTTCGATATTCTGACATGGATCAGCCTCGTCCCGGTTGTTCCCTTTCTGCTGGCGTCATGTCTGTTTGAAAATCCCGTCGCCGCGCTGACGACGCACATCAACACGAATTCGGTTCTTTCGGTTCTGTATACGTCGATAATATCGACATTATTTGCATACTATATATGGGGATCATTAATACAGAAGCGAGGATCACTCTATATAGCACCGTTTGCATTACTTATACCAGTTTTTGGCGTTATTTTATCGTACATTGTATTTGGAGAACAAATAGATAATACGGAATTAATAGGAATAATATTTATTGTATGTGGTTTGATTATCATGAATATAGGCAATTTCTTACACGCGAACGTCAATTTAAAATCGGCAGAAAATTTACGAAATACTGTGCGCGGTTTCAGAAGATAACGGGAACCGCATTGACAGATCATTCAATCGATCAAATTGCCGGTGTTACGGGCGCGGCATGGTCGCAAGGGTCAACGGACGCGCCGGGCAGGACCGGCCTTGGCGAACAGCCAGGCGCCGCCTACCTCGCTTATCCAGCTTATCCGGCTGATCTGGCGTTTCTGGTCGATATCGGCGTGTCGGCCAGCGAGCTGAACGCCGCCATGGCGCGGGCCGAAGAACTCGGTGTGAGCGCCCACGACATTCTCATCAGCGTCAACGGGCGCACGCAGAGAGCCTATCTGCGTGCCCTTGCCCGTGCGCTTGGCTTGCCCTTCATCGATCCGCGCAATGCCGCCATCAGCAATGATGCCTTCAGCGCGCGCGCCCTGTCATCACCTCTGGCAACGCGCATCCTGCCCGTCGACCATCATGGCCAACGTTACTACGCGCTGATGCCGCATGGCCGCGATGTGGAGCGCCTCTTCACGCTCGTCGCAGGGCCCGATGCGCCGGCCCGCCTGGCGATTGCCTGTCCGAACGATGGCCGGGAGGCGATGATTGCTCAGGCTGGCGACCGGCTGCTTGCCACGCACATCACTCCCTTGTTGACAGAGCGCCCCGATTTGAGCGCGCACGATACACCGCGCCGTGCCCGGCGGTCGTTCGTGCTGTCGTTCCTCGCCGTCGCGGCGATGTTGATCGCCGTTGCCGAGGGATATCTCCCTCTGTTCCTGCCGGTAGCGGTCGCGACGATCGCGCTTGCCATCGTGTTCGGGATTGCCCTGGGCTTGCGTTGCGCCTTCATGCTGAAGGCTGACCAGGAAGCAGCGCCGCGCCTTCCCGAGAATAAGCTGCCGACCTATTCAGTGCTCGTGCCGGTCTATCGCGAGGCGCGGATCATCCCGCAATTGCTGGCAGCGCTGGGGCAGATTGATTACCCGGCGCCGTTCATCGAATTCCTGCTGCTGCTGGAGGAAGATGATGAGGAGACGCGAGAGGCGATCGCGGCGGTCGATGGTGATCGCCGCTACGCCGTGCTCAAGGTTCCGTCGGGCTTGCCGCGAACCAAGCCGCGCGCCTTGCAGCTTGGGCTGGCTTTCGCTCGTGGTGAGCTGGTGACGATTTTTGATGCCGAGGACATTCCTGCCCCTGACCAGTTACGCTGCGCCGCCGCGGCTTTCGCTGGCGGAGGGCCACGTCTTGCGTGTGTCCAGGCGCCCCTTGCCATCGACAATGCCGATGCATCATGGCTTGCGCGCCAGTTCGCGCTTGAATATGCGGCTTTGTTTCGAGTCGTCATTCCCGGACTTGCCAGCCTTGACATGCCCGTCATGCTGGGTGGCACCTCCAATCACTTCCGCACCAGCGCACTCCGCCACGTCATGGGCTGGGATCCGTGGAATGTCACCGAAGATGCCGATCTTGGGATCCGTCTGGCACGCTTTGGTTATTCGATCGGCGCTGTGGCAAGCCAGACGCAGGAAGAAGCGCCCGCGCGCTTCACTTCTTGGTTCTCCCAGCGCCGCCGCTGGCTGAAAGGCTGGATGCAGACGGCGCTTGTCCATCTGTCGCACCCGCTGCGGCTGGCGCGCGATCTGTCATGGCGCGGTTCGATCGCCCTCGCCGGCACGCTTGTCGCGACGCTCGCCGCCGCGCTGATCTACCCGCTGTCGTGTTTTGGCATGATGATCCTGCTTGCGACCATCACGTCGCTCGACAGCCCGAACAGCCCGCTGCTGATGGCGTCCGCCATCATCCTGTTTGTCGCCGGCCATGGCGTGGCCATCCTCATGATCGCCATCGGCGCCAGACGAAGCGGTATCAGGCTGCGCCTGATCGATGTCGTGAGCCTGCCGGCCTATTGGGTGCTGGTTTCGCTTGCCGCCTGGATTGCGGTGGTTGATCTGGCAAGGTCGCCCTTTTACTGGGCCAAGACCGACCATGTTGGCCGCCAGAAGGACAACAGCTGAGCCGCCTACAGCAGCGTCAGCAGCAGCGCCATTGCCTTGTCGGGCGCCTTTTCAATATCGATGAGCGCGACAAACGCGCTTTTTTTATCGAGCACATAGATCGCCGCCGTGTGGTCCATGGAGTAGCTGTCGGGCGTATCGCCGACCTTGCGATAGAAGGCGCGCCACGATCTGGCAAAGGCTGCCACCGCCTGGCTCGACCCCGTGAGGCCGATGAAATCATCGCTGAAGCCGGACAGATATCCCTTCAGCAGGTGCGGCGTATCACGTTCAGGATCAACGCTCGCGAACACCACGTTGAGACGCTTGCCCTGCGGCCCCATCCGGGCGACGAACTGCGCCATCTCGTAGAGCCGCGTCGGGCAGATGTCGGGGCAATGGGTGTAGCCAAAAAACAGCAGCGTCGGCTTGCCGGCAAGGATGGTCTGGTCAACCGCCCGGCCATTCTGGTCGATGAGCGAAAACGGGCCGCCGAGATTTGCCGCCTGCTGCTGGTTTCTGCCGGATGTGAGTGTCCACGACAGCGCCGCAAGCCCTCCGGCCAGAATGAGCAGCGACAACAGAAAGACGAGGCGATTGGCAGTGAGTTTCACGTTGGCGGTCTCTTTCACAGACAGGCGGCGACGCCGGCAAGCAGGATATCGACGAAGACGCGCGGCCCCTCAACCGCCCACAGCACCAGCGCGCCGGCAACCGCAGCGCTGATGCCACCGGCCAGGCAGATAATTGCCAGCCGATGCGGGCGGGTGGCGGGTGGCGGGGTGGCATCGGCCATCGCGATTGTCATGCCGTCGCTCATCGTGATGTCTTTCCGCAGTGGTGGTGAGAGCGCAGAATAATTCCGCATCATAGGCTTGTTCGCCCGGTGGCGACAGCCCCTGAGAGCACATCATATTGCCCTTGTGCGCAAGCATGGCTACAAGAACCTCTGCGCGGGCGTAGTTCAATGGTAGAACGGCAGCTTCCCAAGCTGCATACGAGGGTTCGATTCCCTTCGCCCGCTCCAATCGACGCATTTATTTTCCATTTTGTTCGGATTGCCACGAAAATGTGATCAATTGTCGGGGAGTAAATGTCACACTTGGCGGTGCTCGTGATTTCCCTGCGTTGACAGCGCCTTTTCCATCGGCGACCGATAAGCGATGATGAACGCACCCATGCCACGCCAGACAGCCTCGCTACATCCTGGCAAATTCACCGATCCGCGCCGCACCCTGAAGGGCGAGGAGCGCGCCAGTGTTGCTCTCCACCGCCTGGAGACGCTGTGGTTCAACACCGGCACGCTGTGCAATATCACCTGCGTTAACTGCTATATCGAGAGTTCGCCAAAAAACGACCGGCTGGCCTATCTGACCATTGCCGATGTCGCGCATTTTCTTGACGAAATCACCCGAGAGGGCCTGCCAACCCGCCATATCGGTTTCACCGGCGGCGAGCCCTTCATGAACCCTGATATGGGGGCGATCCTCGATTTGGCGTTGTCGCGGGGCTTCGAAGTGCTGGTGCTGACGAATGCCATGCAGCCGATGCAAAGACCATCTGTGCGCCAGCAGCTCGCCGCATTGATCGCCACCTACGGCGCCAGCCTGTCTCTGCGCGTCAGTGTTGATCACTATACACCTGCACTTCATGACAGCGAGCGCAGCGTCGGTTCGTTTGAACGGACCCTTGAAGGCATAGGCTGGCTCGTCGGGCAGGGCGCTGATCTGGCGATTGCCGGGCGTACCTGCTGGTCCGAAAATGACGACGAATTGCGCGCTGGCTACCGCGCGCTCTTCGCCGAGCGTGGCTGGCCGCTTGATGCGGGCGATCCGGCCCGCCTCGTCCTTTTCCCCGAGATGGACGAGCGCGTCGATGTTCCTGAGATCACGACCGCCTGCTGGTCGCTTCTTAATGTCGACCCGGCAAGCCTGATGTGCGCGTCCTCGCGCATGGTGGTGAAGCGCAAAGGCGCCTCAGCGGCCACCGTCCTGCCATGCACGCTGCTGCCCTATGATGAGCGCTTCGACATGGGTCCAACGCTGGCTGCGGCAGCCACGGCCGATGGCGGCATGTTCGATGAAGGGGCTGTTCGTCTCAATCATCCCCATTGCGCTAAATTCTGCGTGCTTGGCGGCGGCAGCTGCCAGAGTTGACACCTCACGAGCCGCGCCGGGCGCGGATGGCGTCAAGCTCGGGATCGCGGACGCAAAGGCGGTGACCGGCTTCAAGGCACAGCAGCACCCGGCGTGACTGGGCAAAACTCTCCACCAGCCAGTAGCCCACGATCAGCAACCCCAGAACGGCAAGACCGGCGCCAAGGTTCTGGCGCATGCGCCGCCTGTCCTCGCGCTCCATCGCCGCGCGGACCCAGGCAGGGCGCGGGGGCAGGGGCTGCGATGGGGGGGTATCGCTCAAACCTCTCTCCGTTTGCGCCGCCAACACGGCTGGAGCATGCTCTCGAAAACAACAAGACAAGAGAGAATTGCAAGTCCGCGTCAATTAGAGCAAAATCCGATCAAGTTGGAACGGATTTTTGCTCTAGATTATTGCTTTCGCATCATCTTTTTCCGCCAGCCGGTATCCACCTGGCGGGATGATGCTCTAGGTGTGATCGGGAGGCTGACGAAAATGTTTGGATAATTTAAGGCCCTGCCCCTGGTAATTCGAGCCTTCGCCTTCACCGTAAAGCCGGGCCGGGCGCTCGCTCATCCGCTCATAGACGAGCCGGCCGACAATCTGCCCATCCTCGACGATAAAGGGGATTTCATGGGAGCGCACTTCCAGAACCGCCCGCGCGCCCGCGCCGCCAGCCGCAGCATGGCCGAAGCCGGGGTCGAAAAATCCGGCGTAATGGACACGAAACTCTCCCACAAGCGGATCAAACGCCACCATCTCGGCCGCATGGTCGGGCGGCACATGGACGGCTTCCTTTGATGCGAGAATATAAAATTCCGATGGATCCAGCACCAGCGAGCCGCTGCCGCGCGCGTAAAGCGGCTCCCAGAAATCATCGATATCGAGCGCAGCGCGGCGATCAACATCGACAAGCCCCGCATGCTTCTTGGCCCGGTAGCCGATGAGCCGTTCCTTGCCGCGCCCCGACAGATCAATCGATACCGCCACCGAACTCGCCAGAAGAGCTTCCTCGCTGTCAACGAGGCGCTCGGCCTGATGCAGTGCCGCAAGGTCGCCATCGCGCACGCGCGGATCGCCAATGCGGAAACGGATCTGCGACAGCCGCGAACCGGCGCGCACCAGAATGGGGAAGGTCGACGGACTGATTTCAGCGTAAAGCGGTCCGTGATAGCCAGCCGCAATCTTGTCGAACAGCACCGCATGATCGCTGATGACACGGGTGAAAATATCCAGGCGCCCGGTGGAACTTTTTGGGTTGGTCGAGGCGGCGATCGCCGACGGCAGTGCCAGGCTTTCCATCAGCGGCACGATATAGACGCAGCCGGTTTCGAGTACCGCCCCCTCGCTGATATCGAACGCATGCAGCACCACTTCTTCAAGCCGCTGCGACACTGCCAGCCGGCGCCCCGGCAGGAAGCTCGCCCGCACCCGGTAGGCGCGCGCGCCCAGTCTGAGATCAAGGCTCGCTGGCTGGATCTGATCGTCATCGAGGGGCCGCGTGGTGCTGATGTCGCCGCGCGCGACCATGGCGGCGATCGCCTGGCAGGGTAGAATACCGGAGATTGGCAAAGGTGTGAGGGTGGTCGCAGGGCGTGATGTCATCCCTGCCATCTAGCCCATGGCTTGGTTGACGCCAAGCCGTGTTCGCGATAGGCAGTTTTTCGCGTGGCGATTTGGGCCGGCCGGCTTGCGACCACGCTATTGACTGCTCGCTAAAAGGCCGGGATGCGCGATAAACGCGCCACCGGTCATTTGCGAGCCCCTGTGAAAGGCTTGCACATGACGATCACTCCCCGCCGCCTTGATATTCGCTCGCTTCATCCTCAGTCGCGCGCCGTCCATGCCGGCACCGAGCGTTCGCAATTTGGCGAGACGTCCGAAGCACTCTTCCTGACGCAGGGCTACGTCTATCCCGATGCGGCGACCTGCGCTGCCCGCTTTGAAGGGAATGATCCCGGCTATATCTATTCGCGCTTTTCGAACCCCACCGTTTCAATGCTGGAAAAGCGCATCGCCGCCCTTGAGGGCGCGGAATCGGCGCGCGCGACCGCGACCGGCATGGCAGCGGTGACCACCGCTCTGATGGGGCTGGTTGGCGCCGGCGATCACGTTGTGTCAGCGTCCAGGCTCTTTGGTTCCTGCCGCTATGTGGTGGAGGAATTCCTGCCGCGCTTCGGCGTTGCCTCAACGCTGGTCGAGGGGGCGGATCTTGATGTCTGGCGCCGGGCGCTGCGCCCCAACACAAAAGCCTTCTTTCTTGAAAGCCCGACCAATCCGACGCTCGATGTTTATGATATTGCGGCAATCGCTGCGATTGCCCGTGAAGCTGGCATCAAATTCATCGTCGACAATGTGTTTGCGACCCCTCTGCTGCAATCCCCCTTGCAGCTTGGCGCCGACGTGGTGGTCTATTCAGCCACCAAGCATATCGACGGACAGGGGCGTTGCCTTGGTGGCCTCATCGTCACCAGCGACAAGATCATTCAGGATCATTATCACACCATCCTGCGCCAGACCGGCCCGGCAATCAGCCCCTTCAATGCGTGGGTGATGCTGAAGGGGCTCGAGACGCTGAGTGTGCGCGTCGAACGCCAGACAGCCAACGCAACCGAGCTTGCCGACCGGCTTGCCTCCCATGACAAGCTCAAACGTATCCTTTATCCCTACCGCGCCGATCACCCGCAATATGAACTGGCCCGCCGGCAGATGCGGGCGGGCGGGACGCTGGTCGGCCTTGAGCTGAAGGGCGGGCGGGCGGACGCGTTCCGCTTCCTTGATGCGCTCAATCTCATCGCCATTTCCAACAATCTTGGTGACGCCAAGAGCCTGATCACGCATCCCTCCACCACCACCCATCAGCGCTTCAGCCCGCAGGCGCGGCAGGAAATGGGGATTTCCGAGGCCTATGTGCGCCTGTCGGTTGGCCTGGAGCATGTCGACGACCTTTTTGCCGACATTGACGGCGCTCTGGGGGCTGCCTAGGGTCAGGCCTCATTAATTTGGGCGAAACGGT
>DEZK01000003.1 GCA_002365175.1 Raskinella chloraquaticus (SeqCode)
TCATAGAGCCTGGGCTCGACCTCGACAGGTGTGGCGAATTTGAAATCATCATAGACGAGATGTTCGTACATATCGTCAGTCAGAATCCAAACCTGCGGATGGCGCAGCAATACGTCGGTCAGCGCCTTCAACTCGCCATGCGTGTAGGCAGCGCCCGAGGGGTTCGAGGGCGAATTGAAAATGAACCATTTGGTCTTCGCCGTGATCGCCCTCTCCAGGGCGTCGGGTGTCAGTTTGAAGCCATTCTCAAGCTTGCCCTCAACAAACACCGGCACGCCACCACCCAGCTGCACAATATCGGGGTAGGACACCCAATAGGGTGCCGGCACGATCACCTCATCACCGGGATTGATGGTGGCGAGCAGGGCATTATAGAGAACCTGCTTGCCGCCGGTGCCAACGATGATCTGGCTGGGCTTGTAATCAAGATTATTCTCGCGCTTGAACTTGGCGATGATCGCCGCCTTGAGTTCAGGGATGCCATCGGTCGCGGTGTAGCGGGTTTCGCCGCGGCGGATGGCCGCGATCGCCGCTTCCTGGATGTTCATCGGCGTATCGAAATCCGGCTCCCCGGCGCCGAGCCCGATGACGTCGCGCCCCGCCGCTTTCAACTCGCGCGCTTTCTGCGTCACCGCGATGGTTTGCGATGGCTTGATGCGCTGCAGGCTGTCGGCGATGAAACCCATGGTCTGTGCTCCTCAGGCGCCGGGACGGCGCAATCGGCGCGCAATCTATGCCCGGTGCACGGCGCGGGCAAGGATGGCGATGGTCATCGGCCCGAAAATTCTGACTTTTTTGCCGCTAGCGCCCGCCACTGGTCTTTGACAAAAGCCTTCCGATATAATAGACGAAAGTCGAACAGACTTTTGTCTAGCCCGACAGGGCATTTTCGAGAGGCTAAATGACCATGCGTTATGTTGCTCGTTTTCCAATGATCGTGGCAGCGCTGGCCATGATGGCGACCCTCGTCATCACCAGCGTCGATGCCCGCCCCGGTGGCGGTAACAGCTCGGGCAGTCGCGGCGCCCGCACCCAATCGGCGCCCGCTCCCACCAGCACTGCGCCAACCCCGCAATCAACCATCAACCGCTCGGTCACCCAGCCTCAGCGTCCCGCACAGCCGGGCGCACAGGCGCCTGCTGCTGCCCAGCAGCGTCCAGGCGGCTTGTTCGGCGGACTTGGCGGTGGCCTGCTTGGCGGGCTTGCCGCCGGCTTCATCGGCGCCGGCCTGTTCGGGCTTCTCTCCGGCAGCGGCCTTTTCAGTGGCCTGGGCTCGCTCAGCGGCTTCCTTGGCCTGCTGCTGCAGGTCGGCCTCATCTTTATCGTCGTCAAACTGGTGATGGGCATGCTGCGCAATCGTCGCATGGCTGCTGCCGGTGGCCCGGACATGCGCTCCGCGCTCGGCGGCAATGCCGGCGGGCAGGGCCATGGCTCAGGACAGGGCTATGGCGCGGGACTTGGCGCAGCTGCGGCAGCACGCCCGCAGGCGATGGGCCCGAGCGATCAGCTTGGCCTCACGAAAGAGGATTTCGACAATTTCGAACGTCTTCTCACCGAAATCCAGCTTGCCTATGGCCGCGAGGATGTGGGTGCGCTGCGCCCCCGCACGACGCCGGAAATGTCGGCCTATTTCGAACAGGATATCGGCAACAACGAGCAGAAGGGCGTGCGCAACACCATTGCCGATGTGAAGCTGTTGCAGGGCGATCTGTCGGAAGCCTGGCGCGAAGGCACGGTCGAGTACGCAACTGTCGCCATGCGCTTCTCGCTGGTTGACCAGATGGTTGATCGGCGCTCCGGTCATTTGGTCGGCGGGCAGGCCGCGCCAACCGAGGCGACCGAACTGTGGACCTTCCGTCGCGATCAGCAGGACGGCATGCGCTGGGTTCTCTCTGCCATCCAGCAGGGGTGATCGGCACGCGACCACAGGCTCGCATGCGATGTGACAACGAAGAGGCCGGCCCACCGCCGGCCTCTTGCGTTTTGAGGCTCACGCCGCCTTCAGCCGTGCGCCATCGGCAAGATAGACAATCTTGCCCGCAACAAGCGTCGCGATCACCCGCGGCACCCCGCCATGGGCGTCAATCAGCGTGATATCGGCTCGTTGGCCCACATCCAGCACGCCCCGATCCGTGAGCCCCAGCGCGCGCGCTGCCTGCGTCGAGACCAACGGCCAGTAGCGTCCGATATCCCCCCCCAGACGCTCAACCAGTTTGAAAGGTGCGAGCGCCAGCGCCGGGTAGTAATAGTCCGAGGCGAGCACCGTACACAGCCCCTTGGCGATCATGTCGGTGGCATTGGGCGCCGTGGTGTGGCTGCGCCCGCGCACCACATTCGGCGCCCCGAAGACCACGGCGCCATCGTGCGCCAGCGCGCGGCGGGCGGTGTCCTCTGTCTCGGGAAATTCCGACACGTGAATGCCCAGCGCATGAAAAGAATCGCGATGGGCAGGCGAGATGTCGTCATGCGACATCATCACCACACCGGCCTTGCGCGCGGCCGCCGCCAGCCGCTCGATGGAAGCAGGCACAAGCGGTCCTTGTGACGTGATGCGCGCCAGCAACTCGTCCCATGCAGCGCGCGTGAGGCCGGTGCGGTCAAGATATTGTTGAACCTTGGCCGGCTTGCCTGCATCCGCATGGCAGTCCTCGACATGGTCGTTGAACGACAGCACATCGATCAGCCCGTCATTCAGCCAGGCGATGATCTCGTTTTCAGCCGCCAGATTGTGGCATTCGTGGCGCAGGTGAAAGCGCGTGTCGACGGAAAGACCGGCACCAGGTGCGCGTAGCGCCCTGGTCATCTCTTCGGCTATCGAGCGGTCACGCAGACCCGTTTCCCACGACCACGTGACGGCATGGAACGCCGTGGTAATGCCATTCGCCGCCAATTGCCGGTCCGTCTCGAGGAGTGCCACCTCGATGGGGAAACGCACGCCGGGACGCGGCATGAGCTGGCGCTCGAAGGCATCGCCATGCACGTCGACTATACCGGGCAGCACCATCAGGCCCGTTGCGTCCAGCTCGAACGCACCCTTGTTTTCAAGATCGGTGATCACCCCATCGCCAAATCGCAACGCGTGGGCTGAGAATACGCCGCTATTGTCGAGAACCTGCCCGTTGATAATACTGCCGGCCGCCATGATGCCCCCTCAAAACGCGGCACAAAAGCCCGCTTTGACGACACTGGCAAGACAAACGCCGCACAGCCGGTCGATTTTATACGCCGAACGCCAGAATGATGACGCAAAATGCCAGGACCAGCACAAAGCCAATCGACCACTGCACCACCATGAGAACGAAATCGCGCGCCAGCCTGTGGCGGCTCTCGAGGTGATCAACATCGGCAATATTGCCCGCCGAGAGAAAGGGCGGGTGTTGCGCCACGTCGACCGGGTCGCTCGGTGGCACAGATGCTGCGGGCAGCACCATCCGATCCGACACGCGCCTCGCAATGGTCGACTTGTCTCTCCGCTCCCGCGCCAGGCGCGAAAAAGGGCACGACAGAAGGTCGCGGACGATAACAAGCCTCTCGTGCAGGTCGGGTTTCGAAGCATCCAGAACAGACATGGTCGAGGCTCATCACAATACGAATCAGAGGTAAGATCACCTTTTCACATGCAAAACCGGCTAAATCCGTATCAAATCATGGCGAAATCGGGAATTAGCGGAAGCGCTCGCGATCATCCCTTGCCATGGCCCCCATAGCGCAGCTTGAGCACGACGATCGCCGATACCAGCACTAGCGTCACCGCATTGGCGGCGATCACCGGCACGCTGCCAATCAACAGGCCGTAGACGAGCCACAGCGCTATGCCTGCTGCAAAGGCTGCGTAGGCCGGCAGCGACACCCCCGCCGTCTCGCGCGTCCTGAGGATATGAACAGCCTGCGGCACCCAGCACAGCGTGGTGATACAGGCGGCCATCCCACCGATGAGTTCGGTTGAAAGGGTCATCCGCTCATCCTGACGAACATTGGCTAACAAAACCGTCAGGGCTCACACCGCCACCGTCACCTTGCGCTCGGCGCGGGTGAGGCCGGTATAGAGCCAGCGTTCGCGATATTCGGAGAAGGCGAAGCTCTCATCAAGCAGCACCACATCCTCCCATTGCGAGCCCTGCGCTTTATGGACGGTCAGCGCATAGCCGTAATCGAACGCCTCGCCTGAGCGCCCCGCAGCATAAGGTACCTCTCCTGCCTCGGGATCGAAACAATGGGGCGGCACGGTGACCGCGATGGCCTTCCCGTCAGGCTTTTCCTCCGGCGCCACCCTGAGCGCGAATTGCCCGCGCTTGGGCGCGCCGACTTCCTTCACCACCCACAAGCCACCATTGAGCAGGCCCTTCTTGCGGTTATTCCTGAGGCATACCAGCTTGTCGCCTGAGGCAGGCCGCCAGTCCCAGCGCCCGATCAATTGCCGCATGCGGATATTGTAGGCACGCCGCGACTTGTTGCGCCCGACCAGCACCTGATCGCTTGCCAATACGTCCTCGGCCTTGAGATCACGCCGGGAAATAACGCGGCTGTCGCCATATTGGCCGGGCGCCAGCACGCCGCCTTCACGCACGATCATCGACATCTCGATGATCGGATTGTCCCGCGCCTGACGGTGAACCTCGGTGAGCATCATGTCGGGTTCATGCTCGGTAAAAAAACCGCCGCCCTTGACCGGCGGCAACTGCGCCGGATCGCCCAGCACCAGCACCGGCACGCCGAAGCTCAGGAGATCGCGCCCCAGCTCCTCATCGACCATCGAGCACTCATCGATGATGATGAGTTTGGCGCCTGCGGCTGCGCTGTCGCGGTTGATGACGAAGGTGGGGGCTTCCTCTTCGCCTCCCCGTGGCCGGTAGATAAGCGAATGAATGGTGGTAGCGCTTGCTGCCCCGCGCCGGCGCAGCATCAGCGCCGCCTTGCCGGTGAAGGCGGCAAACGCCACCTCGCCATCGACATGTTCCGCCAGATGACGCGCGAGCAGCGTCTTGCCGGTGCCGGCATAGCCAAACAGACGGAACACCTGCTGATTGAGACGCCGCCTGCCGCCCCCCGCGCCGATATCCTTCAGCCAGGCGGCGCTCGCCTTTAACGCATCATCCTGCTGCGGCGACCAGATCGGCACGGAATATCCCTTGTCGTGCCCGCTTCACGCACGCGAGCCTGAGGCGAATGACGCGGATTCGATACAAATGCGAAGCATTTATTTCACCGAGTTTTAACATGTCTGACCATTATGTTAACGTCATCTGTGCCGTTGCGGGCATGACAGCGTTAGAGTTGCGTTAGGATTTGCGTGATGGTGATGATGCCTTGGCAGCGCACGCTGCGGGATATAATGGTGCTGTTCCTGTGTGGCCTGGCGATCGGCACCGTCCTCAGAATGGGCGGAATTCTGCCCGCTCTGCGCTGGCACTCCACCGCCAGCCCTGCCGCCCCGCGCGACCTGATCGCTCCGCGCCCGGCAGGCGACGTCACCAGCCTGTCACCCGCTCTTGCCCAGCCGGTGGACGTGCCCGTGAGCCTTGTTCCGCTGATTGGCGATGGCGACGCGGCCCGGGATTCGCTGCGCCGCTCGGTGATCGTCACCGCCCGGCAGGCCCTGTTTTCACCTTGCGATGCTGATACCCGCATCGCCTACCAGATCACATTGCGCGATTATGCCCGCGCCTTTGCTGCAGCCCCGGCGAGCTTTCGCACCACGCTCGACAGTGAAGTGAGCCGCGCCGTTGCGCTCTCCCAACATGCCGGGTTGATCGATCCGCTCCTGGTGGAACGTTGGCGCGGGGCGGAGCGCGCCGGTCTGGCCAGCCTGCTCGCCAGTCAGGGCCTTGCCCTGTCGACGGCTGCAACGCCGGTGTGTCGTCATGGCTGACGATTGCCAGTCAGCACGCGTTGCGCCACACTGGACGTGACAAAGAGGCGAGCATGGCGTCTTCAATCCGTCCGTTCCTGACATCTGTCGCGCTGGGCATCGCCAGCGCGCTTCCGTTCCATGCGCTGGCGCAGGATACCCCGCCCCATCTGATGCCGGTGAGCGTTGTGGCGCCGGCGCGGTTGCCCGTGGTGAGCCCCAGCGGCGCTGGCCAGTTTCCGCTCTTCCTGTCGGAGGACTGGAGCCGTCCGCGTCCGGATATCCGTCGCGCCGTGCTGGTTTTTCACGGCATTCTGCGCAATGCCGACGTTTATTTCCGCGATAGTCTGCAGGCGCTTGCCGAGGCTGGTGATGCCGGCGCCGGCACGCTGATGATCGCCCCGCAATTCCTCGCCGATTTCGACGTCATTGCCCACAAACTGCCCGCTGACACACTCGCCTGGGACCAGCAGGACTGGCCAGCCGGCAGCCCATCCCGGACGGTTGCCCAGGCAAGTTCCTACGACGCCATTGACGCCATTCTGGCAAAACTCGCCGATCGGACCCTGTTCCCCCGTCTCGCCGATGTCGTCATCGCCGGCCATTCCGGCGGCGGGCAGGTGGTGCAGCGCTATGCGGTCGTTGGCAAAGGCGACAGCAAATTGACTGATGTTGGCATTAAGGTGCGCTATGTCATCGCCAACCCGTCATCTTATGTCTATTTCGTACCAGAGCGCCCGAACAGTGACGGGGTGATGGTTCCCTTCGCTGGCGCCGGCTCTTGCCCGCAATTCAATCAATGGCGCTACGGATTCGCTGGCAATCTGCCGCCTTATGTCCAGCAGACCCCGACGCAGCTTGAACAAGCCTATCTCGCGCGCGATGTCGTGCATCTTCTGGGAGCCGAGGACACCGACCCCAATCACCGCGTGCTCGACAACAGCTGTTCGGGCAAGGCAGAGGGACCTCATCGCTATTTCCGTGGCCACGCCTATGTGTCCTCGATGCGGACGCGACACGGCGCGGCCTATCGCCATCGCATCTTTGATGTTCCAGGCGTAGGCCATCACGGTGGTCGCATGTTTGGTTCGCCCTGCGGTCTGTTTGCTCTTTTCGACAAATCCGGCTGCGGCGCCGGTTAGGCGGAACCGCACCCCTTCCCTAGACGGCTGACTCCCGCCATATTGCGCCCATGGCTCGCACCCCCCGCTCGAAAGCCTCCAAGGAGGCCATGGCTCCCATGGCGCCGGGCTTGGCTGATGTCCTCAATCCCGGCCTGCGCTCGGGCAATGCCTACGCCTCCGGCGCGGGCTTTGGCGAAGCACGCCAGGCCCCCTTTGAAGCAGGCGCCGCGCTGCAGACGCGCGAATCGCTGGAACGCCTGCTCGTCGAAGGGCGCCCGGAATTTGCCGACAAGCCATGGGCGCCCCATCGCCCGCCCCGGCCCGACAAGCTCGAAGGGGGTATTCCGCTCGTCATCAAATCGCCCTTTGAACCTGCCGGCGACCAGCCGCAGGCCATCCGCGAGTTGACCGCCGGCCTGCGCCGCGATGAGCGCGATCAGGTGCTGCTCGGCGTCACCGGCTCGGGCAAAACCTTCACCATGGCCAAGATCATCGAGGAAACGCAGCGCCCGGCACTGATCCTGGCGCCGAACAAGACATTGGCAGCCCAGCTCTACGGCGAGTTCAGGAGCTTTTTCCCCGACAATGCCGTGGAGTATTTCGTCTCCTATTACGATTACTACCAGCCCGAAGCCTATGTGCCGCGCACCGACACCTATATCGAGAAGGAATCCTCGATCAACGAGCAGATCGACCGCATGCGCCATTCGGCGACCCGCGCGCTCCTTGAGCGCGACGATGTGGTGATCGTCGCTTCCGTTTCCTGCATCTATGGCATCGGCTCGGTCGAAACCTATACCGCCATGACGTTTGCTCTGAAAATTGGCGAGAAGATCGACCAGCGGCAATTGCTCGCCGATCTTGTCGCCTTGCAATACAAGCGCCAGGATCTGAACTTCGTGCGCGGTTCGTTTCGTGTGCGCGGCGATACGGTGGAGATCTTCCCGGCGCATTACGAGGACCGGGCCTGGCGCATCTCGCTTTTTGGCGACGAGATTGAATCAATCAGTGAATTCGATCCGCTGACGGGGCATAAATCCAGCGACCTCTCCTTCGTCAAGATGTACGCCAACTCGCATTACGTGACGCCCAAGCCGACGCTTAATCAGGCGATCGCCTCGATCAGGGCGGAGCTGCGCCAGCGCCTTGATGAGCTGAACGGACAGGCCCGCCTGCTCGAAGCCCAGCGTCTTGAGCAGCGCACCATGTTCGATCTCGAAATGCTGCAGGCAACCGGCTCGTGCGCGGGCATCGAGAATTATTCGCGCTACCTCACCGGGCGCCGCCCGGGCGAACCGCCGCCGACACTGTTTGAGTACCTGCCTGACAACGCCATCGTTTTTGTTGATGAAAGCCACGTCACCGTGCCGCAGATCGGCGGCATGTTCCGTGGCGACTTCCGGCGCAAGGCGACCCTGGCTGAGTATGGCTTCCGCCTGCCCTCCTGCATGGATAATCGGCCGCTGCGCTTTGAGGAATGGGACGCCATGCGCCCGCAAACGGTGAGTGTTTCCGCCACCCCCAGCCATTGGGAAATGACCCAGACGGGCGGCGTGTTTGTGGAGCAGGTCATCCGCCCGACCGGTCTGATCGACCCGCCCGTCGAGATCCGGCCGGCCAGCACGCAGGTCGATGATCTTCTGGGCGAAATCAAGAAGGTGACCGCCCAGGGCTATCGCACGCTGGTCACCACACTCACCAAGCGCATGGCCGAGGACCTCACCGAATATCTCCACGAGCATGGCGTGAGGGTGCGCTACATGCATTCGGATATTGATACGATCGAGCGCATCGAGATCGTTCGCGACCTGCGGCTGGGTGCCTTTGACGTGCTGATTGGCATCAACCTGCTGCGCGAAGGGCTTGATATTCCTGAATGCGCCCTGGTCGCCATTCTGGACGCTGACAAGGAAGGTTTTCTGCGCTCGGAAACCTCGCTTGTGCAGACCATCGGCCGCGCCGCGCGCAATGTTGATGGCCGCGTCGTGCTTTATGCTGATCGCATGACCGGATCGATGGAGCGCGCCATCGCCGAGACCGGCAGGCGTCGCGAGAAGCAGATAGCGTGGAACACGGCGAACGGCATCACGCCCGAGAGCATCAAGAAATCAATCGGTGACATCCTGCAATCGGTCTATGAGCGCGACCATGTCCGCGCCGATACCGGCCTTGCCGAGGAAGGGGTCCTCGTTGGCCACAACCTCGAAACGGTGTTGGCCGACATGGAAAAGCGCATGCGCGATGCCGCCGCCAATCTCGAATTCGAGGACGCAGCAAGGTTGCGTGACGAAGTGAAGCGGCTGCGTGCCGCCGAACTGGCGGTTCTCGATGATCCGCTGACGCGCGGGGACGAAGACGGGGCGCGGCGACGGCGCAGCGGCCCGGAGCGCCCGCGCAAACCGACGCTCGACGAGATGGGGCCGCACAATCGCGAATTGCCGGTGACCCCCGATGGCTTTGCGGCGCCGGCAAGACCCGAGGCCATCGGGCGCTCGACGCAGGGGCGGGCGGGAGCACGTAAACCCTATCGAGGGCGCTGAATGAGCCGGATCGTGTCGACCATCGCCGAGCTGGAAGCCCTGTACGCCATCCCCAATCTGGCCTCGACCGCCAAGGTGGCAGGCCACATCACGCCCCAATACCGGCGCTATATCGAAGCCTCTCCCTTCGCAGTTCTGGCTACGACCGGGCCGGAGGGGCTCGACTGTTCGCCGCGCGGTGACCAGCCGGGCTTCCTGCGCATCATCGACGACAAGACACTCGCCCTGCCCGACCGACATGGCAATAACCGCATCGATTCACTGCGCAATGTGGTGCGCGACCCGCGCGTGGCGCTCCTCCTTATGATGCCGGGGTCGGGCACGACCATCCGCCTCAACGGCACGGCAATGGTCAATGTTGACCCTGAGCTGCTCGCCTCTTTTGCCGTCGACGGCAAGGCGCCGCGCAGTGTGCTCGTCATCACAGTTGGCGAGATCTATTTTCAGTGCGCGCGCGCCATCGTCCGCTCCCATCTCTGGGACCCTGCCCACCATGTTGACGCCAAATCACTTCCAACGCCGGGCGATATTCTGGCGGAAATGAGCGCCGGCGAGGTCGGTGGCGCCGACTATGATGCCGCCTGGCCAGCCCGCGCTAAGGCGAGCCTGTGGTAATCCTCACACGCTCCCGACCGTCTTGAGACGCGCCCGCGGGTGAATTTCCGCTTGGCTCAATACCACGGTTTGCGCCCGGAAGCGCTCGACAATCTGGCGCACGAAAACGCGGATGCCAGGTGAAACGAGCAGGATCGCCACTTCGCCCTCGCGCGCCGCCTGTTCGAAGGCTTCGCGCACCGCAGTGATGAATTCATGCAGCCGCGAGGGTGGCATGGCGAGATGGCGGTTATCACCCTCGCCAATGATGGATTCTGCAAAATTCTGTTCCCAGCGCGGCGTCAGCGCGACAATCGGCAACACACCATTGCCGTTCTGATTGGCCGCACAAAGCTGGCGGGCAAGCCGCGCCCGCACCATTTCAACAATCGCCTGCGGCTGCCGCGAGCTGCCGATGGCATCAGCAATGCCTTCGAGAATGGTGCTGAGGTCACGGATCGACACCCGCTCCGTGAGCAGCATCTGCAACACACGCTGGATGCCGGAGATGGAAATCTGGCTCGGCACCAGATCCTCCACCAGTTTCTGCTGATCGGTGGGAATATCCTTCAAGAGCTTGCTGACGTCAGCATAGGACAGGAGTTCCGACATATTGGCTTTCAGCACCTCGGTGAGGTGGGTCGACAGCACGGTTGCCGCATCGACCACTGTCAGCCCGCGGAACTGCGCCTCATCGCGCAGCGCGTCATCAATCCACGTGCACGGCAACCCGAACGTCGGCTCGATCGTATGCGTTCCGGGCAGATCAACCTGCCCGCCGGACGGGTTCATCACCATGAACTGATTGGGATAAAGACGCCCTGTTCCGGCGTTCACTTCCTTCACCTTGATGACATAGCTGTTGGCATCGAGCTGGACGTTGTCGACGATGCGCACCGCCGGCATCACGAAGCCCATATCGCCGGCAATCTGGCGGCGCAGCGCTTTGATTTGTTCGGTCAACCGGTCATCGCCGATGCTCGCATCAATCAGCGGTAACAAGCCGTATCCGATCTCGACCCTCAGCTCATCCATCTTGAGGGCGGTGGCAATCGGCTCCTCCGAAGGCGGCGCATTGGCTGCCGCTTCCTCCGTTTTCTCGGTCATCGCCTTGGTGTCGGCCTTGTTCCTGTTCGAACGCGCGACACGGAAGGCAAGCGTGCCTGACGCCGCCGCCAATCCGACGAAAGGAATAGCCGGAATGCCGGGCAGGAGCGCCATCAGCAGCATGACCGCCGCTGCCATGCCAAGCGCGCTTGGATAGTTGGTGAACTGGGTAACGAGCGCAGCGTCGGCCGACCCGGTGACACCGGCCTTCGACACCAGCAGGCCGGCGGCGATCGAGACGATGAGGGCTGGCACCTGCGACACCAGACCGTCACCAACGGTAAGCAGCGTGTAGGCCTGCGCAGCCGCCTGGAAACCGATACCCTGCTGTGCAACGCCGATGATCAGGCCACCGATCACGTTGATGAAGGTGATCAGCAGGGCAGCGATGGCATCGCCCTTGACGAATTTCGAGGCGCCGTCCATGGCGCCGAAGAAAGAGGCTTCATCCTCAAGGTGTTTGCGCCGCGCCTTGGCAGCCTTCTCATCGATCAATCCTGCTGACAATTCAGCATCGATCGCCAGCTGCTTGCCCGGCAAGGCGTCGAGGGTGAAGCGCGCCGCAACTTCCGCGATACGGCCCGAACCCTTGGTGATGACGACGAAATTGACGATCACCAGAATGGCAAAGACGATGACGCCGATGACGAAATTGCCGCCGATGATGAATTTGCCGAAGGCTTCGATCACGGCGCCTGCCGAATTCGTGCCCTCATGTCCGTGACCGAGAATGAGACGGGTTGAGGCAAGGTTCAGCGCCAGCCGCAACAAGGTGGAGATTAGCAGCACCGTTGGAAAGGACGAAAATTCCAGCGGCTCGCGGATGAAGAGCGCCGTCATCAGGATCAGCACCGAGGTGATGATCGAGAAGGCAAGCAGCAGGTCGAGCAGCCAGGCCGGCATCGGGAAGACGAGCACGACGATGATCATCATCACGCCGACACCAAGCGCGATATCGCCGCGTTTCAGCGTGTCGACGACATCCGCCCAGCTGAACGGCAGGCGTGATCCCGATGATCGTCCGCTGCTGGTGACACTGACATCGGTCATGCGACATGCCTCGCTCGCCGCAGCATGATGCCACGGTCAGGTTACCCGGCAATTTTTGCCGGGTGCATGGTTAAGGAAGCGTTAGGATTGCGCGGTTGCGGATCGTTGGGTCAGGTTTATTCTCGTTATGATCTGACAAACGTCCGGCCCTGCCAGGAGTAACATCGCAATGAACCTTCATGCCCTGCTCGCCCGTCGTCATGGCGCTGGCAACCCCGTGCGCGTCGGCCTCATCGGCGCCGGTAAATTCGGCTCCATGTTTCTGGCGCAGGTGCCGACGATGGCGGGCCTCGAGATTGTCGCCATCGCCGATCTCGACCCCGAGCGCGCCAGGACCGCTTGCCATACAGTGGGCTGGGACGAAACGCGCTTGCGTCAGACGAGGTTCTACGACAGCGGCAGCCGGTTGATCAGCGAGATGACGCCCGAGGTCGTCATCGAGGCAACCGGCCATCCAGCCGCCGGCATCACCCATGCTCTTGGCGCCATAGCTGCCGGTTGTCATGTGGTGATGGTGAATGTCGAGGCGGACGTGCTGGCTGGCGCTGCTTTGGCGCAAAAGGCGCGCGAGGCCGGGGTGGTTTATTCGATGGCGTATGGCGACCAGCCTGCCCTTGTCTGCGAGATGGTTGATTGGGCACGCGCTGCCGGTTTTACCGTCACGGCCGCCGGCAAGGGCACAAAATATCTGCCGGCGTTTCACGCGTCGACCCCTGAGACGGTGTGGCAACATTACGGGCTGACGCCGGACGAGGCGCAGGCTGCCGGCATGAACCCGCAAATGTTCAATTCGTTTCTCGATGGCACCAAATCGGCAATCGAGATGGCGGCGATCGCCAATGGCACCGGATTGACAGCGCCGGATGATGGCTTGCTCTTTCCGCCCTGCGGCGTTGATGATCTGCCCCATATCTTGCGCGCCAGCAACAATGGCGGCTGCCTGCCCGCCGACGGCATGGTCGAGGTCGTATCATCACTTGAGCGCGACGGGCGGTCAGTCTTTCGCGATTTGCGCTGGGGTGTCTATGTCGTCATCAAGGCGTCAAACCCCTATACCTCTGCCTGCTTTCGCCAGTACGGGCTGAAGACGGACGCGAGTGGCCTCTATGCGGCCATGTACAAGCCCTATCACCTGATCGGCCTTGAACTGGGCATTTCGGTCCTGTCAGCCGCGTTGCGCCATGAGCCGACCGGCGCGACACGTTTCTATGCCGGTGACTGCGTGGCCGTTGCCAAACGCCCGCTGGCTGTCGGCGAAGCGCTCGATGGCGAAGGCGGCTTCACCGTCTGGGGCAAATGCATCACCGCCCGGCGCTCGACCGCCTTGCAGGCATTGCCCATCGGACTTGCCCACGGCATCCACTTGAAACGACCGGTGCCCGCCGGTGCAATCATCAGCGAAACCGATGTTGAACTCGATGAATCCCGTCTTGATGTGCGCACAAGGCGTCTTCATACAGCGCTCATTGCCTGAGCGTTTCAGCCACCGGTTCGCGCCAGCAGCCACCACACGGGAAGAAGCATGCACACGCTTTATTCGATGCAGAATTCAGGGAATTGCTACAAGGTTCGCCTCGTCTGCGCCCATCTCGGCCTGCCCCTGACGCTGGTGGATATCGATACGCTGAAAGGCGAAACACGCACGGCTGATTTTCTGGCCATCAATCCTAACGGCAAAGTACCTGTGCTGGCGCTGCCCGACGGGCGCTATCTGGCTGAATCAAGCGCCATGCTCTTTTATCTTGCCGAAGGCACCAGGCTCCTGCCCGAGGATCGTTTCGAGCGGGCCCAGACACTGCAATGGATGTTCTTCGAACAATACAGCCATGAGCCCTACATCGCCGTGGCCCGCTTCTGGCTCCACCTCGTCAAGGGTGGTCGCGAACTGAAGAAAAACCAGATCGATGAATGGCTGGACCGCGGCTATCAGGCATTGGGCGTCATGGAGCGCCATCTGGCGAGCGAGCCCTTTTTCGGCGGGCAGCACATGACCATCGCCGACATCGCCCTCTACGGCTATACCCATGTCGCGGGCGACGGCGATTTCGATCTCTCGCACTATCCGCTGATCGGAAAATGGCTGGCGCGGGTTGCAGATGAACCCGGACATGTCGATATCACCTGGCGTCCGCCTGCATGACCGTAAGCTCACGCTCCAGCTTGTGAAGCCAGCGTTCGAGGCGGCGGCGATTGGCGCCGAAATCGATGAGGCCAAATTGCGAGCGCGAATAAAGCGCCAGCGTCGCGCGACCCTCGGGAAGCGCGTAAAAACGGACTGCAATCGTGTCGGGAAATCGCATCAGCTCTGAACGCTGCACGTAGCGCTCGGCTGGAACGAGATCATCAGTGTCAACGAGGTTGACATGACGTTCGCGCCCGATCACCCGCCCGAAGGCCGTACGCAATGCCAGTACCGGGACCGGGTAGATGGGCGCCACCTTGTCGCTATCGCTCGCGCAACGGTTAGCAGGACAGACGAGCGCATCGTTCCACCGCCAGCGCTGCTGCACAGTGTCGAAGGAGATCGGCCCGAGATCGGCTTCGCCACCAATCAGACGCAGCGTCTCTTCACGCCCGTAAACAAGCACGACGGCTGCCGCTGCGGCGAGTGCGACGCCAACGATCAGCACGCCGGCGACAAAAATATCAGCGATCCGCTTCACGATATCTCCCGGCGCTCATGCCAGGCGACATCCACACGCACAAAGCGGCAAAAATAGGCAGCGGCCCCGGTGATCAGCGGTTCGCAGCGCGCAAGCCGGCGATATGATCCATCTCCGCCTGATCGCGTGTTGCCTGGAGGGCACGATCCGCCTCGCGGTCACGCTCATCAAGCAGCTCGATCTTTTTCATCTCCTCGAACGCTTCCGCGAGTGCGGCGCGCGCAGCGCCAAGCTGGTCCTTGAGGTCATTGGCGGAATTCAGCAGATTTTCGCGCCGCGTCAGTGCCGCCTTGGCAAATGTCGGGTAGGCGAAATGGGTGATATCATGAATGCCCGCACGGTTCTGCTCCGCCTGGACCTGAACATCGAGTTCAGCAGCCATGCGCTCGAATTCGGAAATCATGGTTTCGAGCTGCGTCACCTGGCGACGCTTTTCATCGACCTGGAAACGTTTCAGCCGCAGCAGTGTCTCGCGCGATTTCATCACTCTTTACTCCCTCGAAATTATTTCGAGACCTGGCCATCAAGTATCGCCGCGAGTTGGGCATAGCCCTCATCGCGATGGGTGACCTCGTCCTTCCCTTGCTGCAGGAAAGCTTCGAGGGTGGGCTGAAAGTGAACCGCCTCGTCGACTTGCGGGTTGGATCCAGCCCGGTAGGCGCCAAGACGTATCAACTCTTCCATATCCGCGTAGGTTGCCAGCAGCCGCCTTGCCCTTTGCACATAGGACAGGTAGTCGGGATCCACGCTTCTTGGCATTGTGCGCGAAACTGATTTCAAAATGTTTATCGCCGGATAGCGACCGCGTTCCGCAATGGCACGCTCCATGACGATATGACCGTCAAGAATGCCGCGCACCGCATCTGCCACCGGTTCATTGTGATCATCGCCATCAACCAGAACCGTGAAGAGCCCGGTGATCGACCCCTGCCCCTCTTCGCCTGGGCCTGCCCGCTCCAGCAGGCGCGGCAATTCGGAGAAAACCGTCGGCGTATAGCCTTTGGTGGTCGGCGGCTCGCCGGTCGACAGCCCCACTTCACGCTGCGCCATGGCAAACCGCGTTACCGAATCCATCAGGCACAGCACATTCTTGCCCTGATCGCGAAAATACTCGGCAATCGTCAGCGTCATATAGGCTGCCTGCCGGCGCATCAGCGCCGGTTCGTCGGACGTGGCAACCACCACCACCGATTTGGCGATGCCCTCGGGGCCAAGATCATCTTCGAGGAATTCCTGCACCTCGCGGCCACGCTCGCCAACCAGGCCGATGACCGCCACATCACACGCCGTGTAGCGCGCCAACATCGACAGCAGCACCGATTTGCCGACGCCCGAACCGGCAAAGATGCCCATACGCTGCCCACCGCAGCAGGTAAGGAATGTGTTGAGCGCGCGCACCCCAAGATCGATTGGTTCCCCCACCCGCATGCGTCGATGCGCCGGCGGCGGCGAGGCCTTGAGGTGCATGGCGCGCAGGCCGGGCGCCAGCGCCCCCTTGCCATCGACCGCTTCCCCCATCGCGTTGACAACCCGGCCGAGCCAGTTGTCACCGGGGTACACCGTGCCATCCTCGGAGATGATAATGGCGCGGCAACCCATACGAACGCCTTCCAGCGCGCCATAAGGCATGCACAGCGCCCGCTCATCGCGAAAACCAACAACTTCGACGGGAATCTGGCGGCCCTGCGTGCCTTCAATCAGCAGTCTTGCACCAACCGACATGGCCGCCACCGGGCCAGCCACTTCAAGGAGGAGGCCCTGCACCGTCGCAACGCGTCCGAAAACCTCGCTGTCGCGAATGGTCCTGATTTCATCGCTGAGCGCCCTCATGCCGTGCCTGTCCTGCCGTGCCAGATGATTCGCTCCCAAACATAGCCGAATCCGGAAAGGCTGCTTGCGTTCTTAGCTGTCACTCGAAAAACCGCCAGACAACGAAAAATTGCAGTCGCCATATTCCACCATCAACGTTTGGTTGACCCTTCTCCTTAAGATGTTGAATTCAGACTCATTTAAGGTTTTTGTTCAACCCTATGAAATCATTGAATGACTCGATTTTATTTTTATCTTGTCAGAAACCGATTTTAACCCTTGCGGCAGCGAATCATCTTTTGTTAACCATTGCAGGGTAGCGTTGCACATCGAATTTTCGAAGCCGTTTCGGCGGCCCGATCCCGGGTCGGCACGGATGAAGCGGCACTGCTGAGGGAAACGGCATGCGAGTCCTTCTCATTGAGGATGATGGGGCGACGGCACAGAGCATCGAACTGATGCTTAAATCCGAAGGCTTTAACTTCTACACCACAGATACCGGTGAAGACGGCATCGATCTGGGGAAGCTTTACGATTACGACATCATTATCCTCGATCTCACTCTGCCCGACATGTCCGGCTATGAGGTCCTGCGCACGCTTCGTGTGGCAAAAATCAAAACCCCGATCCTCATCCTCTCCGGCATGGCCGGCATCGAGGACAAGGTCCGGGGACTTGGCTACGGCGCGGATGATTATATGACGAAGCCGTTCCATAAGGACGAACTCGTCGCCCGCATCCATTCAATCGTCAGGCGCTCAAAAGGCCACGCCCAATCAGTCATCAACACCGGCGATCTTACCGTCAATCTCGATAACAAGACGGTTGAAGTGGCAAGCCAGCGCGTCCATCTGACGACCAAGGAATACCAGATGCTTGAGCTTCTGGCGCTGCGCAAGGGCACGACCCTTACCAAGGAAATGTTCCTCAACCACCTGTATGGTGGCATGGACGAGCCTGAATTGAAGATCATTGACGTCTTTATCTGCAAGCTGCGCAAGAAGCTCGCTGCCTCGACCGGGGCGAACTACATCGAAACAGTGTGGGGGCGCGGTTATGTTCTGCGCGAGCCAAGTACCGCCTGAGCACACCAAGCACCGCCTGAGCACCCAACGTCATCAATAATGAAAAACCCCGCTTCGAGCGGGGTTTTTATATTGCTCGTCCTGCGGGCTAGAAGCATCCAGACCGCAAGATCAGGCGCGCCTGCCGGTATGATCAGCGCACCGCCGCCAGCGAAAGCGGCCTGACCGGCGCCGCACTGTTAGCGGCGGGCGCGTTGTGGATATAGAGCCCGCGCTTGTCCGGCATCGGCTTGAAGGCGTTCGACAGACCAACCACCGTCTCGGCCGCCCCGAGGACAAAGAACCCGTCAGGCGCTAATTGCTTGGCCATACGGTTCATGATGTCGATCTTTGCATCATTGTCGAAATAGATGAGCACATTGCGGCAGAAGATGATGTCGAACTGGCCCATCGACGAAAAGCTGTCGAGCAGATTGAACGTCTGATACTTCACCATGGAGCGGATATTCTGCGACAGGCGCCAGGTGTCGCCGTTCTGCTCGAAATATTTGAGCATCAGCTGGACCGGCAATCCACGCTGCACCTCGAACTGGGTGTAGACCCCGGCCTTCGCCTTTTCCAGCACTTCGCGCGACAGGTCGGTGCCGGTGATCTCGATCCGCCAGCCTGCATAGCGGGCAGCAAGCTCGTTCAGGATCATGGCAAGCGAGTACGGTTCCTGGCCTGTCGAGGCGGCAGCGCACCAGATGCGCAAACGCTTCTGTGACTGGCGTGCAGGCGTCAGAGCCGGCAGCATCACCTGCTGGAAATGATCGAACGGCACCTTGTCGCGGAAGAAGAACGATTCATTCGTGGTCATCGCTTCCGTGACTTCAACCGCCAGCGCATCATTGCCCGGTTTGCCCAGAAGCAAAACGATCTCCGAAAGGCCTTTCAAATTATGGCGGCGGGCCACCGGCATCAGCCGGCTTTCAATCAGATACTGCTTGTCAGGCGTCAACACCAGGCCTGAGCGGTCTTTGAGAAAGCGCCGCAGGAACTCGAACTCATGACTCATGGACTAGCGAGCTCCAGCACACAGTTGGGAAATCTTCGGCGCGATGTCGGCAAGCGCCAGCATGGCTGATGCCGCTCCCGCGCTGTAGGTCGCACCGGGCATACCCCAGACAACGCTTGACGCTTCGTCCTGGACAAGAACCGTACCACCGGCATCAGCAATCTTGACCCCGCCGCGCGCGCCATCAGCGCCCATGCCCGTCAATACCAGGGCCAGAGTCGAGGCTCCGTAGACTTTCGACACGCTGTCAAACAGCGGATCAACCGCCGGCTTGCAGAAATTGATCGGCGGCTCGTCATTGAGCGAAATCGTCACCTGCTCGCCATGGCGCTGAATAACCATGTGGCGCCCGCCGGGAGCAACATAGATGGTGCCTGGCATGACCTGTTCGTTGTGAACGGCCTCGCGCGCCGGCACGCCGCTGGCTTTTGCCAGATGCTCGGCAAGAATGGCCTTGAACGTCGGCGGCATGTGCTGGGTGATCAATACCGGCATGCGCATGCACACCGGCTTCAACTCACGCAGCACTTCCATCAGTGCTTGCGGCCCGCCGGTCGATGATCCGATCGTCAGCACCTTGGGCGCCATCCGCGAGAAGGGGCGGAATTTTCCAGGAGCCGCAGCCACGGCCCGTATCGGTGCGGGGGCGGGACGTGCTCCGGCTCCAGCCGGTGCACCGCTGCGCGCCATCCGGCGATCGCGCGCCCGCGCACCCAGAACCGTAACTTTCTCGACGATCTCCCGTTTGAAATCATCCGCGCCCGACAGGCCGGCATTTGATTCCGGCTTCGGCACATAATCCCGCGCGCCAAGCTGCAACGCCTTCAGTGAGATTTCAGCGTTACGCAATGTCAGCGTCGAGGCCATGATGACGACCAGGCCGAGCTTTGCCTTCAGCAACAAGGGTAATGCGGAAAGCCCATCCATTTCCGGCATTTCGACGTCGAGAATAACGACATCGGGATCGACCTTGGCGAGTTCATCGACTGCATGACGACCATTGCGCGCGGCAAACGCCACGTGAATACGGGCATCCTCGTCGAGCCACCTGGTCATCATGCCGCGAACAACCGCGGAATCGTCAACGACCATTACACGGATGCGATTATCAGCAGCGCCGGCGGAAGCACCAGTCGACGATGGTTTGGTGATGAGCGTCATGGAGTTTGTCCTGAAAGGATCACAGCAGTCCGACTTCGGTGAATTTTGACTCGACGATATCCCGGTCGAACGGCTTCATGATATATTCGTTGGCGCCCGCCCGCATGGCGCGGGCGATGTGGGCGACGTCATTTTCAGTGGTGCAGAAAACGACGATCGGCTGGTCGCCACCCGGCTCCCGGCGCAGGCGCGACAGGAATTCAAGCCCGTCCATCACCGGCATGTTCCAGTCCAGCAGAATGGCGCTTGGCATCGCTTTCTGGCATTGACGCAACGCTTCCTCGCCATCTGCCGCTTCGCTGATTGTGAAGGACAGATCTTCAAGAATACGGCGCGCTACCTTCCGGATGACGCTTGAATCATCGACCACCAAACATGTCTTCATGACGTTCCTCAAATTGATGAGGCACAGGCCGTGCCCCCGTGACCAGTTCAGGCTGCAGCCGCTTCCTCGCCAAAAGCGAGTACGCGGTCGATATCGAGAATGACGAGAAGTTGCCCATCAAGGCGATAGACGCCAGCCGATACGCTCGCCCAACGACGATCCAGGTTGACTGGATTTGGCTCGAGACGATCGACTGCCAGATTGAGCACTTCGCCAACCGAATCGATGATGAGGCCATAAGCCTCCCCGGCCTGCTCAACCCCAACCGCGTGGCGATGGGCTTTACCTTCAACCTGCGGCAGGCTGAGACGACGGCGCATATCAACGGCGGTAACGATACGCCCGCGCAGATTGAGGACGCCGGCGATCTCCTGCGATGCCAGAGGCACGCGCGTGATCGTATCGGGCATGAACACATCCTGCACGCGGCTGATCGGCAGGCCGAAGAGCTGCGGCCCGATCATGACGGTCACGTATTCCTGATGGCTGTCGCCATGATGGATCATATCGTCCGACATTATGCGGCCTCCAGATGCGACGCGGTTTCCTTGAGTGCGGCAATAAGCCCCTGACGGTCGAACTTGGCGACGTAGTCATGGAAGCCGGCGATACGTCCGCGTTCAATCGCTGCCGGCGAGGATCCCGAGGCGAGAGCGATGATCGGCACACGGCGCAATTGCTCTTCACCACGGCAGGCTTCAGCGAATTCGAAGCCGTTCATATCCGGCATCTCGACATCCGACACGATCACGTCAAAGCCGTGGTGGCCGGTCTTGACGACAGCGAGAGCCTCGCGGGCGCTCGAATAGGCCTCGACCTCGTAGCCCGCCGCCTTCAGCACCGGTGTCAGCATGTTGCGGAAGAACGGGCTGTCATCGACGAACAGGAGCCGCTTGGCCGCCGGCGTCGCCTGATCCTGGGAGAGGAACCAGTCATCGAAGACCAGCGGCAAATAATGACCGACATCAAGAATTTCGGTTGCCTTGCCCTTGATGACCGATGTGCCGACAATGCCCCGTGTCTGCGAGCTGATTTCAATCGCCATGCGATCTTCGACGATATCGACGATTTCATCGACCACCAGACCCATCGACCTTGTACCATCGGAGAAGACGAGGATTGGCTGGGCGCCACTGCTGCGACGCTCGACCTCATCGTTGACATAGACGAGCGGCATCAACGTTCCGCGATACTGCACGAGGCTCGAATTATTGGCATGCTCGATGGATGCGACATCGATATCCTCAAGGCGCGTGACCAGCGACAAGGGGACAGCTTTTGGATGGTTGCCGCCGGCATGGAACACCAGGAAGGCGACGCTGTCGTTCTCAACCGCGCGGGCGCGATCAGCCACATCCTCATCCTCATCCGATTCACCTGCTGCGCCGAAGGCACTGGCTATGCCATTGGGGTCAACAATCATGATGACCGAGCCGTCACCAAGAATGGTATTTCCGGAGAACATGCCGATATTGCGCAGCTTCTTGCTCATCGGCTTGACAACGATTTCTTCCGTGTGGAAGACGCCATCGACAACGATCCCGAAATTGCGATTGCCGACCTGGGTGACCACGACGAAGCCTTCGCCATCCGCCGTCGGTTTTTCGGCCTCGATTCCCAGTAGCGATTGCAGGCTGATGAGCGGCAGCAATTTGTTGCGCAACCGCAGCACCGGCGTATCCTTGATCCGCTCGATGCGGTGCTCGCCATTGGTGGAGGCGCGCACCAGCTCGATCACCGCCAATTGCGGAATGGCGAAACGATCTCCCGCCGACTCGACGATCAGGGCCGAGACGATCGCCAGCGTCAGCGGTATCTTGATGGTGAAGACCGCACCCTTGCCCGGCGTCGAGCGCAGGTCAATCGTGCCACCGATCTGATCGATATTGGTTTTCACCACGTCCATGCCAACGCCACGGCCCGACACATTGGTGATCTGCGCCGCCGTGGAGAAACCCGGCGCAAAGATGAAGCGATGAATCTGCGCCTCGGACAGCTTTTCTGCTTCCGATTCCGTGACCAGGCCGTTACTCACCGCCTTGCGCTTGATCGCAGCGACATTGAGGCCGCGTCCGTCATCGGCGATTTCAATCATGATATGTCCGCCTTGATGATAGGCGGAAAGCTTGATGGTGCCGACCTCGCTTTTGCCAGCGGCGCGGCGCTCCTGAACCGTCTCAAGCCCATGATCGGCGGAATTGCGCACCATATGGGTCAGCGGATCCTTGATCAGCTCCAGCACCTGACGGTCGAGTTCCGTGTCGGCACCGCTCATATCAAGCTCGATCTTCTTGTCGAGATCGCGCGACAGGTCGCGGATGATTCGCGGAAGCTTCTGCCATGCATTGCCGATGGGCTGCATGCGCGTCTTCATGACGCCTTCCTGCAACTCGCCCGTCACATTCGACAGGCGTTGCAAGGGCACCTTGAAGTCATTGTTTTCATTGCGTCTTGAAATTTCGAGCAACTGGTTGCGCGTCAGCACCAGCTCCGAGACCATGGTCATCAGATGCTCAAGCGTATCGACGTTGACGCGGATTGACTGGTTCTTGATGGAGACGTCTTCGGCGTCACCGCCCCCGACATCGCCGGCGGGCTTCGCCTTTGCGGCGGCAGGCGGCGCTGCGGCTGCCGGGGCAGGAGCCGGTTTTGCCTCCGCCTCGACCTTGGCGGCAGCTGCGGGTACCGGTTTTGCTTCCGGCGGTTGCGGCTTTGCAACGACAACACTCTCCACACTCGTCTCCCGGAAGGCGCGCTCCAGCTCATCAAGCGAGACTTCACCAGGGCGCAGCGTGCGCTCAGTCGATTGCTCAGGAGCAGCGCTCACCACCGCTTCGCTCGGCGTCTCGCGGAAGGCGCGCTCCAACTCGTCAAGCGAGACCTCGCCCGGCCGCAGCGGACGCTCGACCGCCTGTTCGGCAGGTTCCGCCACCGGTGCATTACGATCAACCTTGGGCAACGCATCGGCAATCGCCGACATGCGTTCAAGTTCAGCAATAATCCCGCGATCTTCGCCTTCCGGCTCATGCTCAAGCTGTTCGAGCTGGCCCAGGATTTCCTTGATGCGATCAATCGAGGTCAGCACGACCGAGACCGCTTCCGACGTCACGGGCTTGCCATCGCGGAATTTGCCCATGAGCGTTTCCGCCGCGTGCGCAATCGATTCCAGGCGCGGCAGGCCAAGAAAGCCGCACGTCCCCTTGATCGTATGGACCAGGCGGAAAATATTATCCAAAATCTTTGCGTTATTGGGATCCTGTTCGAATTTGACCAGCTCGATATCAATGACATCGAGGCTCTCAGCCGTTTCGGTCAGAAATTCTCGTAACAAATCATCCATGATAAAGCACCGCAAGCAGCCCACACGGTCGGCATGACCCGTGGTTAACTTGAGCGATTGTCAACGATAAGGGTAAAGAGAGGGAAAACGAGAAGGCCGTCCCGGCATTTAATTTTGCGGTGTGGGCACTTTTGTCTCAATAATAATCCGCTCGCCGTCCTGACGAACAAGGATATCAACGCCAATGGCTTTGGCGAGCAGGCCGGTAAAATAGGGCTGAACCGCACGCGCATCCATCACCGCGTCCTTTTCGATCAGCCCTCGCAGGAACGTCTCGCTGCCTTTGGGAATGCGCGCATTAAGACCCTCGGCCGACAGATGAACCTCAGGCCGCTCGGCCTGATCACCAATCGTCACGTGCACCGTACCCCCGCGTGGCACAGCCTCCAGACTGAGAAGGAGCAGATTAAGCATCAGTTTTATCTGATTTTTCGGCAAAATCAGCCGCGGTCCTGACCACGTGACGGTCACTTTTTCCAACGCGCCATAGGCAATCGCCAGCCGTTCCGCCTCGCCACTGTCAACACCAGCGCTGAGCGAGCCCGACGCGCCGAACGCGATGCGGGAGAACTGCAGTTTGGTGGACGTTTTGGCCGCCGATTTCTTGGCATGCCCGAACGCTTCAACGCCGGTTGGCTCGCCAAGCTCATCTTCGAGGATTTCCAGGGCGTTATAGACCGCACCCGCTGGCGAAATGATGTCGTGACAAATCCAGCTCGACAACAGCGCCGACAACTCAATGGCATCCAGAGAAATAGGGACGAGATCGCTCATGTTCCGCCACGGCCTGTGAAATGAATCTCGTCCGCATACACGGCCCTTCGAGTCGTGGCAAACACCTTATCGGTGTTTATGCCGCCACACTCTTGGTCGCGCTCGCGGCAGGGCGCAGGTCAATTTTTGGAACAAAAATGAAGAAGTCAGATCCGCTTCCGCTTTGGCTGTCGACATCAATCGTCCAACCATGCTTTTCAACGATGGCCTTGACCAGCGACAGGCCGATGCCGGTACCTTCCACCGCCTTGCCGTCGACCAGGCGCCTGAATGACTGAAACACCAGGGCCTTGTCGGCATTATCGAAGCCGACGCCAATATCACTGACGTGGATCACATAGCCATCACTCCGCTCTTCTCCGAACAGGCGAACGGCAATACCCCTCTCAGGGTCGTGATACTTGACCGCATTATCCAGCAGATTCTGGAAGGCCTGATAGACAAGGGAAGCGTTGCAATTGACCGTCAGGACGGGCAGCATGTTATCGAAGCGGGCATTCCTGGTCGCTTCCCCGCCGCGCATGTCGTCAATCAATGCGTCCAGCATGGTATCGAGGCGTACGCCATCGCGCTTCAAATCACCATCAGCGAGCTTGCTGAAGCGCAGCAGGTCGGCAACCATCGTCCGTCCACGCTCGGCAGCTGCACTGATCACATCAAGATAATGGCCGCTTTCGCGATGGTCATCCATCAGGATCGACTGGCGCAGCATTTCCGTGTGGCTGGCGATCTTGCGCAAGGGCCGCTGCAGATCGTGTGAGGCAAGATGGGCAAACCGCTCGAGGTCGGCTATCTGCGTGCGGATGGTGATTTCGTCTTTGCGCCGCCGGGTAATGTCGGTGAAGCTGCGCAGAAATCCGCCGCGCGGCAGCGGAACGGTATGGATTTCAAGTATGACACCGTTCGCCCGCGTGCGCTCAGAGATCGTTTCCGCCATAACCGCCTTCTGGTTGAATACAACGTCATAAAGGGCGCTGTCGACCAGTTCGGCCTTGTTGCCGAACTCCCCGCTATCAAGCTGATACGAGAAGATTTCGCTGTAACTTGGTGGATTTTTGAGGAATTCCTGCGGAAGTTCCAGTAAATCTATCGCCTGCTGGTTGATCAGACTGAGTTTTCCGTCGGCCTCAACGATCATGATCCCCTGATTCATGTGGCGCAACGTCGTGCGGAAGCGAATGCTCTTTTCGTTCAGCCGCACCTTGTACCCAAGCGCAAATCCGCTGAGGACAATAACTACCAGCGTGATGGACATCGCGACAATGCGGTCTTGCCTGCTCGCAGCGGTTTGCGAAGCGAAAATCTCGCTTTCGTCTTTCGACACCATGACGATGAGCGGCAGGCCGGGAACATGGCGATAAGCAACCAGCCGAGCGCCGGATTTGCTGTCGATCGTTCTGTAGAAACCAACACGCGCAGATGTCAAAACGCTGGAAAATTCGCTGGCAGGAACCGGCTTGCCGAGGAAATCGACAAGGCCCGGTGCCCGCGCCCGGACAATCATATCCTCGCCAACCAATGTGATCGCACCGCTCGTGCCCAGATCAAAGCTCTCATAGACGTTGGATAGCTTGAGCGGATCAAGTGAGGCAACCAGCGTTCCGCGGAACTGTCCCGCCCGATCAACGATGCGGCGCGACAGATGGACCGACCACATATTTGTTGATCGTCCAAGCAGCGGGGGGCCGATAAAGAGCGCGTCGCCGGTTGCGTCGCGCTGCGCCGTGAAATGCAACCGATCGCGCACGTCAAGCGGCTGCAATAAATTGCCATTCCAGGTCCGGCGCAGAAAGCCATCGCTGTCAACAAGGCCAATCAGGTTGACGAACTGGCTGGAAAGGCCGGGCTCTCGCGCCAACGCATGAAAATCGAATTCACCATCGAGCGCCGCAGTGAGACGCCAGCGCAGCGCCAGAACCGAATTATCGATCTCTTCGATAACGCGCTGCACATGATATTCAAACGCGCGCGCCAGGTTTTCGGTTTGCGCACGGGCGGCTTCAAGATCGCGCCGCCTCTCGGTCTGTCCATTTGATTCAACCGCCACCCAGAACAGGCCAAGGAGCGCGATCATAATATATAAAATAGGCTCGCGCACAGCAACGCGCGCTGCAGCCCAGCTAAATGCGCCTATTGTCTTCAGCCCGGTCCTGGTCATCGTGAAACGTTAGCGCTACTTGCTTAACAAGCAGCAAATCCCCACGCCGCGACGATGACAAAATCAGCCGCAATGCAGGTCGAGCGTCTTCACCCACAAGGCTTGATCGGCAACATCACGCAACGTCACCGTCATCTGCTCGCTCCTGCCGTCAACCTTGACGTGGCCGAAGAACTGCATGCCGGCCGCTGGCGACACGTTCTGCCCCTGCTCCTTGCTCGGCGGCGCAGGGGCGAGACTTTTGATCGACATCACGTTCTGCGCGTTAAAACAGGCCCATCAGAACCCGTCATGGTCTAGCGGCGGGACTGCTCGACGATACGTGGCCACAAATGGTCAGCGCGTGCGATGAGCCGCCGCGTATCGGCCCGGAAGGCAGCCAGATTTTCAGTTGATTGGAAGAGGTAGAGCCGGTTGTCGACAAGCAGAAAAAGCAAAGGATCACCGGCGGCGATAAAGCCCTTGGTCACCGCCACCGGATCATGGCCACCAAAGCGTGGAAAATATATATCGCGCTGGGTTTCGAAGATTTGCCGGTTACCGGCATTGACAAATCGCCAGACAGCGCCGGCGATTTTGGCTTCATAGCGTGGTGATCCTTCACGCGCCGCCTGTGACAGCTGGTAAGCAACCGGGTCAAAGCCACCAAGGGCAAGCCCGGTCAGGACATCAGTGACGATCGGGCTCCGATCATCGCTTGCCTGTGCAAGGCCCCCGCCAATCATGGCACCGAAAAGCCATGAAACGAGCACAAGCCAGAAAGAATGTCGCCAGGGGGAAACCATGATGACCTTGGAAGGCATGATGACCTTGGAAGGAGAGTGCATTTCCGTTCGCCGCACGATGAGAGAGAATATCAAGAGCCCGGGCGATACTGGCAAGCCTCGCTGCAGGACGTTTGGAGTTGTGCCATCTAACCGGTAGATTTGGAACATGTATGAGGATTCGAAATTGTTGACAGGGTACTGGTTCGCTGCGCCGCTTTCATTCGGGAGAATTCGATGAGGCTTCATCTCCACCTGACCGTTGCCTTTATTCTCGCCCTGACCCTCCTGCCGCTCCAGCCGGCGACAGCCCAGCAACGACCGGCGCAAGGCCCGGGCCCTGGCCAGTTCAGCGTCGAAGAGCTGGTATCGGCTGGCCACAGTTTTTTCGGCGGCGTCTCGGCGGCGATTGCCTCCGGCGTTGAATCGGCAGTCGGGCGCTGGGGTTATCCCAATGCCTATGTCTTGGGTCAGGAAGGATCAGGCTCCTTTGTTGCGGGGCTGCGTTATGGTGATGGTCGACTGCGGACGAAAGTCGGAGCTGATCTGCCGATCTTCTGGCAGGGCCCCTCGCTTGGATGGGATTTTGGCGGCGATGGGTCGCGCGTCATGATCCTTGTCTACAACGTGCGCCAGCCGCAGGATTTGCTGCGCCGCTTTGTCGGCCTCTCGGGTTCGGCCTATTTCGTGGGCGGCGTTGCTGTGACCGCGCTGACCGCCGAAGGCTTCGTCATCGTGCCGATCCGCTCCGGACTTGGGCTGCGTCTGGGGGCTAACATCGGCTATATGAAATTCACTGATCGCCCGGAATGGAACCCGTTCTAGCCTCGCCGGCCGGGGGGCCACGCCGGCGCAGCGGCGGAATTGGCGTGCGTCGCGTCGCGCGCTCGGTTAGAAAGCGCTTCTTGCCCCTGTGGTCAACGGTCGTTTTGGTATCGCAATGATTGAGCAAATCCTGTTTTTCGCGCTGGGGTTTTTCAGCGCCGGTCTTCTGACCCTGTTCATTTCGCACGCCGTATGGCGTCGCGCCGTACGCCTGACCACGAAGCGCGTCCAGGCAGCGCTGCCGGTGTCGCTTGCCGAAATCAAGGCTGACCGGGACCAGCTTCGTGCCGAATTCGCCATGGCCGCCCGCAAGCTCGAAGTCTCGGTCGAACAGTTGAAGACGCGCGGGCACCTCCAGCTCGTAGACATCACGCGCAAGAACGACCAGCTGCGTCTTGTCCTCGACGAGGTCAAGAAGCGCAGCGACACCATCCTCGCCATGGAAGAGCGCGAGCGTCGGTTGCGCGATGAATGCCTTGCTGCCGAGACCGCTTATGGTGAGACATCAAGGACACTGAAGAGCGCCGAGGAAAAGCTCGCCATTGCGCAGGGCAAGCTGAACGAGCGCGAGCGCGAAGCCAATGAAGCCCAGTCACTTGCCCACAGCCGGCAAGTGGAGATCGCCGCCCTTCAGGCCAATCTGGCCCATTTCGAGGCGGTGGTGAGCGATACACAGCGCTCGCTGTCCGACAGCACCGCAGCTTTCGTTTCCAAGCAGGAATTGCTCGACCGCGCGAAGGCCGATCTTGATGCCGCACTAGCCTACCGCGCTGATATGGAAGCAAAAATTGGCGCGTCAATCACCGAAGTTCAGGATCAGAGCGCTCGACTGGGTCTGGCCCAGCTCAATCTGAGCGAAGATTCAGATGGGCTGCGCACCGTCGTTGAAGAAGCAAAACGCCTGGCAGGCCGCGTCCATGAATTGATGAGCGAACGCGACACGCTTGATCGCGAATTATCGCAGCGGCTTGGCGAGGCGGAAACACGCTATGCCTCGCTTGCCCGAGATTTCGAGACGTTTCGTGGCGAAAAAGCAGCGCTCGAAGTCCGCCTTGGCGCGGTCCAGGCCGAACGCGAGGAACTGGCTGACCATCTGCGCCTGCTGGAAAGCGGTGCCCAGAGCAATTGGGAGCGCGAGCGGATGGAAAACGCCATGTTGCGCGAACGCATGAACGATCTGGCTGCTGAAATTGCGGCATTGAGCGTGACGCTTGAAGGCGACGCCTCGCCGATCCGCAAGATCATCGCTGCGGCTCACGCCGATCTTCAATCGGAAGCGATCAACCGTTCGCCAGAGGCTGGCGAGCCGGACGGCCATCCCTCAGCCTCCCTTGCCGAACGCATTCGTATTCTGCAGGCAAGGGCAGCGACCAGTCAGTAGAACATGTCCCCCTTCAGGCGTCGATTTCCGCGCGCCGGAGTTCAGCGGACAGCCACACATCTTCAGCCTTGGCCAGCTGCGCCTCGGTTTCAGCCAGAAGCGACGTCGTACGCTCAAAACTGGCGCGATCGCGGGCAAACAGCGTGGGGTCTTCAATGAGCGCTCGCAGCCGCGCCGCCGTCGCGTTGAGCTGATCAATCCGGGCCGGAAGCAAACGCAGCGCCTCGCGCTCCTGGTTGGTCAGCCTGTGACGCGGCATCGGCTGCCGGTTGCCATCATCGCCTGGCGCAACACTGGCCGATGGCCGTTTACTGCCGGCATCAGGGGTTGCTTTCACCGCCTGGATCGGCGCCCTTCGCTGGGCGATCATATCCGAATAGCCGCCGGCATATTCGACGAATTTTCCGTTGCCCTCGGCAACCAGCACGGATGTCGCGACACGGTCGATGAAGTCACGGTCATGGCTGACCAGCAGGACCGTTGCCGGGTGATCGGCGAGCCGCTCCTGCAGCAAGTCGAGCGTTTCAAGATCAAGATCATTGGTCGGCTCATCAAGGACAAGAAGGTTGACCGGCAGCGACAGGGCGCGTGCCAGCGCCAGTCGCGCCCGCTCTCCACCGGAGAGAACAGATACCGGCGTATTGGCGGCCTCGGGTGGAAACAGGAAATCCTTCATGTAGGAGACCACATGGCGCGCTTGGCCATTGACCATCACCTGGTCGCTGCCACCCCCCGTCAACGCCTCTGCCAGCCGCAATCCCGGCGCCAAGGCCTCGCGTTTCTGGTCCACGAGAACGGTTGTCAGATTGCTGCCAAGCCTGACCATGCCGCTGTCCGGCGCGAGTTCCCCAAGCAGCAGACGCAGCAACGTCGTCTTGCCCGCGCCATTGGCACCGACCACGGCAAGGCGGCTGCCACGGGCAAGACGCAATGAGAAATTCGCCACAACAGGCTGGTTGCCGAATGATTTGCTGATGTCGCGGGCTTCGAGCACCAGCGCCCCTGATGCCTTGCCTTCGCTGGCGCTGAACGTCACGCTGCCTGGCCGCTGTCGGCGCTCGCGCAATTCCTCGCGCAGTTGCGAGAGAAGACCGACGCGCCGCTCATTGCGCTTGCGGCGCGCTGTGACGCCATATCGCAGCCAATGCTCTTCATCGGCAATCTTGCGGGCAAGCTTATGGGCCGCCATCTCTTCTTCCGCCAGGACCGTATCACGCCATTCCTCGAATCCGCCGAACCCCTGCGACAGACGGCGGCACTTCCCGCGATCAAGCCAGATGGTTGCTTGCGACAGGCCTTCCAGAAAGCGCCGGTCATGGCTCACCAGAACCATGGCCGAGCGGATCGACCGCAGCCTCGTTTCAAGCCACTCGATCGTCGGCAGATCGAGATGGTTGGTCGGCTCATCCAGCAGCAGGATGTCCGGCTCGGGTGCAAGGGTGCGCGCGAGCGCCGCGCGGCGCTGCTCGCCGCCCGAGAGCAGGGAGGGCGCGGCGTTGCCATCAAGGCCGAGCGCCTCGATCAGCTGGCGGGCGCGGTGATGCCCCTCCTCCTGCTCGAGGCCGCCCTCGACATAGGCTTCAACCGTCTCATAGCCGGAAAAATCCGGCTCCTGCGGCAGGTAGCGTAAGGTTGTACCAGCGCGTGTGATGCGCTCGCCACCATCCGCCTCGACAAGGCCGGCCATGATCTTGAGGAAGGATGATTTGCCAGAACCATTGCGCCCGACAAGACAAAGACGCTCACCCTCGCTGATCGTCACCGTCGAACCGGCGAGAAGCGGTTTGCCGCCAAGCGTTAGCGTGATGTCATTCAAAGTTAACAGGGGCGCTGCCATAGGTCTCATCTGCTTGTGGCGATATCAGCATCGATCATCTATTTGATAAGGGATATTTGCACCAGCCTGCAGCACAACGACGCCATTTAAGGCACTTTAATGCGTCATACCTTAGGTCGAAATTAACTGTATGGCCCTAATTTGCCATTTAACCCTGTTGTACAATACAAATTTGGCCTGTTTCCAATGCTTCATTTGTTTCGCCGAGTAAAAGATATAACCCTCCACCGATCGCTCGCGGGAGAACTGGCGCTGGTGTTTGGCGCCATCGTCGCTCTTATGATCGGCGCTGGCCTGAGTGTCCAGCAAGGCGGTCGCGAACTCGTCGAAAGCGCCCGTAACGCTGTCTGGGAAGCGTCCATACCACCGGCTGAAGTCTTTGCCTTTTCCAACACGCAATGGTCGATTCGTGACCGCATCGTCGACCTTGTTCGTCACGACAACCAGGTCGAACCCGCAGCAACCGAGATTGAAGAGCTGAAAGCATCCGGCGACAAAAGCTGGAAAGGCATGCTCGACCTGAAGCCTTACCTGCCAGCCGACGTGCTCGCCGAGGTCGAAAAGACCGATGCCTTGCTGATTGCCTTTCAAGCGACCTTCACGTCCGCCATCGCCGCCGCGCGCAGCGGTGACATGACGGCTGCCCGCGCTATAAATGACGAACAGGTAGGGCCAGCCATTCGTCCGCTTGGCGTGCAGATCCTTACGCTGCTGGAAGTGATGCGCAACCGCATCCAGAGCGTCAACGAGACGATGGAAGCCACCTCAAACGGCATGCTGATGCGCGTCACCATCACCTCCGGCATCCTGTTTGCGGTGCTGGCCCTTGGCGGCCTCCTCATGCATTTTCGTGTGGTGCGCCCCATCAGCCTCATCAATCGCGCTCTGCAGCGCCTGTCTGAAAACCAGTTCGGGCAGGTCCTTCCGCGCAAGGGGGCGGTCAACGAAATCTGGCGCATGACAACCTCGTTCATCGTTCTCGAGGAACGCGCCAAGGCAACCCTGCAGCGCCATGAGGACGAAACCCGCAAGGCAGCCGGAGAGACGGCGGCCTTTTTGTCGGAAGTCGAGGCATTCGCGAAGCGTTTGGCGGAAGGTGACCTTTCCACCAAAATGCCGGATCATTTCGCACCCAATTTCCGCATTGTTGCCGATAACATGAATTCCGCCATCGAAAGCCTGGCCATGTCGCTTGGCATGATGCTCGAAGCCTCACGCCAGACGGCAAAGACAGCCGGCGAAATCGGCGACAGAGCCTCGGCAAATACCAAACGTGCCCATGTGCAGCTTGGGACATTGAAGGAATTGCGGGTCTCCTTCGATGAATTTTCCACTGGCATTCATCGCACAGCCGGTATTGCTGATGAACTGGCGCAATCGGCGATCAGCGCCTCGCAGCGTGCCGAGATGGGGGCAGAAATGGCCGGCGGCGCGCTCAATGCGATGAGCGGCATTTCGGCTGCCGCAAACAAGATCGCCGACGTGACCTTGCTCATCAACAAGATCGCGGCGCAAACCAATCTGCTCGCCCTTAATGCCGCTATCGAGGCGGCACGCGCCGGTGAACATGGCAAGGGCTTCGCGGTGGTGGCCAATGAGGTGCGGCGCCTGGCAAGTCAGGTAGCGCAGGCGTCTGCAACGGTGCGCCAGATCACCGATGAGACCATCACCCGGGTCGATCAGGGCAGTTCAACCGTCGACCAGACAGCAGCGGCGCTGCGCGAGATCAATCTGACGGTACGCTCGGTGGCTGCCGCGGTTACAGAAATCGCCAGTGCAGCCAACCAGCAGGCAAGCGCCATCACTGTCATCACCGAAGCATTCAACGACCTCGACGGCATCGCTCAGGCAAATGTCATCGGTGCCGGGACCAATGCCGAAGCCTCGGTCGGACTGAAGGATACGGCGCAGGCGATTGCCGAGACAGTCAGTTCGTTCCGCCTTGAGGCCTGACGGCGATTGTGAGCCGCTCTTCTGATCGTTTCGCAGGCGCTGACATGCCTAGAGCTTAGGCGTCGCAAAAAGCCAGCCGATTTGCCCAGCGCCCGGGTGATGCGCAAAGACGCGTTGGCCCCTGATTTTTCACAGCTACCGCGCAAAGGCGCTTCGTTTAATTGCCTATTTGACGATTTTCGTTCAATTCATTGATTGCCCGCTGCGCCGCGCGGCAGGCAAGCCCCGGCAGGGCTTGAATGCAGACGCTTGCAAAAGTCGCTGCCTGACGGCACACCACATGGTTTAAAATACGGGCGAATGAAGTCGCAGGCCTGTCACTGATCTTGGGTGTCAGGTCTTTGGCCTCGCTGTCAGCACGCCGTAAAACAGGGTAGATTACCATGATGAGCAGATTTCGTATCGACCGCCGCCGCGCTCTTGGCCTTGCTGGAAGTGCCGTTGCCTCGGCAATCGTGCCGCTCACTGGCCGCAGCGCCAATGCCCAGACGCTTGACAAGGTCAGCTATCAGACCAATTGGCGCGCCCAGGCTGAACATGGCGGCTTTTACTACGCGGTCGCCAACGGCATTTACAAGAAATACGGCATCGAGGCTGATATCCGCCCCGGCGGGCCGCAGCAGAACCCATCGCAATTGCTGCTTGCGGGCCGCGTTGACATGATCATGTCAAATTCCTTCGAAGCCATCCGCTATGTTCAGGAAAGTGCGCCGTTTCTGTGCATTTCGGCGATCTTCCAGAAGGACCCGCAGGTCCTTATCTGCCATCCCGGCGTAGGCAATGACACGCTGGCGGCGCTGAAAGGCAAACCGATCCTCGTGGGTGCGGCCGGGCGCTCCAGCTACTGGCCGTTTCTCAAAGCAAAGTTCGGCTATGGCGACGAACAGATCAGGCCTTACACCTTCAACATGGCGCCCTTCCTCGCCGACAAGAGCCTGTGCCAGCAGGGGTTTGTCTCATCCGAACCGTTCGCCATCGAACAGGCGGGCGTGAAGCCGATCGTCCACCTCATCGCCGATGCCGGTTTTGACAATTACAACACCACCATCAACATCTCGCGCAAGATGACGGAAGAAAAGCGCGATCTCGTGCAGCGTTTCGTCAACGCCTCCGCCGAAGGCTGGGCTGCTTACATGAAGGGTGGCGAGGGTAACAAGGCCGCCGACGCACTGATCCTCAAGGACAATCCGGATATGGATCAGGTGAAGATCAATTTCGCCCTGAATGTGATGCGTACCAACGGCATCGTCCAGTCCGGAGATGCGCTGAAGGGCGGCATAGGCGCCATGAGCGCGGCGCGCTGGCTGAAATTCTACACCGACATGTCGGATGCCGGCGTCTTCCCCAAGGGTATCGACGTGACGAAGGCCTACAGTCTCGACTTCATCAACAAGGGCGTCGGTTTGTGAGAGAGGCCTCGGCCCCATCTCTCGCACCAGTTGACCCGCTGATCAGGCTAAGCGGCGTTTCCAAGACGTTCTCCACCGGCACGCGCGCCGTGGAGGCGGTTGATCTTGACCTGATGCCCGGCGAGTTCCTGTCGATCCTGGGGCCGTCAGGCTGCGGAAAATCGACCTTGCTGCGCATGATCGCCGGCCTCGGCGCGCCGACCGGCGGCGAGATTCAATGGGCCAGCGGGCATGGCGGAGGAAGCCGCTACGGAACCCGTGACTTGGGCTTTGTCTTTCAGGACCCCACCCTGATGCCATGGGCAAACGCCCTCGACAACGTCGCCCTGCCGCTCATCCTGGAAGGGGCAGCAAAGCGCGAGGCGCAGGCGGCAGCCCGCGACAAGCTGGCGCTGGTCGGGCTTGCAGGCTTTGAAAGCGCCTATCCGCGGGAATTGTCCGGCGGCATGAAGATGCGGGTATCGATCGCCCGCGGCCTGGTCACCGAGCCAAGCCTGCTGCTGATGGATGAGCCCTTCGCCGCGCTTGACGAGATCACCCGCCACCGCCTCAACCATGATCTGCTCAATGTGTGGCGCGATGTCGGCTTCACCGCAGTCTTCGTCACGCATTCGGTGTTTGAAAGCGTCTTCCTGTCGCAGCGTATCGTCGTCATGGCAGCGCGGCCCGGGCGCATCGTCAGCACGCTTGATGTTGGCGCGCCCTACCCGCGCGACGAGATGTTCCGCACCTCCTCTTCCTATGCCAGCCTCTGCCGTCAGGCCTCCGACCAGTTAAAAACGGCGATGGGGGGCTGAACACGATGAGCAGTCCTCGAACGGCGAAAACCACCACAAGCGACCTTGGCCCGTTGCCGACCGCCTCAGCCAGGTCAAATGATCGCTGGCTGAAGCTTGCCGCGCCATTCCTGGTTGGCATCATTTTTCTTGGCGGCTGGGAGGCGGCGGTGCGGATCATGGCTATCCCGCCCTATATCCTGCCTACGCCAAGCCGTATCATCGAGACACTTGTCAGCGATTGGCCAACCCTCGCCGCATCGCTGCGCATCACGCTGGCGATTACGTTCTCCGCGCTTGCGGCAGCCGTCGTGGTTGGCGGGGCGCTTGCTATTCTCTTCACGCAGTTCAAATGGGTGGAACTGGCGCTCTTTCCCTATGCGGTCATTCTCCAGGTGACGCCCATCGTCGCCATTGCGCCGCTCATCATCATCTGGGTCAACGATACCAATCTGTCGCTGCTGATCTGCGCCTGGATCGTCGCCTTCTTTCCGATCCTGTCGAATACAATCCTTGGCCTCAATTCAGCCGACCATAATCTGCGCAACCTGTTCGAACTCTATGGCGCCACGCGCTGGCAGACCCTGCGCTATCTGCGCCTGCCAGCCGCCCTGCCCTATTTTCTGGCCGGGCTGAAGATATCAGGTGGTCTGGCACTGATCGGCGCCGTGGTCGCCGAGTTTGTCGCCGGCACCGGCGGCACCGCCTCCGGCCTCGCCTACCGCATACTGGAAGCACAATACCAGCTGAAGATCCCGCGTATGTTTGCTGCCCTGACACTCATCTCGCTCGCCGGCGTCGCCATCTTCCTGGCGACAAGCATCATCGCTCATCGCCTTCTCCATCGCTGGCACGAAAGTGCCATCAAGCGCGAGAATTAGGGTCAGGACCCGTTAATTTGGGCGAAACGGTGGGAGGGAATGGCGCGAGGTTGAGGAGCAAGCCTGCAGGAAGTCGTCTGACTTTCAAAGGCTTGCGACATAAAGATCGCGTCATTTCACCCCATCCGAAGGACAAGGCACGAATGGCAAACTGGTTCGTCGACGCCCTCAACCATACCAAAGGGTATGCTTTTCGGGCTTCTCCTGCCATTTTATCCATTCGTGCCATGCCGTTTTGCCTAAATTAATGGGTCCTGACCCCAGGGCATGACGATATTGAAAACCCGGTTTTACTGTTTCCCGGCCTGCTCTCAGGGCACGCACTCCTCACGCCGCGCGAACGCGTGTCAGAAACTCGTCGACTGCCAAGCGCAACGTGCCCGCCTCGCGAGACAATTCGTCGGACACGCTGCGCACTGAACGCGCCGCGCCTTCAGCGTCGCGAACGGTCGAGGCGACATCGTCAACATCCTCCGTCAATGCTGACGTTCCGTCGGCGGCACTTTGGGCATTGCGCGAAATCTCCGCCGTCGCCACGCCCTGCTCCTCGACCGATAGGCTGATCGACTGCGACACGTCGCGGATTTCACCCAACGTCGTCGTGATGCCTTCGATGGCGGTGACCACTTCGCTGGTCGATTCCTGGATACGCCCGATATGGCCCGAGATGTCTTCGGTCGCTTTGGCGGTTTGCGAAGCCAGCGTTTTCACCTCGGAGGCAACGACCGCGAAGCCCTTGCCCGCCTCGCCGGCGCGCGCCGCCTCAATCGTGGCGTTAAGCGCCAGAAGATTGGTCTGCGCGGCAATCGCCTGGATGAGTGTCACCACTTCACCGATCTTGCTCGCTGCCGTGGTCAGCTGCGCGATCTTGTCAGCTGTCATGGCAGCGGCAACACTGGCGCGCTCGACCACCTCACGTGATCGGCTGACGCGCTCGTTGATCTGATCAACCGACGCCGACAATTCTTCCGCGGCGGCAGCGACAGTTGCAACATTGGACGATGCCTCATTCATCGACGATGACATATGGCCTGACCGGGTTGTGGCGCGCTCGGACGAAACAGCAAGACTTTTCGATGTCTCAATCATCGTATCAACGACATGGGCCAGCGCGGCGAACCCGGCACTTGAAGCGTCACGAAAGCGTTCGATTTCCAGTTCGATGGCTTTCTGGCGCGCCTCACGGTCCTGGCGCGCTGTCTGTTCCCGAGAAGCAAAGCGGCTGCGCTCGGCCATTGTCGACCTGAAGATTTCGAGAGCCCGCGCGATGGCGCCGATTTCGTCCTTGCGCTCCACGTGCTCGATCGCCACGTCGACTTCACCCTTGGCCACATCGCCCATCGTCTGGGTGATGTAGCGCAGCGGCCGGACGACCTTGCGGCGCACCATCCACATGCCAAAGACAATGGTCAGAAACGACATCACGGTGACGCCGACACCAAGAATATTGAGCCAGCGAAAGGTCATCTCGGACATGTCGGCTGCTTCTTGTGTCAGCACATCGTACTTTTTGGCAAGCGTTTCCATTTCCTTGTTGAGCGCCTGGCGTGCACTGCGGTTCTGGTCATTGTCGCCAACGACACGCGCCGCCTCATTGCCCTGCTCCACACCGACGCGTGCCAGCTCGATACGAAAATCGATGAACACTTTGGTCGCAGCGACCACACGGTCAAAATCACGGCGAACGCTATCCGTGACGCTTCCGCGCCATTGATCGATCACCCCTTCGAGCTGCTTCAGCGTGGCGTTCTGCGCCTTGGCGAAATTCGTCAGCTTGGCACGATCTGCCGACATATAAACGCCGCGCGAATCCATCACGGTCTTGTAAACAAGCCCGTCAATCCTCTGCAGCGCCGAGCGTCCCCTCTCCGCGCTATCCTCCAGCGCCTTGTACGAGAGCACGGCGTTGATCGAGCCGGTGATGGCGATCGCCAACACCACGGTCACCACGCCCAGCAGGATAAAGATGAAATTGAGGCGCTGCCCAATCGACAGGCGAGACAGGATGGACATCAGTACTTCCCCAGGCGCGCGCATTCTGCACATGCTTCACGGGTTCAGCATTAATCCATTAAGTTTAATGAGCCGTTATTTTCAGATCGTTTCGCATGCGCCTTCCTGTGGAAGGACATAGTTGTCCCGCTCATGACGACCGTTTTGCTGGCCGCTTTATCATCGATTGGCTCAAACAGGACTGCCTCAGGCAGCGGCAACGCCATTGAGGAAGCCATCAATCGCCGATTTCAGCCGCTGCGCCTGTCCGGCAAGGGCTTCCGAGGCAACCCGCACCGAGCGCGCGGCACTTTCCGTCTCGCCCACAGTCGTCGTGACCTCATCAACATCGCTTGCCAGCGACACCGTGCCCGCAGCCGCGCTCTGCGCATTGCGTGAAATTTCCGACGTCGCTGCGCCCTGCTCCTCAACCGAAGCACCGATTTCGCGCGATACCTGATCAATCTCGCTCAGCGTCGCGACAATGCTGTCGATGGCGCTGACCACATCATTGGTCGACGATTGAATGCCCGAAATCTGCGCCGCGATTTCCTCCGTCGCCTTGGCGGTCTGCGAGGCAAGGCTCTTCACTTCCGAGGCCACAACCGCAAAGCCCTTGCCCGCTTCGCCCGCCCGCGCTGCTTCAATCGTGGCGTTAAGCGCCAGAAGATTGGTCTGCGCGGCAATCGCCTGAATGAGATTGACGACATTGCCGATCTTGTCGGCGGCGGCCGCCAGTTCACCGATCTTGCCGGTCGTGTCGCCTGCCACCACGCTCGCGCGCGATACAACCGAATTTGAATGTTTGACACGCTCGGAAATGGTCTGAACCGATACCGATAATTCCTCAGCCGCTGCCGCGACCGTCGACACATTCGACGACGTGTCACGTGTCGAACCAGCCATGGAACTCGCATGGCTGGAGGCGCGCAGTGACACCTGGTTGAGTTGCCCTGCCGTGGTCACCATGCCGTCGATGGCAAGCGACATCTGGCTGAAATCGCCCTCCACAGCCTCACGAAAACGGGCGATCTGCTCATCTATTGACGCCTGACGCGCCTCACGCTCCTGACGCTGGCGATTATCCTTGTCGGCAAAGGCCGCGCGCTCGGCCATGGCACTGCGGAACACATCCAGCGAGCGCGCCATGCGACCGACCTCATCGCCGCGATCAGTGTAGGCAACCTCAACGGCGGTCTCGCCATCGACCACCCGCCCCATGACCCCCGACAGCCGCTCGAGCGGGCGCACGACGGTGCGCGCCACAATCAGCATGCCAACCGCAATGGTTGCCAGGGTCGAGACGACACCGAAGACAATGAAAAACAACATCCGCGCATAGACGGCTTCGACCGCTTCTCCAAGATCGCCGCGCAGCTGGTCATAGCGCTTGGCAAGCGCGTCCATTTCCTTGTTCAGTGCCTGGCGAGCGATGCGCGTGGGCTCGGCATCGCCGACGACACGCGCCGCCTCATTGCCCTTCTCCCGCCCGATACGCGATAATTCATAGCGAAAATCATTGAAAACCTTCACGCCCTTGGCGACGCGCTCGAAATCCTCGCGCACATCATCCGTGACGGTTTTGCGCCAGCGTTCGACAACGCCGTCAATGTCCTTCAATGCCGCATCCTGGCCCTTGGCAAAACGCTCCAGCACGTCCGGCTTGGACGACATGTAGATACCGCGCGACTCCATCACCGTCCGGTAGATGAGCCCATCGATGGCTTTGAGGGCAAAGCGCCCGTTTTCGGCCGATTCAACCCGCAAGCTCAGCTGGCCGAGCGTGTAGATGCTCCATCCCGCGACCGCCGACAGCAGGATCGTCACTGCTCCCAGCACCACAAAGATGGAATTCAAACGTTGGCCAATCGACAGACGGGAAAAAAAGCGCATAGGAGATCACCGGTAACAGCGCAAATGGCGCGAGAAATGAACCCCGCTACCTTGACCACATCACGTTAACATGGAGTAAGTAGAAAAAATGATTCTATATATAAACGTCGCACATATAATGATTTTTCAGTACACGTTAGTTGGCGTTACATAGCAACTCGATGTAAAACGATTATTCAATCCTTGGCCCGCTCGACATAGGTGTTGTCCGCCGTCGACACGACAATGCGGGTGCCTGCCGAAATATGCGGCGGCACCATGACGCGCACACCATTCGACATGATCGCCGGCTTGTAGCTCGACGACGCCGTCTGCCCCTTCATCGTCGGTTCCGTTTCCGAAATTTCAAGTGTCACCCGGGCGGGAATTTCGATGGCAACCGCATTGCCCTCGAAGATCGACAGCTTGCACACCATGCCTTCCTGGAGATAAACCGCCTGATCGCCCAGCACGTCCGATGATACCGGCAATTGCTCATAGTTTTCAGGGTTCATGAAGACGTAATTGTCACCGTCCAGATAAAGATAGCTGTAGTCAAAATCCTCGACAAAAGCGCGCTCGACCTGTTCGGTCGTCTTGTAGCGCTCCGAGACCTTTACCCCGTCACTGATGCGGCGCATATCAATCTGCGTCGTAGGCGTGCCTTTGCCGGGAAAAAAGCTTTCAGCCGACATGACGACACAGAGCCGACCGTCGAGATCGAGAATATTGCCCTTGCGGACCGAGCTGGCGATGACTTTGACCACGTCTTTATTCCTTAGCCTTGCAATGTGGCGTTTCTACTGACAGGTTCGCGGCCCAAAGGGAAGTCCCCCATGCTTTCAGGCAGCCCATGGTGGCGCCGCGACATTCACGCCGACCGCCGCCCGCGCCTCCTCGCCCGACAGGCAATGGCGATGCGGTTGCGCGCCTATTTCAGCGCTCAGGATTTTATCGAGGTTGATACCAGCGCCCTGCAAATCTCGCCAGGAAACGAAACGCACCTTCATGCCTTCGCAACGCAGTGGGATGGCATCGCGGGTGCAAGGCAGCCACTGTTCCTTCATACCTCGCCGGAATTTGCCTGCAAGAAAATCCTGGCAGCCGGCGAGCGACGGATATTTTCCTTTGCCCATGTCATGCGCAATCGCGAACTGGGCGCCCTCCACCAGCCCGAATTCACCATGCTTGAATGGTACCGGGTGGAGGAGGATATCTCGGCGATCATCGCTGATTGCGCGGCGCTGTTGCGGGAATGCGCCGCCTGTACCGGGGTCCGGCTCGTCAATTACCGCGAGCACATCTGCGACCCGCGCGCCGAACCAGAACGCCTCACAGTGGCGGACGCCTTCTCGCGCTTTGCCGGCATCGATCTTCTGGCAACCCTCGGCCCGGATGGCGCCACCGACCGCGACAGGCTTGCGACCGCCACCGCCAGACTTGGCCTGCGCGTGGCGGATGACGATAGCTGGTCGGACCTCTTCAGCCGCATCCTCGCCGACCGTATCGAGCCGAAGCTTGGTATCGGCCGGCCAACATGTCTGACCGAATACCCTTTGCCCGAGGCAGCCCTTGCCCGCCCTCTGCCGCGCGATTCGCGCCTTGCCGAGCGCTTCGAGCTATATATGTGCGGCGTTGAACTCGCCAATGCCTTCGGCGAGCTGACCGATCCGGGTGAGCAGCGCCGACGTTTTGTTGCCGACATGACGGAGAAGCAGCGCATCTATGGCCACTCCTATCCGCTGGACGAGGATTTTCTGAACTCCCTTGCGCATATGCCTGCCGCCTGCGGAGCCGCACTGGGCTTTGACCGATTGGTGATGCTGATGACGGGTGCAAGCCGCCTTGACGAGGTGATGTGGACACCCTTCAGCGATCCGGGCAGGGATGAGCGATGAAGAACCCGCGCACCTTGCGAACGGTCACCGATCTGATCACGCACAACCTGGTCAAGCAGAGCCAGCAGGCGGGACTTGAAGAGGTGAGCGAGCGCTATCCGGTAGCCATCACCAGCCATCTCGCCAGTCTCCTCACCATCGCCAACAATCAGGCGCTGGCCCGCCAGTTCATTCCCGACAGGGCCGAACTGAAAAGCGATGTGCTTGAACGCGCCGACCCGATTGCTGACCACAGATTTTCGCCTCTGCCTGGCCTCGTCCATCGCTATCCGGACCGTGTGCTGATCAAGCTCGTTCATGTCTGCCCGGTCTATTGTCGCTTTTGTTTTCGCCGCGAGATGGTGGGGCCGGACGGCGACGGGACGCTGAGCGACAGCGCCTTCGCCGCCATTCTCACCTACGTCAAAGCGCATCCTGCCATCTGGGAGGTGATCCTCACCGGTGGTGATCCGCTGATGCTGTCCGCACGCCGCATCGGCGAGGTGACGAAGGCGCTGGCGGCACTTCCACACGTCAAGGTCCTGCGCTGGCACACCCGCATGCCAATCGCCGATCCCGAGCGCATCACACCTGCGATTGTTCGCGCCCTGAAATCACCCGGTATCGCCACCTGCATCGGCGTTCACGCCAACCACGCGAGTGAATTGACAGCCTCTGCGCGCGCTTCGCTCGCCCGTCTCGCCGAGGCCGGCATCGCGCTCGTGAGCCAGAGCGTGCTCCTCAAGGGCGTCAACGACAATGTCGAGACGCTTGAGGCGCTGATGCGTGCCTTCGTTGAATCAGGCGTCAAACCCTATTACCTGCATCACCCGGATCTGGCGCCGGGTACCAGCCATTTCCGCCTGTCGATTGCCCGCGGGCAGCGCTTGATGAGCGAGCTTCGCCGGCGCCTGTCGGGCCTTGCGATGCCGAGCTACGTCATTGATGTTCCAGACGGGGCGGGAAAAATACCCATCGGACCAAGTTACATCAAAGCCGCCGGCGGTTCATTTCACCTCACCACGCTTGGCGGCAAAAAGCGTGCCTACCCGCCGCGCCGCAACGCTTCAAGGACCTCAACATGAGCGACATCGACACCCGCTTCGCCCGCATGCTGCATGCCCGCTCCAAACCGGCGCAGGGTGAAGCCCTGCAACCGGCCATCGTGCCGGCCTCCGTCTATCATCAGGCGGGCGACCCTTCAGGGCCCTATCAGTATGGCCGCTGGTCAAACCCGACGTGGACGGCACTGGAGGAAGCACTTGGCCATCTTGAGGACGCCGAGACGATCATTTTTCCCGCCGGGCTCGCTGCCGTCGCTTCTGTTTTCTATCCCCTGCTGCAGCCGGGCGATAAGGTACTTCTGCACGCTGACGGCTACGGCGCGACGCGCGGTCTGGCCGAAACCTATCTGAAGCCGCTTGGCATCACGTTTGACCTGACCGCGACCGGCATGGTGGGCGATCATGACCTTGCCGGCTACCGCATGATTTTCATCGAAACACCTTCCAATCCCGGTCTCGACATCTGCGATATAGCGGCGATTGCCGCCAAGGCCAGAGGCGCCGGCGCCCTGCTGGTGGCCGACAATACGACGATGACACCCCTTGGCCAGCGCCCGCTCGATCTGGGCGCTGACATCACTCTGGCATCCGACACCAAGGCGCTCAACGGCCATTCCGACGTGCTGTTTGGCCACGTCGCAACACGGGACGCCGCGCTCGCCGCCCGCATGCGCGACTGGCGCAAGATGGTGGGGATCATTCCCTCGCCCTTCGACACGTTTCTTGTCCATCGTGGCCTTGAAACACTGGAACTGCGCTTCACCCGCATGTGTGACAATGCCGAAAAACTGGCGCCCCGTCTGGCTGCCCATCCACGGTTGAAGAACGTTGTCTATCCTGGTCTGCCAAGCCACCCGGCCCATAATCTGGCCGCCCGCCAGATGACGCGCTTTGGTTCGCTCATCGCCCTGACCTTTGCCGGTCGGGCCGAGGCTGAACGTTTCATGGAGGACTGCCCGCTCCTCCGTCAGGCAACCAGCTTTGGCGGCCTGCACACCTCGGCCGAGCGCCGCAGCCGCTGGGGCGACAAGGTCGCGGACGGTTTTGTCAGACTGTCGGTGGGGTGTGAACCGGTCGAGCCCCTGTGGCAGGCGATATCAGCCACCCTTGATACCATCTAGCGCTCACCCGGCCGACACGTTAGCCTTTGTTCCTGAACGGTTGGCACCTGCCGGCCTCCCTGTCCGCCCGCAAAAATCGAAGAGTTCCCATGCCCATCGTCAATCGTGTTTCCGCCTTCGCCGATGACATCGCCGCCTGGCGCCATGACTTTCATGAAAACCCGGAAATCCTCTACGAGGTTCATCGCACTGCTGCCATCGTCGCCGACAAACTGAAGGCTTTCGGTGTCGACGAGGTGGTGACGGGCATCGGCAAGACCGGCGTTGTAGGCGTCATCAAGGGCCGGCAGTCTGGGTCGGGAAAGGTCATCGGCCTGCGCGCGGACATGGATGCTCTGCCGATCCAGGAAATTGTCGAGCGCCCCTACAAATCAAAAACACCCGGCAAGATGCATGCCTGCGGCCATGACGGCCACACCGCGATGCTGCTGGGCGCGGCGCGCTATCTGTCGGAAACCCGCAATTTCGACGGGACTGCCATCGTCATCTTCCAGCCGGCCGAAGAAGGCGGCGGCGGCGGCAAGGCGATGATCGAGGACGGTTTGATGACGCGCTGGAAGATCGACGAGGTCTACGGCATGCATAACATGCCAGGCGTGCCGGTCGGCACCTTCGCCATGCGCACCGGCCCGACAATGGCGGCAGCGGACCGCTTTGTGATCGATATCGAGGGGCGTGGCGGCCATGCGGCGATGCCAAACCAGACCATCGACACCATCATCGTTGCCATGACCATCGGTCAGGCCTTGCAGTCGATCGTTGCACGTAATGTCGATCCCGTGGAAAGCGCCGTCCTGTCGATCACCACCTTCCATGCCGGCGATGCCTTCAACGTCATTCCGCAGACCGCCCGCATCACCGGCACCGTGCGCACGTTCAAGAAAGACGTGCAGGACCTGGTTGAAAAACGCATGGGCGAAATCATCACCGGCATCGCCAGTTCCATGGGCGCCACGGCATCGCTTGACTATGAGCGCGGCTATCCGCCAACCGTGAATCACGCCGACCAGACAACCTTCGCTGCCAAGGTCGCCATGGACGTTGTAGGCGCGGACAAGGTGACGACCGATCATCCGCCGCTGATGGGCGCGGAGGACTTCTCCTACATGCTGGAAGAGCGCCCCGGCGCCTATATCTTCGTGGGCAATGGCGATACGCCGGTCTGCCATCACCCGGCCTATGATTTCGACGACAACGCGGCGCTCTATGGCGCCAGCTTCTGGGCCCGGCTTGTCGAGATGGCACTGCCCGCCAGATAGCTGGCGTCAGGCTGAACGGACCGCTTTGTCAGCCACCATGGCAGCAAGCGCAAGCGATGAGGTCAGGCCCGGGCTTTCAATGCCAAACAGCGACAGGATGCCCGGACAGCCATGGTCGTCCGGGCCGTCGATGATAAAATCCTGTGTCTGGTCGCGCGGGCCGATCTTGGCCCGGATGCCGGCATAGGCAGGCGCCAGCGCACCATCCTTGAGACCTGGCCAATAGCGACGTATTGCGGCATAGAAACGCTCGCCACGCCGCGCATCAACCGCATAATCCATCGCCTCGATCCATTCGACATCGGGGCCAAAACGCGCCTGCCCGCCCAGATCAAGCGTCAGATGGACCCCAAGCCCGCCAGGTTCCGGGATGGGATAGATTAGCCTTGAGAAGGGCGAGCGACCGGCGAGCGTGAAGTAGTTTCCCTTGGCCAGACTTTCCTGCGGAATGCGTGCTGACGGATATCCGTCGATACGTCGCGCCAAGGCGGGCGCGGCCAACCCCGCGCAGTTGATGAGGAGCCGACAGGTCATCTCGAACGGCTCGACGCCGCCGGTCCACAGGCGCACCCGCCCGCTTCCAGCAACGGCGCGCTCAAAAGAGGCTTTGAACACGACGCTCGCCCCATGTGCTTCCGCTTCGCCCTGGAGCACCAGCATGTAGGCGTGACTGTCGATAATGCCTGTCGACGGCGATATGAGCGCCGCATGAGCGGTGAGCGCCGGCTCGCAGCGGCGCGCTTCCGGCCCATCGATCATCACCAGATCATCAACGCCACAGGCCCGCGCATTGGCGCAGATGGCTTCAAGACGCGCCACTTGTTCAGCATTTGCTGCGACAATGAATTTGCCGATGCGCCGATGGGCAATACCGTGTTGTGCGCAATAGGCGTAAAGCCGCTCTTTGCCCTCGACACAGGCGTGTGCCTTCAGGCTGCCCGGGGCGTAATAAAGCCCGGCATGGATCACCTCGCTGTTGCGTGAGGACTGATGCTCGCCGATGTGATCTTCGGCTTCCAGCACGATCACGTCGCGGCCAGCCAGGGCAAGCTCGCGTGCAACCGCGAGCCCGACGACCCCTGCCCCGATAATGACGACGTCCGTATCCGTCCCAGCTAACATGGACGGATGAGTAGAACGATCTAGCGCACCGAGGCAAGGAAGCGGGTGAAACCTTCCCACACCTCGGCCTGGCCACCGCCATTCGCATCCTGACGCAGGGAGGACGCGCCGTGCGGAGCCCGCTTGGCCGCTAGCTGCGTCTTGGCACTTCCCGGTACGGCTTCAAGGATGGAGCGCGCTTCCGCAATCTCGCCGGAATCACTGGCTGAGGACACAAAGACCTGGACGCCCTGCAGCTTTTGGGCCGCACCCTTGACGCTTGCGCCCGCGCCGAAATATTCGCCCGGCGAAAAGGCAGCCAGCCCGGCAACCTTGCCCGGGTTCTGCGCAGCCAGCAAAAACACCAGCGAGGCCGAATAGCTGGAGCCGACGATGATCACCTTGCCGCCATGACCGCTGCTGGCAACCCAGGCGAGCGCTGCCTCAAGATCAGGCAAGGCCTGCAGGAAGCCGGCACTGCGCCCGAGTTCCTTCACCGTCTGATTGCCGGTACCAAAGGCAAATCCGCCTGAGCGCTGATCAATCGCCAGCGCGTTATATCCAAGTGCCACCAGACGCGGAGCGGTTGGCGCGTACTCGGCCGCGTTGGAGCCGGCCATATGAAACAACAGAACAACCGGTTTCGACTTGTCGCCTGTGCCGTAATAGGTGCCGAATACCTTCACCCCGTCCTTGGCTGTAAGCGTGACCGGCTGGGCGACAGCCGGCGAGGCAAAGCCGGTCATGAATAGCATGAGGCAGAACACGAGAGATGACGATAACAGGTGACGACCGGAAATCATGAGGTTCTCCGCTTGCAGACATCTAACCTACCATCGTGCAGGCAGCTGCCGATTCACTTCCACGTGACGGAACCAGCCTCAGCGCGCTGAGAGCAGACCCCTGTCGGACAGAGCAGCGCTACCGGGTGAAATGGATGAATTTCCACGGCGAGGTCTCGCTGTCACGCCTGAGCGCGACTTCGATGAGGGCCGGGCGATCAGCGCCAAGCGCTGCCTCAAGAACACCTTTCAACTCTGCCGGCGTTGTGACCCGCCGCGCCATGACGCCAAACGCTTCGCCAAGCTTGACGAAATCGGGATTGGTGAGATCAGATCCCAGCACCCGCCCGCCATAACGCTCCTGCTGGTCACGCCGCACATTGCCGTAGCTTGCGTTGTTGAAGACGATGGTGACGAGCCCGATGCCGTGATGCACGGCGGTCGCAAGCTCCTGGACGCCAAACATGAAGCCGCCATCGCCCGTGATCGACACCACGGCCTTGCGGGGATTGCCGATCTTGACGCCGAGCGCCGTCTGGAAGCCGTAACCGAGCGTTCCGGAAAAACCTGAGGAGATATAGGAGCGCGGTGCCAGAACGGGATATCCGAAATAGGACGTAAATCCCGTTTGGCACAACTCCTCCACCAGAATTCCGTCGCGCGGCATGACCTCCCGGATGACCTTGAGACAGGACATCTGCGGTTCGATCGCGGCGATATCCCTGGCAGCCTGCGCACGCGCCTGCGCCACGCGTTCTGTCGCATCACCTGCCTTCGACAATGGCAGCCGCGTCACCGCCTCATAGAGCGCCCGCGCGCCGTGCGCAGCATCAGCAACAATGCCGACATCCGCCTTCACCCGCACCATCTCGACCGGATCGATATCAATGCGGATCATCAAGCGGTCAAAGCGGTCAACAAGGCCGCTCATCCCCTGCCAGCGCATCAGCGGCATTTCGAGCCGCGTTCCGATGCCGATCACCAGATCGCTTTTCTCCCACAGGAGCTTTGCCTGATAGCTTGACACACCAAGCGGATGGTCTTCGGCAACGATACCGCGCCCGCTGCGGAATGCCGCAACCGGCGCGTCGATAGCTTCAGCGAGCGCCGTGATCGCCTCGCTCGCATGCTGGGCGCCGCTGCCAAGAAAAATGATCGGCCGTTTGGCGCCTGCAATCAATCTGGCGGCGCTGGCGATTAGATCGGGGTCGGGAGCCAAGGCGGCTTCGATCCCGGCAGCGCCAAGCCCTTGCACACTTTCCGTGCGCGCCATCACATCCCACGCCATCTCCAGCGATACCGGCCCCGGACGCCTCTCGCGGAGCTGGCGAAACGCCCAGTTGACCTGGCGTGGCGCTTCGGCGCCGCGCTCGATCCGCGCTGCTGCCTTGGTGAAGGACCGAATGGTCGCCAGCTGATCCGGCAATTCATGGAGATGGCCGCGCCCGCGTCCGATGAAATCGGACGGTATCTGCCCTGTCAGACACAGAACGGGCGCGCTGGCGCCAAGGGCCGTCGCGATCGCTGCCGAAGCATTGAGGACGCCCGGTCCCGGCACAACAGAAAAGACACCGGGCCGCCCCGTCGAGCGCGCATACCCGAACGCCATGTAGGCACAGGCCTGCTCATGACGCGCACCAATGGTCTGAATGGTGTTGGACGCCTGATGCAGTGCGTCAAACAGCGGATACATCTGGACGCCGGGAAGGCCGAATACCGTGTCAACCCCGTTGGCCTTGAGGCTATCAACAATCGCTTCACCACCGCTCATCAGGCGCGGCGTGTTGACTTTTTTGTTCATCGCCATCTCAACTCCCACTTGCCGTGTTTGTGGTCGCGCGCAACAACTGCGAAGTCAATGCGGGGTTTTGCAGCCGTGCCATCCTGCCCCAACCGAGGACATGCCGATGCCGCTGGTGCTCATTCTCGATCCGCCGCCGATGCCTCTGCCCGACCTTGAGGCGGCCGAACTTGGCGCCGGTTTCGATATCGAACTGGTGCCGCTCAATGCGTCCCATCAGGTATCGACCGCGACCCTGGCGCGCGCTGATGCGATCATCAATTTCCGCGGCCGCCACAAGATCGGCGAGCGTGAGGTGAACGCCATGACGAAAGCGCAACTCCTCGTGCAGGCAGGCGTTGGTTACAATCATATCGACATCGACGCCTGCGCCCGGCGCGGCCTTGCAGTCTGCAACACACCTGACTACGGCACTATGGAAGTTGCCGACCATGCGCTGGCCCTGACGCTCAATCTGGTCCGTGGCATCAGCACCTATAATGCGCGGCTTTTGACCCGCGATGATGCGTGGTCGACCGATCAGCTGGCGATACGACCTGTTCGCCGCCTGCGCGACCTCACCTTTGGGGTTGTCGGGCTTGGCCGTATCGGCATTGCTGCGGCACAGCGCGCGCGCGCCTTTTCGCTTGATGTTGCCTTTTACGACCCTCATCTGCCGCCGGGTGTTGAATTGTCGCTCGGGTTGCATCGCCACGACACACTCCGCGGCCTGCTGGCGGCGAGCGATATCGTCTCGCTCCACTGTCCGCTCACCACCGCAACGACGAAGCTGATTGATCACGCGGCGGTTGCCGCCATGAAACCGGACGCCGTGCTCATCAACACGGCGCGCGGACCAATCATCGATCTTGACGCGCTGGAAGCGGGCTTGCGCACGGACCGTATCGCTGCTGCCGGTCTTGACGTGCTGCCGGTCGAACCCATGGAGCGCAGCCATCCGCTCATCAAGGCGTGGACGGCGCGCGAGCCATGGCTCGAGGGACGCCTGACAATCACCCCGCATGCCGCTTTCTATACGCCTCAGAGCCTTGACGACATGCGCCGGCTGTCAGCTCGCGCGGTAGCCGACCGTCTGTCACGGGGAAAACTGCGCAGCCTCGTCAATGGCGAGGAGTTGAGGCGCTACGGCTTTGGCGCCCCTTAAACAGCACGACGGCAGACAACATTATTCCGCCGCCTGCAGCAGGCTTTCACCTGGTCTCACATGGGTGAAGTCAACCGCCTGCGCGGCCACACGCAGCTCATCGTTTTCCATTCTCACCTGGGTATAGGTCGAGGTCATGAGATCGCTGGCGGTTGGATGATCGGCGCGGTAATGGGCGCCGCGCGAATCCTCCCTCGCCAGCGCCGCAACGGCAATCGACTGGCTCACCAGAATGAGGTTCTTGAGATTGAGCCAGTCATGCCAGGTGAGATTGAAGGCCCGGTCGCCGCCAACGCCCATGGCATCGATATGCGCGGAAAGTTCGTGCAGGGAGCCCTGCGCCGCCATCAGGCGCGAGCGATCACGGATGATGCCGACCTCATCCCACATCACCTGATAAAGTCGCTCGCGCACCTCTTCTACCTGACCGGCCGGCCGGCCGAAAGGCTGTTCGGCGTTCGCAATCGCCGCCGCGACGGCGTGCGCATCTTCATCGCAAAGCCGCCCGGCGCGGCGCACGAAGGCCGCCATCGCCCTGCCGGCGATACCACCGAAAACCGTGGAATTGGCAACCCCGTTACCACCCAGCCGGTTGGCGCCGTGAACCCCGCCCGTATCTTCGCCAGCGACGAAAAGGCCCGGCAGCGCGGTCGAGCAATCTCCGGCAAACTCCACGCCGCCCATCATGTAATGCGCGGTCGGCACCACTTCGACACGCCCTGCAGCCAGATCAAAGCCGCAATCGGCGCAGCGCTCCACCATGCCCTTGAACTGGCGGCGCACATTTTCCGACCCCAGATGTTTCATCTCGATGAAAACCCCGCCAAGCGGGGAAGCGCGGCCCGCACGGATCACGTCGTCAACCGCGCGTGACACCACATCGCGCGTTGCCCGCTCGCCCCGCTCGTCATAATCGAACATGAAGCGCTTGCCATCGCCGTCGAGAAGATAGCCGCCCGCCCCGCGAAGTCCTTCTTCCAATACCGTGCCCGTCATGCGCGTACCCGGGCCGGCGAGAAGCCCGGTCGGGTGGAACTGCACCATCTCCATATCGCGCAGGCTCAGCCCGGCCCGCAGCGCCATCGCCATGCCGTCGCAGGATTTATCACCCGATGGCGTGTGGTAGCGATACATGGTGGGCCCGCCGCCGGTGGCAAGCAGCGTCGCCTTCGCCCGCACCAGAACGTAGGCGCCATCGCGCATATTGACCATCAGCACGCCGGCAAGCCCCGCGCCATCACGAGCCGGTATCAGGGCAAGCGCCCGGTGCTCCTCAAGCCGCACGGCGCTTTTCGCCCACACCTGTTCAGCCAGCCGGCTGACAATCTCGATCCCCGTCAGATCGCCCTTGTGGACGGTGCGGTCGAAAGTCTGGCCGGCGAAGGCCTTCTGATGCACGCTGCCATCGGGATTGCGGTCAAAGAAACAGCCATATTTGTTTTCGAGTTCGCGGATGCGTATCGGCGCTTCCGACACCAGCTTCCACGCCAGCTCCTGGACGTTAAGCCATTTGCCGCCCTCAATCGTATCCATGAAATGGCGCTCGATGGAATCACCCGGCGACAGAACGACATTGTAGCCGCCCTGGACCATGCGCGTGCAGCCACTTTTACCCAGCAATCCCTTGACCGCAATCGTCACATGGAGATCAGGATCAGCCTCAAGCGCATGCAGCACGCCGAAGAGCCCGGCGCCGCCCGATCCCAGAACCAGAATATCGGTGTCAAGCGTTCTCAACTCTTGACGCCGAGGTGTTTGAGCGCTGCCGACCGTCTGGCATCAGCCCGCGCCCTGACTGCATCAAAGGACGAGGCACCATGCGAATCCATCGTCACCAGCAAGGGTCCGAAATTCCTGACGCTGAAGCGCCAGATCGATTCAGGGTTGAGATCGTCCATATCGACATCATCAATGCTCTCGACCCACGTCGTCTGCAGCGCAGCCGCCCCACCGACAATCGCCAGATAAACGCCGCCAAGCTCGCTGAAAGCCTTTAGCGTCTCATCGCCCATACCGCCCTTGCCGATGATGATGCGAACCCCCTCGCGCTCCATCAGCGGGCGGGTGAAACGCTCCATGCGCTGGCTTGTCGTCGTGCCGACATTGATCGCCGCGTAGCCGGCGGGGTGCTCATTTGACACCGGCACTTTACGCACATTGGGTGCGGTATGGACGACAGCCGCTCCTTCGAGATCAAACTTGGTCTCCCGTCCCTTGTCGAACATGGCGATCAGATTGGCATCACGTACGCCGTAAAGCGCGCCGCTGAGCGTCACCCGGTCGCCAAGGCGAAGCTGGCGGACGTCCGCCGCACTGACCGGCGTGATGAATTGATAATCCGCCATCTATTCCCCGATCGCCACGCCGGCGCGGGTGAATACCGCGCTCGCCCGTCTCGCCGAATGGCACTGGATGTTCACCGCCACCGGATTCATGGTGATGTGAGTGGCGGCCGCCTCGACATGGACAGCGAAGGCGGTGCCAAAACCGCCCAGACCCTGCGGCCCGATATCGAGCATGTTGACAGCTTGTGACAGCAAACTTTCGAGCCTGGCCCCCTCGGGGTCCTTGCACATGGTGCCGAGCGGACGGGTCGCCGCCACCTTTGCCAGATGCATGCACACATCCGACGTGCCACCGATACCAACCCCGACGATGGTCGGCGGGCAAACGCGACCGCCGACTTCCATCACCCGGTCGATGACGAAGGTCTTGATGCCGTCAATGCCGTCAGCCGGGATCAGCATCTTGAGAAACGAGCCATTCTCCGAGCCGGAACCCTTGGGGATCATCTCCATTCTCAGCGTTTCCGCTTCATCGATAAAATCGATGTTGATCACCGGCACATGCGCCCCGCACGATGTCTGCTCGTTGATCCGCGTCAGCGGATGGACGACGGAAGAGCGCAGCGGATGTTCTCTGGTTGCCCGCTCGACGCCGCGCCGGATCGCCTGTTTCAACAGATAGCCATCGAGTGTAACGCCGCGCCCGATGCCGACATTGTAGATCGGGATACCGGTATCCTGGCACAGGATATTGTCGGTCTTTTCAGCAACGGCGATATTCTCGATCATCGTTGCCAGGATCGATTGAGCCGTCTCGTCCGTCTCCGCCGCACTCAACCGCACGAAACCCTGCTTGATGTCGCTTGGCAGGATTTTCAGCGCCCGGATGTAGAGAAGCTTGGCAACGTCCTCAATAGCCTCCGGGGTGACCGCGAAACTCATCTCTGCATGCCCCATCTGGCGACCGTATAACGCTCTATCAGGCGGAAGATACCGCTCTCCACCGCAAGCCCGATCAGGATCACCGTGAGCAGTCCGGCAAAGACATGGGCGGTCTGCAACTGATTGCGATTTTCAAAAATGAACCAGCCAAGCCCGCCCGAGCGCGAGGAAACACCAAACACCAGCTCGGCCGCAATCAAGGTTCGCCAGGCGAAGGCCCAGCCGATCTTGAGGCCGGCAAGGATCGCCGGGAAGGCGGCGGGGATGAGAATGTAGACAACATAGGGCAGACCCTTCAGCCCGACATTGCGCCCGCTCATGCGCAGTGTTTCCGCAACCGAGAGAAAGCCGGTATGCATATTGAGCGCCACCGCCCACAGCACCGAATGAATGACGACAAAGACAATCGACGTGATGCCGATGCCAAACCACAGCAACGCCAGCGGCAGAAGCGCGATCGCCGGCAGCGGATTGAACATCGAGGTCAGCGTCGACAGCAGATCAGTGCCAAGGCGCGATGACACCGCAACAATGGTCAACCCCGTCGCCAGCACGACACCGATGACATAGGCGATACCGAGCACACGCAGCGATGTCAGCGTGCGGTTGATCAGCGTGCCCGAAACGGCCGCATCCACCCACGCTACAAGCGTCTGGCCAAGAGTTGGAAAAATAAGATCATTGCCGAGAAGGCGCCCGTAGATTTCCCAGGCAAGCCCCAGCATGGCAACGATGAACAGTTTGCGCAGACCTTCTGACGCGGCGATGCGCTCAAAAAAGCCGAGCGGAGTTTCAACCAGCTTCTGATCGCCGGCGGCGATTTCTGCATGGACGATCTCAGGTCGCTGCGGCGGCGTTGGCCGTTCAGTATCAATGACCGCCATGGACGCTTCCTGCCTGAGATTGCCCCGTCGAGGCGCCGGCTGCTTCGCCAAACAACATGGCGTTGATGCGGGTGTCGAGCGCCTGGATCGCCATGCCGGCCTCGGCGCCTTCGCCGAAATCACCCGAATTGAGTTCCGCCTTCACCCGTCCCGGATGGGGCGAGAGAACAAGGATGCGATTGCCAACCACAATCGCCTCATGGATCGAGTGGGTGACAAACACCACCGTAAAGCGCGCCTCATCCCATAATTGCAGCAATTCCTGTTGCATCTCGCGCCGCGTCAATGCGTCGAGCGCTGCGAAGGGCTCGTCCATCAGCAGCACGCGCGGCTCAAGGGCGAGCGCGCGCGCAATCGCCACGCGCTGCTTCATGCCGCCTGAAAGCTGATGGGGGTAGACATGGGCAAATTTGCTGAGCTTCACCTTGTCAAGGAAGCGGCGGGCCCGCTCGCGCGCATCCTTGCCGCTATATTTGCCGGTGCGTTCCATGGGAAAAAGCACGTTCTGCTCAACCGTCTTCCACGGCAGGAGCTGATCGAATTCCTGGAACACCATCATGCGGTCGGGGCCAGGCTCGGTGACCTTCTGGCCATCAAGCCTGATCTCGCCTTCAACCGGGGACAGAAACCCGGCAATCGCTTTCAGCAGGCTCGACTTTCCGCATCCCGACGGCCCGAGCAGAACAAACCGATCGGCGCCATGCACATCAAAGGACACACGCTGGGTCGCCCGCACCGCGTAGTCGCGCGTGCGATATTGCAAGGTGACGCCATCAACCTCAAGGCGCGGGCGCGGCAGGGCGCTATCGTCGAGCCGACCGTGCACAATCAGCTTCCCTGTTTCGTATGTAGCTCAGGGAAGAAGAGATCGCTCCATTGCGTCGGCGCATCCTTGATGGCGCCCGTCTTTTTCATGAAATTGGCAAATACCATCGAGCGCTGCGGTGTCGTTGTCATGACGTTTTCAGGGTCCTTCAGAATGCCGGTGACGAAGCCTGGATCAAGTTTCGAATTTTCCGCAGCAATCCAGATCTTGCCAGCTTCAACCGGATCGGCGTTGATCATGGCAATCGCCTTCTCAAGCGCTGTCAGGAAACTCTTGTAGACGACCGGGCTGCCCTCCCGCACTTTCTTCGTCGTCCAGACCGCGTTGAAGATGGTCGGGCCACCGAGCACGTCGAAGGAATTCAGGACGCGATGAACGCGCGGATCCTTCAACTGCACATATTGGAAGGGCGCCGAGCCGAAATGCGCTGTGATCTCGCTCTTGCCTGAGAGCATTGCCGCTGTGGCATCCGGGTGGCTCATCGATACCGTCAGATGGTCAAGCGCATCGAATTTGCCCAGCTCACGCTCAGCCGCCATTTGTAACACGAGCGCTTGAATGGCGATTTTGACCGCCGGCAGGCCGATCCGGTCCTTGTCGGTGAAATCCTTCACCGTCTTCACTGCCGGGTTGATGGTGTTGAGATAAAGCGGCATCGAGTTGAGCGCCGCCACGCCACGCACATCGATATTGCTGCGGGTGCGCGACCAGATGGTGATCATCGGTCCGATCCCACCGGAGGCGAATTCAAGACTGCCGGCAATCAGCGCATCATTGATCGGCGCCCCGCCGGTGAACTGCACCCACTGGACGTCGGACGTCGGCACGCCATTGGCCTTCAACTCCGCCTCGATAAGGCCTAGCTTCTCCATCACCGCCATCGGTATGTAGGAAATGCCGAATTGCTTGGCGATGCGCACCTGCGTTGGCGCCTGCGCGCGCGCAACGCCTGGCAGCATCAGAGCGCTTGCGGCTATGCCGGCAAGAGCCTGCCGGCGCGAATGATGATTGGTCATGCGTCTCTCCCCTTTTCCTTAGATGTTTGCTTTACCCGTGTCGTGCCGCCAGCAGAAAAAGCAGACCCGCCGCGATAGCGAAGGCGATACAAAGCATGATGTACGTCTTTTGTCGCTCACTCCACGGCAGAAACTCAATAGCCAGCACCCTGATCCCGCCGGCCATATGCAGCGCCAACGCACTTACAAGCAGCCATTCGCCCAGCTTGACCCATGGATTGGCAGCCCATAGCAGAAAATCGTCAAGACCAGCAGCGCCATTGAGCGCATTGCCCAGCACAAAAAAGTGAAATGGCAGAAAGACAGCGAGTGCCAGTCCGGAAAGGCGGTGAACAAGATAAGCAACATAACCCGCATGCGATCGGCTGCGCACACGCCCGGCTGCCTGCTGCAAACTCATGACACGGCTCTCCTCACCAGATCACCCCTGCAACGGCGCGCAAACCGGCGATCAGAAGAAGGACGCCGAAGGCCGCCCACACCCCGTCAACGCGATTACCGCGCCAGCCGGCCCATTCAGCACTGATCGCCCGGCACCCAAGGGCTGCATGAACACTGACTGCCACGACGAACAGGCCATAGAACCCTGCCCAAAGCGCCGAGCCGCGCGTGCGTGCAAAAATCGCTTCCGCGCTCAAGCCGGAGCGCACCGCGTAGATGATGACGGCGAGGTGGATCAGTACCAGCGGCGCCATCACCACCGCGCTTGCCCGCTGCGCCAGAAAGAGCCACATCTCCCCGCGCCCGCTCACAACCGTCCCTCGATGAGCGCCATGAGGCTCATGCGCTTCAACCCGGCAATCGAGCGTGTCGGATTGAGCCCCTTGGGGCAGGCGTCCCGGCACCCCTGCTGGGTATGACAATTCTGGCAACCACCTGCGCCACTCACCGCTTTCAGGCGCTCGTCCTGCGCCCCGTCGCGCCCATCATTCATCAGCGTCCACGCGCGGTTGAGCGCAGCCGGCCCAAGATAATCCGGCTGCCCCGCAACCACATCGCAGGAAGCGTAGCAGACAGCGCAGCCAATGCATTCGATCGCCTCATCAGCCTGGCGGCGCGCGGCGCCCGACGGCGGCACAATCGCAAAATCATCGCCAAGTTCGGCTTGCGGCTTGAACTGGCCGCCGGCCGCCTGCCATTTGTCGAAGAAGGGCGCAAGATCAGCCACGAGATCACGGATGCGCGGCAGATTGGCAAGGGGTTCAAGGGTGAGCCGGCCATCAGCCGCCACCTTCTTCACATGCGTGCGGCACGTCCAGCGCGCCTTGCCATTGACCATCATGGCGCAGGATCCGCACATACCGACCCGACAGGCAAAGCGATAGGCAAGGCTCGGCTCCAGCACCTTTTGTACATGGGTGACGACATCGAGAACCGTCTGATTGTCGCTGCGCGGCACGTCGAAGCGCTGGAGCTGACCCTCCGCGCCGCCTCGCCAGATATCGACTGTCAGAAACTCAGCCATGCCGCCGCTTGTCCCTTTGAATAATCTGAATGACGAGCATCCCTAACCCGGATGCGATGTCAACATCGCCGAGATTTCGCTGATCGTCAGTACAACCCCAAGAACCAGCAGCAGCCACAATACCAGCCAGCGAAAGCGCGCGCCGTTGATTTTGGAAAAAAGCCACAGGCCGATCACGACCCCGGCAACCATCACCGGACCGGTAATCGCCAGATCAATCAGGCTGTGCTGGCTGATTCCAACCACCAGCGCCAGCGACATCAGCGAATAGGCTTGCATGACGAGAATGAAACTCTGAAAAACAGCTCTTTGCCGCGCCGGCTCCCAGCCCCGCATCAAGCACCACGCCGTCATGAGCGCCCCGGACAGACCGGCAATGCCGCCGAGCACACCGCTGAGAAAGCCCACAATCGCGTCAGACAGGCGTCCTGCCAGAGGCGAGACGTAGGTGACCGGCAGGCGCATCGCATAAAGGGCGTAGAACGACAGGAACAGACCAATTCCCAGGCGCACCGTGCCGGGATAAAGATGGCCAAGCGCCAGACTTCCAACCGGCGCGCCGATCACGCCGGCGGCGAGAAACGGCCACAGATCGGCCCATGCGACCCTTTGGCGCAGCCGCAAAAGCGACATGACCTGAGCGAGAAAGCTTCCCATGAGGATAAGCGCCGTGGCATCAGCCGGCGAGCGCAGATGAAAGACGATACCCGCCGCCACCAGCGCGAACGCAAAGCCGGTGAGGCCGGACACGGTCGCGGCTGTAAAGATGGCTGCCTGCAGCAGAAGAGCGTCTGTCACGATCCAGCCATTCGGGCCATCATCGTCGGCCAAGACAGTACCAGAAACGGGTTGGTCATGGCGGAGAAATGCGCTTGCGTCTAAGGCGTCGGGCGCAAGGCGAGCGTGCGCCCCTCATCGCCGACCGGAGGACGGGAGACGACCGCGGCAGGCGATGGCCATTGCGCATGATCCGCGCGTCCGACATGCGTTGGTGCAAGATCGCCACGCTGGAGAACACGTGAGGCGAAATCATCGCGGTTGACCGGGGAGGTCGCCAGTTCAGCGCCAGGCTTGAAGGGCAACGGCGTGAGTTGCACGACCGCGCCCACATAATTGGGCGCAAGCGCGGCAATGGGCGCTGCCGGCACGCTTGGCGCCACACTGCCAGGCAGCCGGTTCGTTCCTTGTTCATCACGTCGCGATGGCAGCTCAAGGCCGGCAATGAGAGGCGCAGCACTCACCGCGCCGTCGCGCTTCAATGTGTTGTCGACAAAAAACGCCAGCTTGCGATTGCCGGCAGGGGTGAAATTTATGCCATCCGACTTGCGCAGCCGGCGCTTGTTGCCGTTGATGTCCGGCCCGATCGCCACATACTTCCCCTCATCATCGGCAAAGCCTTCCCAGACATCGACAAAACGGGCACTGGCGGTGAACATCCGGCTCTTGAAAATTTCGTCGAAAAAACTGGAATCCTCGCTGTCGCGAGCCGCCCGCATGATAGGCAGACCTGTCCAGTAAAGGCGCGTGCGAAGGGCCCCGAAATATCCCAGAAACTGATCGATGCGGGCCTGGTAGATATCCCGCCAGCGCGGATCGCGGAATTCGACGATGCGCTCCCCGTCGATCAGCGCCTGGCGGTCATTGAAGCCGAACATGACGATGATGGCGGCCGGCGCTTTCTCCGCCATCGCCTCCCGGACAAGCGCTCCCCAATCGGTTGACGCGCCGCTGATAATGCCAACGCCTTGGCGCGTGACGGGCGTAATCTTCACGCTACGGTCTTCGGCATAGGTCTGGCGCAACCCTTCGGCGATGCCTCCAGCCATCTCATCGCCAACCACCAGGATCGTCGCCGCATCCGCGTTTTTCGGCTGTTCAGGCGCTGCATAGGTCACGTCCGAAATGTCAGCCGCCGGTCGCGCCGGTCGCGCCACGGGCGGGTGCGCCGGGCGGGCAAGTTTTTCCTGTTGTCGTTTACGTCTGGCATCTTCCTGGCGAAACACTTCCTCCAGAAATTCAACCGCCGGCCCAGCCGCCAGCGCTGCATGCCGCCCAAGGCCCACGCCGATGACAACAACCAGAAACAGCGTGTAGGCGGTCCTGCGCATTATGCCTCCATTGGCGGGCTTATACCGGTTCACCAGCCAATGGCCAAGTAGCCAGCGCCACGTCTTTCACCAGCGCCACGTCTTTCACCAGCACCAAGTCCTGGCCCTAAAGCTGCGCCGCCCGCAACTGCTTCAGCAGCGCCTCGTTGGGGTAGCCGTCGGCAGGCGTCAATTTCATCCGCAATTGATAAGCCTGAACGGCCTTGCGCGTCATGTCGCCAACCCGCCCGTCCGTCCCGCCTGTGTCAAACCCCAGAGCGCTCAGCCGCCGCTGGATTTCCTGCAACTCGTCGGTCGTTAACTGTCGTTCAGCGCCGGGCCATGGTGTCACCAGCCCCGCCCCGCCCGCCAGCACGTCAGCCAGAAGGCCAACCGCCATTCCGTAGGAAAATGCGCTATTATAGGCAAGAATCGCTTTGAAATTCTGCGTCAGAAGAAATCCAGGGCCGTTTGAGCCTGCGGGAAAGGTCAGTCTGGCTGGAGCTTCAGGGGCGGGATGGGGTTTGCCATCAGCCCGGCTGATGCCAAGCCGCGCCCATTGGCTGACCAGCCGCTCGCGCCGGTTATCTGCCAACTCAAAATTGAAACCGTCGGCAGCCTTGACCTCATATCCCCAGGGCAGACCGCTTTGCCAGCCACCGCGATCTTTCAGATAATGGGCCGCCGACCCAAGCGCATCGGCAATCGTGTTGAGGTCGATCTTTCCATCCCGATCAAAATCAACGCCGTTGCGCAGCCAGGAGCTTGGCATGAACTGGGTCTGGCCGAGTGCACCCGCCCACGAGCCCACGAGTGTCTGCTGCGTTCCCCACCCCTTCTCGATCAGGACAAGCGTGTTGATGAATTCGCTTTCCCAGAACGCCTGGCGTCGTGCCTCCCGCCAGGCAAGCGCACCCAGCGAAGGCAATGTCGGTTTCATCGCCCGCGGATTAGTCATCACTTCGCCATAGGCTGATTCATTGCCCCAGATCGACAGGACAACAAAACGGTCGACACCGTAGACGCGCTCGACCCGGGCGAGCAGATCACCATGCTGGCGGGCCCGCTCCCTGCCCGTATCAATCCGCCATTGCGACACACGGCGATTGAGATATTGCCACAGCACCTCGGTGAACTCGGCCTGGCGGTTGACCGTATCGAGAACCGACAGGTCAGGCACCAGCCCTCCCGTCTCGCGATCAAACGTCTCAGGTGACACGCCCTTGGCGAGCGCCTTGGGCCGTATCCGCGATAGCCATTCGGCGAAACTGTCAGCATGCGCCAGCCTCGGCGCCACCAGCAGCGACACGGCCTGCAACAAACTGCGGCGCGGCAGCCCTCGCGGTGCAGCCCGAGGTGGCAGCGTTATGCTCTGGTCAACCGGTCTCATCAGATGAGTTTAACCGGACCACGGCTATCACCCAAGCCCCATTCGCCCGTCGCCGCTTGTTTTCAGCCAGGCAGCTGCGTTAACGCTCCATTCACGCCACGCAACCCATGTAGCTCGGCATACCCGCCTCACCCCCTGCAGAATAGTTTTCAGACAGCGATCGCACCATGAGCTCAAAAATCCGCAAAGCCGTCTTTCCCGTCGCCGGCCTCGGCACACGCTTTCTGCCCGCCACCAAGGCCATGCCCAAAGAGATGCTGACCGTCGTCGACCGGCCGGTGATCCAGCATGTGGTTGACGAGGCGCGTGAGGCGGATATCGAGCATTTTGTCTTTGTGACCGGCCGCAACAAACAGGTGATCGAAGACCATTTCGACCGCTCCTACGAATTGGAAGACACGCTTCAGGAGCGCGGCAAGAAGCCTGAGCTCGAATTGCTGACCAGTGACCTTCCCGGTGCCGGCCAAACCAGTTTCACCCGCCAGCAGGCCCCGCTCGGCCTTGGCCACGCGGTGTGGTGTGCCCGCGATATCGTCGGTCGTGAACCTTTCGCGCTGCTCCTTCCCGACATGCTCCATCAGCCCAAGACGCGGCCCTGCATGGCGATGATGGTGGAGGCATACGCAAAAAATCCCGGCAATTATGTTGCCGTCTATGAGGTTCCCGAAAGCCAGACCCATCAATATGGCATCGTCGGGCGCGGCAAGGATGTCGGACACGGCTTCGAAATCACCGCCATGGTCGAAAAACCGGCAGCAGGAAAAGCGCCGTCAAATCTGGCCATTTCGGGGCGCTATATCCTGGAGCCGGCGATCTTCGACATCCTGCAGACCCAGCCGCGCGGCGCTGGCGGCGAGATCCAGCTCACCGATGCAATGAAGACGCTGGCAGCGACGCGGCCCTTCTACGGCATCACCTTTGACGGCCAGATCCATGATTGCGGCATGAAGATCGGCTTTCTGGTTGCCAATGTCGCCTATGCGCTCGCCCGCCACGACCTTGCGCCGACCTTTCGTCAGGAATTGCGCAAGCTGATTGACGGTTGATTATTGGTCGGCACGCTCGTCAGCAATAATGCGCCCGTCATTTGGCAGCGACCCGGCAGCGACGATTTTGACAATCCCGCTCATTTTGGTGAACTCACGCAACGTCGATGCAACACCGTCGGCAAGACCGTTGACGGGATTGGCGCATTCGCCGTGCAGCGTCATCACATCCTGATCATCCTTGCGGCTGACGACCAGCCGCACCTTGGTGATCTGCGCATGCCGCTTCATGATGTCAACGATGGTGCCGGGATGAACGAACATGCCCTTGACCTTCGTCGCCTGATCAGCGCGCCCGAGCCATCCCGCCAGAAGCTGATTGGAGCGCCCGCAGGATGAGCGGCCCGGCAGGATTTTCGACAGATCGCCGGTGGCAAAGCGCAGCAGCGGATAATCCTGGTTGAGGCGGGTCACCACAACTTCGCCAACCTCGCCATCCTCGACGACATCCCCGGTGCCCGGACGGACGATTTCAACGATCACCGTTTCGTTGATAATGAGCCCCTGGCGCGCGTCGCTTTCATAGGCAACCACCCCAAGATCAGCCGTAGCATAGGCTTGGTACACAGGCAGCCTGTGCTGCTTGAAGAACTTCTGAAGCGCCGGCGTGAGCGCCGCGCCGGACACCAGCGCCCGGTCGAAAGGCTGTGAGATGCCCTCTTCCGCTGCTTTTTCGATCAATATTTTGAGGAAATCGGGAACGCCGACATAGCCGTCGGGCTCAAACCGTCGCAGACAGGCCATCTGCTGCTCGGTATTGCCAGGCCCCGAGGGCACGACCGCACAGCCAAGCGCGCGCGCCCCGCTGTCCATGATGAAGCCACCCGGCGTCATATGGTAGGAGAACGTGTTAAGAATGACGTTATTCTTGCGGAAACCGGCCGCAAAAAGCGCCCGCGCTGCTCCCCACCAATCCGATGACGACCCCTCGGGTTCGGCGATGGGACCCGGCGACAGGAAGAGCCGGCTCATCGATCCGCAGCGCCGGGCGGCAAGGCCGCCAAAAGGTTCAGCACCTGTCTGCAAATCGAGCAGATCGGATTTGCGCAGAACGGGCAGTTGCGCCAGCGCACTGCGCGACGTGATCTCGCGTGGATCCACGTCCTTGATCTGCTGGCGCAGCTGCGGCGCCTTGGCTTTGGAATAGGACAGCAAGGCGCGCAGCGTCTTGAACTGCGCCCGCTCGCGCTGGATCGGCTCTCGCGTTTCCTGACGATCAAAATGATCGGGCGTCATCGCAGATCCCAGCGTTCACGACTACAGGGTTTCAGGCCGGACGAAGGCGCCAGGCCGCTGCCGGCTTCAGCGCTGCCATATCGATACCAGCTGACACAAGAGACGAATGTTCCAGTCACCTATCCACCATTCCGGTACCGGTGAGGCAGCGTGACCGCCGCGCTGATCCGTATTGATTGGTCATATCACCCATAACCACGACACAAGGGCGGCATTGCCAGAGTGCAGTCACCTCTACAAATATCTACGACTATCCGAAGGTAACGTTCCCCATCTCAATTATACGCCGCAAATATTTACCGCGTCACTGGTAAAAATGCGCATAAAATAAGCAGTCATGACAACCAGCGCTTGCGGCGTTTATAGAATTTGAGATCTTTGAAGTTCTTGCGCCCGCCCCCCGAAACACCGAGATAGAATTCTTTCACGTCCTCGTTTTCACGCAACGCGCTTGCCGCCCCATCCATGACGATGCGGCCCGTCTCCATGATGTATCCGTAATGAGCATAACGCAGCGCCATATTGGTATTCTGCTCGGCAATCAGGAACGATATATTTTCGCGCTGGTTAACATCACGGACGATCTCGAAAATCTGTTCGACAATCTGCGGCGCCAATCCCATGGATGGCTCATCGAGCAAAATCATCTTGGGTCGCGACATCATCGCCCGCCCGAACGCCATCATCTGCTGCTCGCCACCCGACGTATAGCCCGCCTGCGATTTGCGCCGGTCCTTGAGCTTCGGGAAATAGGTATAGATGCGCTCCAGATCATCATTGATCGCCCGCTTGCCATCCTTGCGGGTGAAGGCGCCGGTGAGCAGGTTTTCCTCAATCGTCAGATGAACGAAGCATTGCCGCCCCTCCATCACCTGGATGCAGCCAGCGCGCACCAGCTGATGGGGCGACAGGTTGTCGACACGGTGGTCATCGAAGGTGATCGACCCCTTCGTCACCTCGCCGCGCTCGGCACGCAGCAGATTGGAAATGGCCTTGAGCGTCGTCGTCTTGCCAGCGCCATTGGCACCGAGAATGGCAACGATACCGCCCCGGGGGACAGCAAGCGACACGCCCTTGAGCACCAGGATGACGCGGTCATAGATGACTTCGACATTGTTGACGTCAAGTATGAGCGGCACCGCCGGCATCGGCGCCTCGGAATTAGCGGCCATGCCGCTGACCGCTTCGGATACTGCCGACATCGAAATGCTTCTCCGCTTACCATAAAGAACGGCTCCCTCCGCCTCATGCAGAGGGAGCCTGCATCATGTCATGAACGCTGGTCGCACGCCTCCGAGCGCTTCGGCCAGCCGCTGTTTTGCGTCGCATAGTCCTTGGCCGCCTGATCGATCAGCGGTTGAACCTTTTCGCTCAGCGGCTTCAGCCAGCTCGAGCCCTTCTGCCATTTGGTCCCGTCCCAATCGAGGACGAAGGCGTCATTATGGCCGTTATGATTGGCGCAAGTGACCTTGACCGGCGCTCCAAATCCCTCAAGTCCCAGCGCCTTCCAGCGTTCCGCTGGAATGTCGAGCGCTTCCAGGCCGCGGCGCATGTCCTCGGCCGTGATCACCTTCTTGCCGGTCAGCTTCTGGGCGTTGCGGACGGCTTCAACAAACAGCACGCCCTGATAGAGGCCGCGATTGTAAAGGCTGTCGCCAACCTTGTCCTTGGGCGACTGGCTTTGTCCCTTGTCGACGACGTGTTTGATGACATCCTGCAACAATGGGAAATCGGTGCCGACCTGATGCCAGGAGAGGGATTTGTATCCCTTGCCGGCCGGACCAGCGGGGCGGGCATCATCATCCCCACCCGACCACCACACGCCCAGAACCTTGTCGACAGGAAAGCCCGCACGACCAGCCTCGCGCACAGCCGTCGGGTTCATCGCTCCCCAGCCCTGGAGATAGATCCAATCCGGGCGGTCGCGACGGATCGACAGCCACAACGACGACTGGTTTTGCATTTCAGTCGGCGCCACCGGGTAGAGCTTCAGGGTGAAGCCATATTCCTTGGCAAGCGCATCAAGGACCGGAATGGGCTCCTTGCCATAGGGTGCATCAAGATGCACCAGGCCGATCGTCTTGCCTTTCAGCTTGTCAAAACCGCCCTCGCGATCGGCGAAATAGCGAACGGCGATCGACGCTCCGTCCCAATAGGTGAGCGGCGGATTGAAAATCCACGGAAACGTCTCGCCATTCGCTGACGCCGACAGGCCATAGGCCATCGACATCACCGGCATCTTGTCGATATGAGCGCGCGGAATGGCAGCAAGCGTTGCCCCCGTCGACCACGGCAGATACATCACCGAGCCCTTGGCGCGCGCCTGTTCATAGCATTCGATGGATTTCTTGGTGTCGTAGCCGGTCTCGCATTCCTCGAAAGCGATCTTGACGCCGTTGACGCCACCATCCCTGGCGTTGATCATGGTAATGAAATCACGCATGCCATCGGCAATCGGGATGCCCGAACCGGCAAACGCTCCGGTGCGGTAGGTGTTGCTGACAAGCGTGATCTGCTCCTGGGCTTGCGCCCATCCACCTGCGCTCAGTGCGGCGGCCAGAGTGAGGGCCGCTGTCAGTACTCGTGTCGATTTCATACATAACCTCCCTTGGAACGAACGGCTGTTTTGCCGGTAATTTGCTCCCGGTGCACCCCGGGCTTGTCGTCAGATTACGCATTTAATATGGAAACGGCCATACCCTCAGTTTCTGCTTGGTGATCTGCCACAAACGGGCAAGGCCAAGCGGCTCGACGATCAGGAAGAAGATGATCAGCGCCCCGGTGATCATCGAGTTGATGTGCTCGGCATTGGCACCCGTCAACGGGATGCCGATGGCCGGCAGGCCGAATTTCAGGATGGTCGGCTGCGCCACCAGAAGAGCAGCGCCCAGAAATGAGCCGATGAGGCTGCCCAGCCCGCCAATGATGACGATGAAGAGGATAACAAAGGAACGCTGGATCGAGAATTCGGTGCCAGCCTCCGCCCCTCCCAGCCACAGGAAGACCGCCATGGCGCCCGCCACGCCGCAGTAAAAGGACGAAACGGCAAACGCGAGCAGCTTGGCTTCAAACAGTTTTATGCCCATCAGTTCGGCAGCGATATCCATGTCGCGCACCGCCATCCACGCCCGCCCGACACGCCCGTGGACGAGATTTGACGCAAGCCAGGTGAGCAGCACGACGATGGTGAGACAGATCAGATATTTCGCCTCCAGCGACGCGGTTGGACCGGTGATCGCGACACCCATGAGCGTGCGCGTTGGCACTTCGATCGAACCCGAGGTGTTGTAATTGAACAGCCACGGCACGCGCACGAACGACCATTGCAGGAAGAACTGGGCAGCCAGCGTCGCGACCGCCAGATAAAAGCCCTTGATGCGCAGTGATGGCAGGCCGAAGAGGACGCCGATTGCTGCGGAAAAAAAGCCCGATGCAATGATCCAGACGACGATATTGATCTCGGGGAAAGCCAGCGTCAGCTTGTAGCAGGCATAGGCTCCGACTCCCATGAAACCCGCCGTACCAAGCGAGATGAGCCCGGTATAGCCCACCAGAATATTGAGGCCGATCGCCGCCAGCGCGAATACCAGCGAGGGGATCATGATGGTCTTCAGCACAAACTCGCTCGACAGCGCCGGGATGCCAACATAGGCCGCCAGCAGAATGAGCGCGATGCCGATGCGGTCCTGGCGGATCGGAAACACCGCCATATCGCCGATATAGCTCGTCTTGTACTGACCGGTTTCACGATAATACATGTGGTCTTTTCTCCCGCGCCCGGCTCAGATGCGCTCGATGATTTTCTCGCCGAACAGGCCATGCGGCCGAAACAGCAGGAAGATGAGGGCGATGATATAGGCAAACCAGGTCTCGATGCCGTTGCCAAACAGCGGGCCCCAGTAGAATTCACCGAGTTTTTCGCCGATGCCGATGATGAGGCCGCCAATGATGGCGCCGGGTATCGAGGTGAAACCACCCAGGATCAGCACCGGCAGCGCTTTGAGTGCAATGATGTCGAGGGCAAACGACACATCCGAGCGCGCGCCCCACATGATGCCGGTGACGAGCGCCACGATGCCGGCGGCAAACCACACCACGATCCAGATCTGGTTGAGCGTGATGCCAACGGAAAGGGCGGCCTTGTGGCTGTCGGCAACCGCCCGGAGCGCCCGCCCGATGCGCGTATACTGGAAGAAGAAGGCCAGACAGGCGATCATCGTGGTGGCGATGATCGCGGCCGCGACATCCAGATGCTGGATCGACACACGCCCGCCCAGAATGGCAAAGTCGCTGACCCCCGTCGGCAGCCCCAGCGCCTGGGTGATCATGACCTTCGGATTGCCGCCAAACACCATCTCGCCAAAGCCGATGAGCACGTAGGTGAGCCCGAAAGTCGCCATGAAGAGAATGATTTCAGGCTGGTTGACCAGCGGCCGCAAAACAACACGCTCGACCGTCACAGCCAGCGCAAACATGACAGCCAGCGTCAGTACGAGCGCCAGAAGCGCCAGAAATCCGCCCGCCGGCAGACCGGCATTATCCATGAACTCGTAAAGCCCGACGAGTGTCAGGGCGGCAAATACCACCATGATGCCTTGCGCGAAATTGAAGACGCCCGATGCTTTGTAGATCAGCACGAAACCAAGCGCGATCAGGGCATAAAGCACGCCCGCGACAAACCCCTCCCACACCGTCTGAACAAACAGATCAGGTAGCGAGGCGATGGCAATGAAGGGATCGATGAAAACATCATAGACGAGATTGCCGCGCGCAATCACCCCCGTCATGGCAGCCGCGACGATCGCTGCCAGAGCGCCAAGCGTTGCCAGGGCGGGAAGCGCCTTGCGCCAGCGTGCCGCGTCACCATCGCCCTTCGCTATGACCGCATCGCTCATCGTCTGCTCCTCACATCCGCCGTCAATGCGCCACGCCCAGATAGGCATCGATGACCGACTGGTCGGCCTTCACCTCGTCCGGCGTGCCATCGGCGATCTTGCGCCCATAGTCGAGGACAACCACCCGGTCCGACAGATCCATCACCACGCCCATGTCGTGCTCGATGAGGGCAATCGTCGTGCCGAACTGTTCGCGCGTATCGAGAATGAAACGGCACATGTCCTCTTTCTCCTCGACATTCATGCCAGCCATCGGCTCGTCAAGCAGCAGCAGATCAGGCTCCATCGCCAGCGCGCGACCAAGCTCGACGCGCTTTTGCAAGCCATACGGAAGCCGCCCCACAGGCTGCTTGCGGATCGCCTGGATTTCGAGAAAATCGATGATCCCTTCGACAAAACGGCGATGGGCGACGTCCTCGGCCAAAGCCGGTCCGCCGCGCCATAATTGCCAGCCGAAACCCCGCTTCATCTTCAGGCTGCGCCCGGCCATGATGTTGTCGATCGTCGACATGCCCTTAAACAGCGCGACATTCTGGAAGGTGCGGGCAATGCCGCCGGCCGCCGCCTCATGCGGGCGCATGGCCGAGCGCACATTGCCCTTGAAGGTAATGCGCCCCTGCTGGGGATGATAAAAGCCGTTGATGACGTTGAGCATCGACGTCTTGCCCGCCCCGTTGGGGCCGATGATGGCGCGGATTTCACCCTTGCGAATATCGAAGCTGACGCCCTGGATCGCCTTGACGCCACCAAACGACAGGCTGACATCCTCGACCTTGAGCAGCACCTCGCCGTCACGCGCTGGCGCTGCCATTGTCACATCGGCGGGTGCCATTCTCGTCATTGCGTCGCTCATTCGGCGGCTTCCCTGTAGGCAGCCGCGCTTGCAGCCGGAAAAAGCGTCAGATCCTGGATCTTCACCACCGCCGACAACATGCCCTTGCGGCCATCCTCGAACGTCACCTCCGTCGCGATCGGACACTCCGTCTTGCCGGAATAAAGAGCATTGATGAGCGGATCATAACGCTCGGCAACGAAGGAGCGCCGCACTTTCTGGGTGCGTGTCATCTCTCCATCATCCGCATCCAGCTCCTTGTGGAGGATCAGGAAGCGCTTGATCTGCGCGCCAGCCATGCGCGGCTCGCCAGCAAGCGCGCGGTTCACTTCGTCGAGATTGGCGGCAATCATCTCATAGATGCGCGGATGGCCCGCCAGCTCCTGATAGGATGAATAGGCCAGATTATTACGCTCGGCCCAATTGCCCACCGCCGTCAGATCAATATTGATGAACGCGGTGACGAAATCCTGATCCTGCCCGAAGGCCACTGCCTCGCGGATATTCGGAAAGAATTTCAGTTTGTTTTCGATATATTTGGGGGCGTAGAGCGAACCGTTACGCAGCTGACCGACATCCTTGGCGCGATCGATGATCTTGAGATGGCCATCCTGATCGAAAAAACCGGCGTCACCCGTTTTCACGTAGCCGTCGGGCGTCATCGTCTCAGCCGTCTTGTCGTCATCCTTGAGGTAGCCGATGAACTGACCAGGCGAGCGGAAATAAACCTCGCCACTGTCAATGATGCGGATATCGACACGCGGCGCCGCCGGCCCGACCGTGTCGGAACGGATCTGCCCGTCGGGCTGGCAGGTGACGTAGAGAAACGCTTCCGTCTGCCCGTAAAGCTGTTTCAGATTGATGCCAAGCGAACGGTAGAAGGCAAAGAGATCAGGGCCGATCGCCTCGCCGGCCGTATAGGCGGTACGGATGCGCGAGAAGCCCAGAACATTCTTCAGCGGCGCATAGATGAGGAGATTGCCAAGCCAGTAGAGCAGCCTGGCGCCGGCAGGAACATCGCCGCCATCCAGCACCTTCTCGCCCCAGCGTCGGGCATGGGCAAGAAAGAATTTGAACATGGCCTGCTTCAGCGCCCCCGCATCCTCCATGCGGATCATGACGCGGGTGAGCAAGGCTTCGAGCGTGCGCGGCGGCGCGAAATAGAAGGTCGGACCGATCTCGCGCAGATCATCCTGAACGGTTGCCTGGCTTTCCGGGCACGACATGCAGAAACCCGCCACCAGCCCCTGGGCATAGGACAGATAGTGATCACCCACCCAGGCGAGCGGGAGATAGCACACCACCTCGTCGGCATCCGTCAGCCGGTCGAAGGCAACTGTATCGCGCGCGGCTGCAATCGAGCGCTCGGATGACAGGACCACGCCTTTCGAGCGCCCCGTCGTGCCGGACGTATAAAGGACGATTGACGGGTCAGAGCCCTTGCCATCGGCGATCGCCTTTTTCCATGCCGCGCCTAGCTGCGGCTCGGCGGCAATCCTCGCGCGCATCGTCTGCTGCAACGCGACGAATGAATGAAGGTGAGTATGGTCGTAGGCGCGCAAGCCCCGCTCATTGTCATAAACGATGTGCTTGAGGGTCGGCAGGCGCTCAGCAACGCTCAGGACCTTGTCGACCTGCTCCTGATCCTGCACCACCGCCACCTTCACCTCGGCGTGGTCGAGCACGTAACTCATCTCGTCGGCAACAGCATCGGCATAGACCGGCACCGGTACGGCGCCAAGCGCCTGTGCGGCGAGGATGGCCCAGTAAAGTCTGGGGCGGTTGGCACCAATGATCGCCACGCGGTCGCCATGCGCCACCCCCAGGCTCTTGAGCCCCAGCGAGAAGGTCATCACCTCTTCGCCCGTCTCGGCCCAGGTCCAGGTTTGCCAGATGCCAAGATCCTTCCAGCGCATGGCAATGCGCTGTGGTCGCAGGCGAACATGTTCGAGCATCAGCTTGGCGAACGTATCGCCAACAACCTGATCCACGACGGCTTTTTCAGCCATCGCTGCCTCCTTGCTACGGCCCGGTTTTCCGGTGCCAGTTCCCAAACAGCAATAGAGCCTGCGCGGGCCGTATAAATCAAGGAGTTCTTTCTATCACCTTCGTATGAAGTCGACACCGTACCGGGCGCAGCAAAACCGGCGATTTATCTCTATTCCGCCGCCCGCGCCACAATTGGCTTGCCCTTATGGAAGGCATCCAGCAAGGCGGATTTTTCACCTTCCGCAATCTTGACGTTGCGCTCCTTCACATGACCAAAGCCGCGGATCTTATCCGGCAGGCTGGCAAGCGCCACCGCCGCCACGTGATTGTCAGGTGACAGCCTCGTGACCAACTCGTCGAGCAGGTTTTCGTAGTCGCTGATGAGACGCCGCTCCATCCGCCGCTCCTCGGTGTGACCGAAGAGGTCGAAGACCGTGCCGCGCAATCCCTTGAGCCGGGCGAGCACGCCGAAAGCCTTCATCATCCACGGGCCAAAGCTCTGCTTGATGGCCTCGCCGGTGCGCGGATCGCGCTTTGACAAGAGGGGCGGCGCCAGGTGGAATTCAAGCTTGTCAAACTCGCCGAACTGGGCGGAGAGCTGCGCTTTGAAGCTGCCATCGGTATAAAGGCGCGCCACCTCATACTCGTCCTTGTAGGACATGAGCTTGAAGAGAAAACGCGCAACCGCCTCTCTGAGATCGCGGCTGCCGGGCGCGACGCGCTCTTCCGCAGCAGCGACCAGCTTGACGCGCTCGCTGTAGCGCTCGGCGTAAGCCTCATTCTGGTAGCCGATGAGAAAAGCGCGGCGGCGCTCGACCATTTCCTCAAAGCTCGACGATTTGTGCTGATCAACGCTCTGCGGGCGCGCGGCATCGACCAGCCGGGCGACCTGTGGCGCATCAACAGCGGCAAGCCGCCCCCAGTCGAAGGCGGCCAGGTTCATGGCGACCGCTTCACCATTGAGGCGGATCGCTTCCTTGAGCGCGGCTTGCGACAAGGGAATACCACCCATCTGCCAGGCATGGCCGAGGAGGAACATGTTGCTGGCAATCGAATTGCCAAACAACGCCGTTGCCCACGCGCTCGCCGGCACGAAGGCAGCCTTTGTCCCTCCTTCCGCTGCAATCTTGCGCTTCAGCCGCTCGAAGGGGAGCGAGAAATCGGCGGAGCGGGCAAAATCGCCGGTCATCGTCTCCTGTGTGTTCACGACGAGCAAGGTCTCGCCCGGCTTGATCGCCGACAGCACCTTGGCCGAGCCGGTGACCAGAAGATCACCCCCGATCACCAGTTCGGCGCCACCCGCCGGCACCCGGATCGCCTGAATCTGTTCAGGCTTCTCGGCAATCCGGACATGGACGTAAACCGCCCCGCCCTTCTGCGCGAGGCCCGCCATGTCGATCACGCCACAGCCCTTGCGCTCGACATGGGCGGCCATGCCGATGATCTGGCCGATGGTCACCACGCCGGTGCCGCCAACCCCGGTGACCAGAATGCCATAGGAACCGGTGAGCGGCTTCAGCACAGGCTCGGGCAGATTGGCAAGGAGGCCGGACGCGCCCTCGGCGAGCCGCTCGGCTTTTTTCACCTTGGCGCCATGGACGGTGACGAATGACGGACAGAAACCGTTGACGCAGGAAAAATCCTTGTTGCAGCTTGACTGATCGATCGCTCGCTTGCGTCCAAACTCCGTTTCAAGCGGCACGACCGAAACGCAGTTCGACTTGACCCCGCAATCGCCGCACCCCTCGCAGACCAGCTCGTTGATGATGACGCGCTTGTCGGGATCGGGAAATTCGCCGCGCTTGCGTCGCCGCCGCTTTTCAGACGCGCAGGTCTGGTCATAGATGAGGGCCGTCACACCGGGGATCCGTGCAAGCTCACGCTGCACCACATCAAGCTCGCCGCGCTCATGCAGGCTGGACCCGGAAGGAAACGACGTCCCCGGCGGGTATTTTGCCGGATCATCAGCAATGATGGCGATGCGCTCGACACCCTCGGCCCGCACCTGCGCGGCAATCGCTGCGACGCTCAGATTGCCTTCATGGCGCTGGCCACCGGTCATGGCGACCGCGTCGTTGAACAGGATCTTGTAGGTGATATTGACCTTGGCAGCGACCGCTGCCCTGAGCGCCAGAACGCCGGAATGATTATAGGTGCCATCACCCAAATTCTGGAACACGTGGCCGCGCGTTGAAAACGGCGCTTCGCCAATCCAGTTGGCTCCCTCGCCCCCCATCTGCGTAAAGCCGCTCGTCTCACGGTCCATCCACTGCACCATGTAATGGCAGCCAATGCCCGCATAGGCGCGCGCGCCATCAGGCAGTTTGGTCGAGGTATTGTGCGGGCAACCTGAACAAAAATAGGCGGTGCGCACCGCAATATCCTTCTGGTCGTGCCGCCGCGCCTCGATATCCTGCATCCGCTTGAGACGGGCTGCCACCTGCGCATCGGGACTGTAGCGCAGGACCCGTTCACCAACCGCCAGGGCGATCATGTTGGGATCAAGCGCCCCCTTGACCGGGAACAGCCAGCCACCCTTCTCATCATGCTTGCCAACCAGGATCGGAGCGTGGTCGCGCCCGTACAATTCCTCGCGGACCTGCACTTCAATCAGCGAGCGCTTTTCCTCAACCACGATGATATGGTCAAGGCCTTCAGCGAATGCGGCAATCGTCTCGGGAACAATCGGCCATGGCGCCGCGATTTTCAAAAGGCGCAGTCCCAGCTGGGCCGCCTTTGCTTCGTCGATGCCCAGATCATCGAGCGCCTGGCGCACATCGAGATAAGGCTTGCCGACGGTGATGATGCCGATCTTCGCTGCCGGCCCGCCCGAAAAAATTGTGCGGTCGAGCTGGTTGGCCTTGAGAAAGGCAACGGCTGCCGCCCGCTTGACCTCATGCAGCCGCGCTTCCTGTTCAAGGAAATCATCGACGATGCGGATGTGGACGCCGCCCGGCGGAAAGGCAAAATCGGGCGTGACAATCGTCACCCGGTCAGGCGAGCCATCGACCGAGGCGGTCGATTCAACCGTATCCTTCATGCATTTGAGACCGACCCAGACACCGGCGAAACGCGAAAGGGCAAAGCCGTAAAGGCCGTAATCGAGCAATTCCTGAACGCCGGCCGGATGCAGGATCGGCATCATCGCGTCGAGCAGGTGGAATTCCGATTGATGAGCCGTGGTCGAGGATTCAGCGGTATGGTCATCACCCATGAGTGCAAGCACGCCGCCATGCGGTGCCGTGCCGGCAAGATTGGCGTGGCGAAACACATCGCCGCAGCGATCAACGCCCGGCCCCTTGCCATACCAGATGCCAAAGACGCCGGCCTTGCGGCCTTCGCCGCGCAGCTGTGCCTGCTGGGTTCCCCACAAGGCGGTGGCGGCGAGATCTTCGTTGATCGCCGGATGAAACAGGATGTCGTTGGCATCGAGGAGTTTTTTCTGCCGCATGAAATTCTGGTCGACGCCGCCAAGCGGTGAGCCGCGATAGCCCGAGACATAGCCGGCCGTATCGAGGCCGGCCGCCTTGTCGCGCGCCTTCTGCATCAGGCACAGCCTGATCAGCGCATGGACCCCGGACGAAAAGATATCACGCTGAGAAAGATCGAAGCGGTCATCCAGACTGACCTTGCGCAGGGCGATCGCCTGCGGATCGAGACCATCAGCAGCCATGATTACCTCCCTGAACGGCTGGACAATCCAGCGCGCGGTTTATGCACGTTTACCGTCCCGCAGCCCCGCTTGCCGCGAGGTCTTGATATGATCAGCATACGCCGAATTATCAGCCGTCAAAGCCCTATCGACACAACCCGTCCGGTAGACCGGCTAGACGATCAAACTGCGAATTTATGTCAGTAAAGCTGACATAAATAAATGAGCCCTGCAATTTTGAAAAAGAACATTTTCAGGAAATAAAATTACATCATCATCGCTTCAGGCGAACGAAACCGCCGGCCTTCCAACCGAACGCTCGCGTTTCAACCCGACATTCTCGTGCCACTTAGCGGATGACCTTGGTCAACTTGATGACCTCGGGCCATTTGGACTGCGCATCCTTGATGTTGGCCTTGAGGTCGGACTGAAAGGCATCGCGCGCCTCATCCGAGAAGAAGACGTCAGCCTCGAGCGTGTTAGCCGAATGGACGATTCCAAGCGCTATGACCTGACCCAGCGCAAGATGCTTCAGGACAGGCAGAACCGGCTTGTCATACCTCCACTTTGGCCGCGCACCTCTCACCACAATCGAGAAAGGCCTCGCCAATAATTAAATGCGCAGCGCATTCATGTGGGGAAAATATCACGCCTCACCGGCTGGTACGGATCTTGGTGATCTGGCCGAGAATCGCCTCGAAAGCCGCGCCAATCTGAGATGCGCTGGTGATCGGAAAATAATAGGCGGCGGGATCGGTCGCGCAGGAACGCAGAAGGTCATTCGCCCCATCGCCGATTCCCACCGTGAAGATCACAGCACGGGCAGATGAGCGGGCATTGTCGCAGGCTTTTGAAAAGCGCGCGTCAACCTGTGGCGATTCGGGATTGCTGTCGTAGCCATTGCCCTTGAAGCGGTTCTGCGTGTTGTGCCCATCGGTGAAGACAATGACGAATTTGTTGGTGAACGTATCCGTCGCACTTTGAGCGCCAAACGGTGTGTCAGCGCGCAATGTCGCCAAACCGGTGACCAGACCGATGGTGATGTTGGTGGCGCCTGTGGGGATCATGCTGTTGGACGCAGCCCGCACGCTTTCCAGATCCGTCGTCAACGCCTTCATCGCCGTGATCTGCTGACCCGCAACAGGATATCCGCCGACATAATAATGGCAGTAGGCCGCTACATATTTCGATTCCATGGCGGTCGTCGGCGCATCACCCTTGGTATCATAATCCTGATAGTCATCATCGCGATCCGAGACGCAGCCCGGCCAATTGGCCGGTATCGGGGCGTAGCGGGAAATGCCCAAATTCTTGATGTAGTTGCGGATATGGGGATTGGAGACATCGACGTCCCAGCGCAGCGCGGTGCTGTTGGCGTAGCCTGTACCGATATTCACCTGCGTATTGAACGGCACCAGCGATAACTTCACATCACCGGGATTGGCCACAAGTGACGATAATCGGGTGATGAGATTATCGACGGCGTTTTTAAGCGCCGTGATTTTACCATCGATCGCCATCGATCCCGAATTGTCGAGAACAAGCGCGATCTCGATCTTGTTCTTGCCATAGACCGTGTGCGAACTGACCCCGACCGGCCAGCTATTGGTTCCCGTCAGCGCCAGGACCGAAAGGGGCACATCGTTCACGGCTTCGAGCTTGATCCCGTTTGCCATCTGCGTTGTGGTAAGACGCGGCGTTGGAAATCCCGGTGAAGGCTTATAAACGCCGCTGAAGAAGGCAAGCGCCTGCTGGCTCAAGACCGCAGCGCTTGTATCACTTGGCAAATGTACAAGCGCAAGGCCCGTGGCGTCGATGGCCGATTGCAGGCGGGTACGCTCATTGGCAGCGCGTGAATAATCGATCGCACCCCCGACCAGCATGAGCAGAACCAGGCCGACCAGGCCAAACATCAAGGCGACAGCCCCATCCTGTCGCTGGGCAAAACGTGACAACAGACCGTCGCGAGCAAAACGCATAACCCAACCATCCTGGTTTAGCAGCAAGCGATATTGTGCCGCTTTGGCAGGATTACGTATGCGAATTCCGTTAATTTCACATAAAATCACGCGCTAAAATGCGACCGATCCCCGTCTTCGCCCCAGCGCCAGGAATCATCGCCGGCGGACGCATAGGCCTTTGCCAGAACCATTTCGTGAACTTCCGACGCGCCATCGACGAGGCGCGCCTGACGGGCGTAACGGTAGATCCACTCCAGAACGGTATCCTTGGAATAGCCGCGCGCGCCGTTGAGCTGGATCGCTGTGTCGGCGGCCAGATGCAGCGTATCGGCAACCTGGATTTTGGCCATCGACACCGCCGTCCGTGCCCGCCCGCCCTGATCAAGCTCCCACGCTGCCTTCATGACCAGCAGCCGGCCGATCTCAATGGCTGCCGCCACTTTGCCCAGCTTGATCTGCACGCTCTCGCGCTGCGACAATTTGATCCCGAAGCTTTCGCGCGCTTCGACATAGCCATAGGCAATTTCCATCGCCCGCTTCGCAAGCCCCAGCCAGCGCATGCAATGCGTGAGCCGTGCCGGACCAAGGCGGATCTGCGCCAGCTTGAGCCCATCCCCTTCACCCATGAGCATCGCCTCATCGGGGATTTCGAGCCCGTCGAACACCATTTCGCAATGCCCGCCATGCTCCTCCGGACCCATGATGGGAATACGCCGCACAATCGACCAGCCAGGCTGGTCGCGATCAAAAAGAAACGCGGACAGGCCGCGCCTGGGATCATCGGAGGTGCGCGCCAGCAAGATGAAGTGCTGTGCGACGCCGGCCCCCGTGATGAACCATTTGTGCCCGTTGATGACCCAGCGATTATTGCCCTTGCGGGTGGCGGTCGTCAGCGTCATCGACGGGTCCGAGCCCGCACCCGGATGGGGTTCCGTCATGACGAAGGATGAGCGCACCCTGCCCTCGACGATTGGCTTCAGCCAGCGCTCCTGCTGGGCTGGTGTCGCCACCTTGCGCAACACGCGCATATTGCCGTCATCGGGTGCGGCGCAGTTGAACACCGCCGGCCCGAAGATCGAGCGGTTGGCTTCCTCATACATGGCTGCCCAGCCGATGATCGGCAAATCCATACCACCAAGCTCGCGGGCCGATTGCGGCGCCCACAAGCCGGCAGCTTTCGCCTTCTCCCGCACCTGAGCGAGCAGGTCGAGGCGGATATTCTCGTGGTCATCATAGGCGTCCGCCTGCGCTTCCAGCGGCAGGATGTGGTCAGCAACGAAGGCCCGTGTCCTCAGGCGCACCTCTTCGAGCGCGCGCGGCAACGTGAAATCCATTCTTGCCTCCTGGAAATTCCGACAATTTTCTTGCCTCACGCCGTGAGCATCTGCCCGCCGTCTACGATGATGATACTGCCCGTCATGAACGCTGAAGCGGAGGAGGCCAGCAAAAGCAGGGCGCCATCAAGGTCGCTCTCGCTCCCGAAGCGCCGTTGCGGTATCCGGCGGCGCAACCCCTCGCCGGACTTGGCGGCGGTGAAATCACGATTAAGCTGCGTTGCGACATATCCTGGCGCCAGCGCATTGACCCGGATGCCGGCAGGAGCCCATTCCAGCGCCAGCGCCCGCGTCAGCTGCACCAACCCTGCCTTGGCGACCGTATAGGCCAGCACGCCCTTGCCCGTCCCGACCCCCAGCACCGAGGCGATGTTGACGATCACACCACCATCCCCTTCAATCATGCTTGCCGCCACCTGCTGGGCTACCCGCCAGGCGCCGTCGAGATTGACATCAAACACGCGGCGCCATTCGCTTTCAGCGAGCGTGATCGCCCGCCCCTTCGACAACACACCGGCATTGTTGACGAGGACATCAACCCGGCCAAACGCCAACTCACCCGCCCGCAAACCAGCGGCGATCGATGATGCGCTGGTCACATCGATGGCAACAGCCATGGCTTGCCCGCCTTGCGACAGGATGGCGGCGGCGGTCTCTTTTGCCGATGCGCCATCAATATCGCTGACGATGACGCGCGCCCCATTGGCTGCCAGCACCTCGGCAAACCTCCGGCCAAGGCCCGATCCGGCGCCCGTGACCAACGCCACCCGCCCGTCAAGGGAAAAAACGTCTTGCGCACGCATGGCTAGCTGCTTACCGAGCCTGGTTGATGTTCGCCCTGTCGACCGCCTATCATGTCCTGGCCCAGGTATGAAGCATTTGCTTGCATCCCGCCTGCTTGCCGACGAGGTTTCCTGATGAAGTTGCGCCCGCTGGTTGCTGTCACCGCCGATCACCGGCGCGTCGACCCCCATGACTGGCATATGACGCCAACCACCTATGTCGATGCGGCCGCCGACGTGGCCGGCGTCACGCCGCTCCTCTTGCCCGCGCTGGCTGAGCGCCTGGACATTGACAGCCTGCTGGCCCAAATCGACGGCATCATCTGTACCGGTTCGCGCAGCAACGTTTACCCTGGCGAATATGGCGTCGAGCCGGCGGCGGAATTCGAGCCCTATGACCGCCTGCGCGACCAGACCACCCTGCCGCTGATCCGCGCGGCAATTGCCAAAGGCGTGCCGCTTCTGGCGATCTGCCGCGGCTTTCAGGAACTGAATGTCGCCCTTGGCGGTTCGCTCCACACCGAAATACAGACCCTGCCGGGTCGCATCGATCACCGCTCGCCGCAATCAAGCGACAATGACGTGCGTTATGGCATTCGCCAGCCGGTCTATGTCGAGAAGAGCGGCTGCCTTGGCCGCATCCTTCCTCCGGGCGAAATTGCCGTCAATTCGCTCCATCGCCAGGGCCTCGCCCGTCTCGCCGATCGCCTGATCATTGACGCCACCGCTGCTGATGGCACCATCGAAGCGGTATCGGTCGCCAACGCTCCGGGCTTTGTTCTTGGTATCCAGTGGCATCCCGAATATTGGGCGGCAAGTGACCATCCCTCGCGTCGGATATTCGAAGCCTTCGGCGTGGCGGTCCGTCAACATCAGGGCAAGCGCCTGGGCCTGTCCGCAGCGGCGGCTGAATGAACTGTTCCTGTTAGCGCCGCGATGGCATTGACAGGAACCATGGGAGAAGGAGACGATCCCGCTATGCATGACGATCCTGATCATCATCACCACGACCATGACGGCCACCACCATCATGGTGAGATGTCCGAACTGAGCGAAACCGAAATCAGGGTACGCGCGCTTGAAAGCCTTCTGGTCGAAAAAGGCTATGTTGAAAGCGCCACTGTCGACACCCTCGTCGAGCTTTACGAAACCAAGATCGGTCCGCGCAATGGCGCCCGCGTGGTCGCTCGTGCCTGGGTGGACGAGCATTTTCGCCAGCGCCTGCTGAGTGATGGCACAAAGGCCATCGCCGAGCTTGGCATGGGCGGGCGCGGCGGCGAACACATGATCATTGTCGAGAACACGCCCGAGATCCACAACCTCATCGTGTGCACGCTTTGCTCCTGTTATCCTTGGCCGGTCCTTGGTCTGCCGCCGGTCTGGTACAAGTCCGCGCCCTACCGTTCACGTGCCATCATCGACCCGCGCGGTGTATTGGCCGATTTCGGCGTCGTGCTGCCGGATGCAACCAAAATCCGGGTCTGGGATTCAAATTCCGAACTGCGTTATCTCGTACTGCCCATGCGCCCCGCCGGGAGCGCTGGCCTCAACGAGGACGAGCTGGCAGCGCTCGTCACCCGCAACTCCATGATCGGCACCGGTCTTGCCCTTGACCCGAAAGCCCTGGCGACATGAACGGCGGACACGATCTTGGCGGAGCTCACGGCTTTGGTCCGGTGGTCCCCGAACCCGACGAGCCGGTGTTCCACGCTGACTGGGAAAAGCGCGTGCTCGGACTTTATGTTGCCGGCGCCTGCACAGGTGCCTGGAACATCGATATGGCGCGCTTCACCCGCGAAGATCGCCCGGCGCAGGATTATCTCGGCTGGAGCTATTATCGCATCTGGCTTGCCGGGCTTGAACGCCTGCTGCTCGAGACCGGCCTGGTCAACCAGACCGAACTGACAGGCGGGAAAGCGATCGACCCGCCCATCGCGCTCAAGCGCGTCCTCAAGGCCGACGAGGCCGAGGCGGTCATGCTGCGCGGGTTTCCCGCCGAACGGCAGGTCGGTTTTCAGCCACGCTTCCAAGTTGGCGACGCGGTGGTGACCCGTGCCATCAATCCGGCAACCCACACGCGCCTCCCGCGCTATGCGCGAGGCCGGCGCGGCACCATTCATGCGCTGCACGGCGCCCATGTCTTCCCCGACGCTCATGCGCACGGGCACGGCGAGGCCCCGCATTTTCTCTATACCGTGCACTTCACCGCCCGCGAACTGTGGGGGCCCGATACCACGGCCGACTCCGTCTATCTCAATTGCTGGGAGCCTTACCTTGATCCGGCAGGTTGATGACGCGCTGCCTCTCCCCCATCTGCCGCGCGATGAGGACGGGCCGGTCTTCACTGCACCCTGGCAGGCCCAGGCCTTTGCCATGGCAATGGCGCTGAGGGATCGCGGTGTTTTCACCTGGGAGGAGTGGGGCCAACGCCTCAATGCTGAAATCGCCAAGGCGCAGGCCGGCGGCGACCCTGACCATGGCGATACCTATTATCGCCACTGGCTTGCAGCCCTCGAGGGGCTGGCGATTGAAAAAGGCACGATGGGTTCGGGCGAACTTGCTGATCGCCGCGCCGCCTGGGACCGCGCTGCGCGTGCCACCCCCCATGGCCAGCCCATAGTGCTTGGCGCCGAAACCGGCCCTGCGCATGATTGATGCGGGTTGTTAAAGCGATGCCGGCCCGCTGATGAGAGCCGCTGACAGCAAGGTCAGCCCGAACAGCAACACGAACAGCGCTCCGCCGATTTCAAATATATGCTGGAATGCCAATGCCAGCCCCGAGCGCCTGGCCGCCAGCCGCATCGCCAGTCCCTGGGCGCCAACCGCAAGTGCTGCCAGAAGGCCGACTGTTGCCCCGGTGCCCAGCGATATCGCCAGCACGCCGAGAATTCCAACGGCAAAGACCCCCTGTGCGAGGGCAAAGACCAGAACCAGAACAGCGCCCGTGCAGGGGCGGGCGCCTACCGCAAAGACCGCAAGCGCAGCGCTGCGCAGATCAAACTTGCCCTGCAGCATTCTCGGATCTGCAGCATGTCCGTCACAACACGTGCCGTCGTCCAGATGGCCAGCCGCCACGCCGCCCGCGCTCGCGAGCCTGTGGCGCGGCCACAAACCCGCCAGTTTGCGCACCAGCAGAACGCCGCCGATGAGCGCCACCAGGCCATAGCTGACGATCTCGGCATAGCGGCTCGCCTGGTCCATGGCCGCTGCCGTTGCCTTGAAGAACAGCGCAAAGACCCCGACCAGCGCGATCGCCATCGCACCTTGCACGAGCGAGGCTGCAAACGAGATGACAATCCCGCGCCGCAGCGTCTCGCGGGTGGCAAAGAGGTAGGACGAGATCACCGCCTTGCCATGGCCGGGACCGGCAGCATGCAGCACGCCATAGGCCAGACACAGGCCGATGATCGTCACGATCGCCGTTGGATCATGGGCTGCCTGGCGCATGGCGGAAGCAAACAGGCGATAGATTTCCGCCTGCTTCACGGCGATATAGCTTGCCACGCCGGAAAGCGGTCCAAAACTTGACGGATTGATCGCCGGCTCCGCCCGCCCGACGCCGAACGGTGTTGTGCCCTGCGCTGCTGCGACGACCTCGAATGCCAGCAGGGCAAGCGCCGCCAGCGCAACGATCGCCGGCGTTCGCGCGGACATCTTCATGAGCAGGTGACGATCACAACGTTGAACAGGCTTTGCGTCAGCCCCGACAATTCCGGGGGTAACTGCCTGACCGAGGATGGCAGCCGCGACAGCTGGCTTGCAGCCGCGCTGTCAAGGCTTGCAGGCTCGCGCACCCGGGCCTCACAGCCCGCGCGCGCCTGAAGAAGCGCAACCGGCTTTGCTTTCGCCATCTCGAAGGCAACAAAATATTCCGGATCGCCTATTTCGATCATCAATGGCGCGGCCGCGACCGGAAGGGGAGCGGCGAGCGCCAAGGTAAATTGCAGGACCAGCGTCCCGTCCTTGTCGTCGTGATCGATCCAGTAATTTTCCGGCTTGCCGAATTCAAGGCGCTTGCCGCCCGTTTTCATGCGCGTGAAATAACTGAACTCGCTCAGCGATTTGACATTGACCTCAGCCAATGGCTGCAAGGTTTCGCGCGTATATTTGCCATCCTTGTCAAGACCCTGCTTGGCAAAGGACGAGAAGGCTTCATCAAAGCGCCACAGATGGCGCACCGCCATCACCTCACCCTTCTCGTTGAAGAGAATTTCAGCGCGCGCCTCAACGATCACATGAGGATGCGCTGCGGCTTTATGCGTTGGCGCTGTAACGCCGACCGCGAGAAGCAGCCCACAGATCAGCAAACGTCGCAAGAAACCATGCTTTTGCATCATCATCGCCCCACGCGCACGCTTCCGGCGCCAAGCGCTTATGGCATAGCTTTCACTGCGGCGAAAACGGGGCGATATCGCTTTTATTATCGTAACACAGCGATCACAGCGTCGGCGCGCTGGTCCGGCTATAGGCGTTGGCGGCGCGGTTGAGACGATCACGGTCGACATCCGTGCCTGAGGTATCGCTCGCCGGTTTCAACCCGCTGGCGCCAAGGCTCGCGGCGCCGCGATTGCCTTCGCCAGCAGCACCAACACCGCGCAGAACGCCGCGGATGCCCTGGCCGATGGCGCCAAACTCTTCCTTGCCGATCTGCCCATCGCCATCCTTGTCGAGGCTGGAGAACAGCTTGGAGGTGAATTCGTTCGACCCGTTGCCCGCCTCCTGAAGCGCCAGAAGCGATGACGAATTTCTACCCTCGGGCAGATTGCCCGCCAGGCTCTTGAACTCGTCCTTGGTCAGATTGTTGTCCTTGTTCAGATCAAGGCTCTGAAACAATTTTTGCAGGTCAAATTTTGCCGGGCTGCCCGGCACATTTTGCCGATCAGCCGCCGCTTCCGCACCTTGTGTCGCCGCACTCGTCTTTTGCGCCTGATTGAGGCCCTGACGCGCAACCGAGCTGATTTTCGACAAAAGACCAATCGCCAGAAGGGGTGTGGACATCAGGAAGCCCTCATTTTCAGTTTCAGGAAGCCGGCCGCTTGCTCATCGTCTGCGTTTCGACCGGCACTATCTGCAACAGAACATGCACACTCCGTGCCAAACTCAGCTGACGCCGGTCACTGCTTCAAATCGATCGAGAAACGCCTCGACCGACAGGCGGCGGAAATCAGGCAACGCCTTGTGCAGAGCCTCATGGCTCCACTCCCACCATTGGAGGCGCATCAGGCGATCAGCTGTCTCCTTACTGAAGCGCCGCCGCACGAGCTTGGCCGGCGCACCGGCAACGATGGTGTAGGGGGCGACATCGCGCGAGACCACCGCTCCGGCGGCGATCACCGCGCCGGTCCCGACGCTGCGCCCCGGCAGGATGATCGCGCCATGTCCGATCCATACATCATGGCCGATGGTGACACGCTTGGCGCGCCGCCAGTCGAAGAATTCCGCCTCGTCGGCTTCCCCTTCGAAATAGGCGCTGGCGCGATAGGTGAAATGGGCCTGCGTCGCCCGCTCCATCGGATGATTGCCAGGATTGATCCGCACCATGGCGGCGATCGAGCAGAACTTACCGATATCGCTGTAGATGACATCGCCATCATTGACGATGTAGGAATAATCACCAAGCGCGCTTTCAACGAATTTGGTCCGCTCGCCAATCTCGGTATAGCGGCCAAGCGTGGCGCCTGTGACTTTGGCGCTGTCGTGGATCAACGGCTTGATACCGAGTTTTTTAGGTGCTTGACCTTTTTCAGGCCCCGGCCGACTGGTGTCCAACTTGCTCTCCTTCATTCTTCTGACATGGCATTTGCGCTAGCTCTTGACGATGAACGCTGATCGCACCGCCTCCCCGCCCGCATTCGGCAAACTCATTCTCGTTGTCGGGCCGTCTGGCGTCGGCAAGGACAGTCTGATTAACGCGGCCCGCCGCCATTTCGCCGGCAATCCGGCATTGCTTTTCCCCGCCCGCCACATCACCCGTCCGCCGGAGGCGGGTGGCGAAGTGCATGCGGCAATCAGCAAGGATGAGTTTGTCGCCAGGCAGGCCGCTGGCTTTTATTGCCTCTCCTGGCAGGCGCACGGGCTGGGCTATGGCATACCTCGCGCTGACGTGCTTGAGGCGATCAGCCTGGGAAAAAGCGTTGTGGTGAACGTCTCGCGCCGGATCGTGCCGCAAGCCGAGGCGCTCGGTGTGCCGGTGGCCGTCTTGCATGTCACGGCACAGCCCGAAACCCTCGCCCGACGCCTGGCAGCCCGCGGGCGCGAAAGTGCTGAAGATATCGCCGCGCGCCTGCAGCGGGACGCTCCGCTCATGACCCATACCGCATCCGTGATCGAGATCGCCAATGACGCTGACCTTGCAGCCGGCGAGGCTGCTTTCATCGCCGCTGTGGAGCGCCTTACCCTGTGAAAGCATGGCGCGACACGATGACGAAGCGGCTGCCTTGGGTGTCCTGGCGAAAAAGGACGAGTTCGGCGAGAAAGAACGGGTCAGGCGGCAAGGCGGCGTAGGCATCCCTGAGCACTGCCTCGACCTGTTCCCGCTTCTCCTCACCCACCCTGCCGGTGAGCGTCATGTGGAAGCGGAAGGCATCGAACACGTAAGGATAGCCCCAGCGTTCGAGATAGCCGCGTTCACGGGCCGGCAATTGAGCGGGGTTGCGCCGCCCCATCTCCTCCAGGCTCAAGGCGGCGCGGAAGAGATCAAACGCCTCGACCACATCGCCGGCCAGCGCCTGGAGGCCGGGATTGGCGTTCTTGGGAATCAGGGCGAAAAACGGTCCGAGGCGGGCCACGTGAAGCGAAAAGGCTGGCAGCGCTTGATGCCGGCGGCAAAAATCAGACAACGCGTTCTGCAACGCGCTCTCCCTTTGTCCACCAGCCAGACGAAACGGCGCCTTCAACGTCGCATGGAAGCCGTAGCGGCGCGGCTCGGCCGTGAGGCTATGCCAGTCGGCTCGCGTTATCCCCGCCAGATCGGGCGCGGCCACATCGCCGGGCTTTGCTGCATCATAGCCAAGAAGCCCCGAGCCGAAGCGCCATAACGCCTCATCACGGCGTGGCGCAGCATAAATTGCGTAACGGGCCTCGCTCACAGAGCGCGCACGCCTGCTGAATAAAGCCCGCGCACCACCGGCGTCGTACCGACAAAACGAAAGCGCACGATATCAGCGCGCAAGCCCGGCTTCAGGCGACCACGATCAGTGAGCCGCAACATGTCAGCAGCCCGCCACGTCACATAGCTCATCGCTGTTGCCATCGATTGCCCGAGCGCCCGATGGAGCTCGCCCACAGCCTGCAGAAGGCTGGACGGGACATAGTCCGACGACAGCGCGTCAAGCAGACCAAGCCGTGCCAGATCGCTGGCCGCGACATTGCCCGAATGCGACCCGCCGCGCACCACATTGGGAGCGCCCGCAACCGTCGCCATACCGCGGGCCCTGGCCTCGCGCGCGGCTTCTTCCGTGGTCGGGAATTCAGAGATCGTGCAGCCGGCATCGGCCGCCATGTCGATATGCTCCGCCGTCGTGTCGTCATGGCTTGCCAACGGCACCTGTCGATTGGCGAAGAGGTCGACCACGCGCGGCCAATTGGCGTTCACATAAGCAGGCCCCTCATCCATGCGCAGCTTGAGATCATGATCAATCTGCTGGTCGGTGCGATCTCCCTGCCCCTTGGCATAGGTGATGAGGTGTTCGATTTTACGGAATTGCCGCGTGCCGGGCGTATGATCCATGAGGGAAACCAGTTCAAGCAGCGGCCTGTCGGCATGCGGCTCGATTTCTTCCATCAGATCGGGATTGGTCAGCTCACAGCGCAGATGCAGCTTGTGATCGATGCGGAAATGTCCGCCGAACTGCCCGGTTTCGATCGCCTCGATCATGCGCCCGAACAGATGCTTGCGGTAATCCTTGCCGGTATCAAGCACACCGGCGCAGATCGCGTCATAGACCGTCGTCACGCCAGCAGCAGCCATCTGCGCGTCATGGGCAAGGGCTGCCGACAACCCATCCGGCCAGAACACTTTGGGGCGCGGCATGAAATGACGTTCAAGATTGTCGGTATGCATCTCGATGAGGCCGGGCGCCACGAAATCGCCATCGCAGTCGATGGCGCCCGCAGCCCGGCTCCCGCCCGGCTGCATGTCGGCGATCTTGCCGTCCTTCAGACACAACGTTCCGTGAATTATCTCATCATCAAGGACGAGCATCGCATTGGTCAGTGTCGTTTCTGTCATCAGGCGGCCTGCTTGAAGGGTATCAGATCGAAGCTGCGGGTGGCGATACGCTCGCGCGTCTCGTCATCATGGAAGATGCCGACAATCGCCGTGCCCTTGTGGCGCGCTTCGCCGATGAGGTCCACCACCACGTCGCGATTGCGCTGGTCAAGCGAGGCGGTCGGCTCATCAAGCAGCAGGATCGGCGCCGGATCGACAAAGGTGCGGGCGATGTTGACGCGCTGCTGCTCGCCGCCGGAGAATGTGGCGGGCGCCAGCTTCCACAGCGTCTCGGGCAGATTGAGACGCCCCAGGATCGCGCGCGCGCGCTGATCAGCCTCGCTCTCGTCGACGCCGCGGCTGATCATCGTGTCCTTGACGATGTCGAGCGTCGTGACGCGGGGGATGACCCGCAGGAACTGCGACACATAGCCAAGGGTCCGCCGCCTGACTTCGATGACGAGGCGCGGCGCATCGCCAGCGATATCAATCCACTGCCCCTCATGGCGCACCCGCACCGCGCCGGAACTGGCTTTATAATTGCCGTAGAGAAGGCGCAGGAACGTCGATTTTCCCGTACCCGACGGGCCCGTGAGCACGACGGCCTCGCCCGCCGCAACGCTGAAGCTCACATCCTCGAATACCGGCAGTTGCGCGCCGCCCTGATTGTGCAGGACGAAGCGTTTGCACAGGCCCTGAACCTCGATCATGGCTCTCATCGCCTCACACTCGCCATGCCTTGAAGAATTCGCCATGTCAGCCTCCCTCATGCCTGCAGCACGGCGGAGGTGAGAAGCTGCGTATAGGGATGGTGCGGATCGTCGAGAACCTGATCGGTGAGCCCGGTTTCAACGACATGCCCATCCTTCATCACCATCAGCCGGTCAGTGAGAAGACGCGCAACCGCCAGGTCATGGGTGACGACAATCGCTGAAATTCCAAGGTCGCGCACCAGCACGCGCAGAAGATCGAGGAGCTTTGCCTGCACGGAAACGTCCAACCCGCCGGTCGGCTCATCCATGAACACAAGGCGGGGCTCGGAGACGAGAATGCGGGCAATCTGCAAACGCTGCTGCATGCCGCCTGAAAACTGCGACGGCTTGTGATCGATACGCCCGCCCTCGATCTCGACCCGTGACAGCCAGTCGAGCGCCGTGGCCCTGATCTGCCCGTAATGGCGTTTGCCGACCGCCATCATGCGCTCGCCGACATTGCCGCCGGCCGAAATCCCCATGCGCAGCCCATCGCGGGGGTTCTGGTGGACGATGCCCCATTCGGAGCGCATGAGACGCCGGCGCTCCGGCTCGGGCAGAGCCAGCACATCAACCTCGGCGCCTTGCGTGTTGCGGAAGTGGATATCACCGTTTGTCGGCGCCAGAAGCCCGGCGAGGCACTGCAGCAAGGTGGATTTTCCCGAGCCTGATTCACCGACGATGCCGAGAATTTCACCGGGATAGAGCTCAAACGAAATGCCCTCACATCCGCGCTGGACACCGTAGAATTTGGTCAGCCCATCGACCCGCAACAGCGGCGCGGAGAGGGCAAGCGCTGGCACCATGTCGCCAATCACATTCATGATGAGCCCCCCGTCAGGCGCTGCCCCGCGCTCTGCTCAAGCTGCGTACCCACATGGCCCTCGGCCCGCCTGCCCTCGCAATAATCGGTGTCGGAGCACACAAACATCCGGCTGCCCTGGTCATCGATCACCACCTCGTCGAGATAGCTGTCGCCGGCCCCGCATAATTCGCAAGGTCGCGACCAGCGCTGCACCTGAAACGGATGATCGTCAAAATCGAGGCTCCTGACGGTGGTGTAGGGCGGCACCGCATAGATGCGCTTTTCACGACCGGCTCCGAAGAGCTGCAAGGCCGGCATGTGGTCCATCTTCGGATTGTCGAATTTGGGGATGGGCGTTGGCGCCATGACGTAGCGGCCATTGACGAGCGCCGGATAATCATAGGTGGTGGCGATATGGCCGAAGCGGGCGATATCTTCGTAAAGCCTGACCTGCATCAGCCCGTATTCGCCGTAGCCATGCATCTTGCGGGTTTCCGTTTCCCGCGGCTCAAGCTTGCGCAGGGGTTCGGGCTGCGGCACCTGATAGACCAGCACCTGATCGGCGCTGAGCGGCGCCTCAGGGATACGATGGCGGGTCTGGATGATGGTTGCTTCTTCTGTTGCCTCCGTTGTCGCCACACCGGCAACGCGCGCAAAGAAGCGGCGGATCGACACCGCATTCGTCGTGTCGTCCGCACCCTGATCGATCACCTTCAAAACGTCGTCAGCGCCGATGATTGCCGCCGTGATCTGGATGCCGCCGGTTCCCCAGCCGCGCGCCAGCGGCATCTCGCGGCTGCCAAACGGTACCTGATAGCCCGGCACGGCGATTGCCTTCAGCAGCGCGCGCCGGATCATGCGCTTGGTCTGCTCGTCGAGATAGGCGAAGTTGTAGGTGATGTCCGACGTTGAAGAGGATGCCAAGGTCATTCCGCTGCTTCTCTTCCTAACCCATAGCGCGCCAGCCGCTCTTCAAGCGTGCCGGTGTGCAGTTCAAAGAGATGGTTATCGTGATCATAGAAGTAGATTGAACGCCCTTCACCGCTGACCCTGGATCGCGCCGCGCTTATCTCCAGGCCAAGGGCACGGATACGCTCTTCATAAACCTCAAAATCATGTTCTGAGATTTTGAAAGCGATATGGTTGTAACTGCGTGAGGGCAGCGGATCGCCCTCCATGACAGCAATCCACATACCGCCGATGAGAAAGAATTTTTCCTTTGATATGGAGAAAGTCTGGTCCAGCGAAGAATAGACTTCCACCGCTCCAAGCCCCTCGACGCAAATGCGCGTCATAGCTTCAAGATCACGAACAACGAGCGTGAGATGAGAGAGACCTTCGATCATTCCGCTGCCTCCCTCTTTTCGGTCGTCATCACGCGCTCTGCAATCTCGCGATGCATCCTGCGCAGCAGTTCAAGCTCGCCCTGGAAGTCGACATAATGCGGCAGTTTCAGATGCTCGACGAAGCCGGAGGCTTCCACATTGTCGCAGTGATAGAGGACGAATTCCGCATCCTGCGCCGGATAGCGCACGTCTTCGCCAAGTTCATCGGCCTTCAGCGCCCGGTCGACCAGCGACATCGCCATCACCTTGCGCTCGGCATGGCCGAAGGCGAGACCGTAGCCACGGGTGAATTGCGGCGGCTGATCCTTTGAGCCGGCAAACTGGTTGACCATCTGGCATTCGCTGAGCGTGATGTCACCGATGTCGATGGCAAAACCCAGCTCTTCCGGCACGATCTCGACCGATACTTCGCCAAGACGGATTTCACCGACAAAGGGATGCGAATGGCCAAAGCCACGCTGCACGGAGTAGGCAAGGCCCAGCAGATACCCTTCATCACCACGCGCCAGCACCTGCAGGCGCTCATCGCGCTCGGCCGGAAATTCCAGCGGCTGGCGCGTGATATCGAACGGCGCTTCATCGCCAGGCGGCGGCAATTCGCGCTCCATCAGGCCTTCGGCGCCCAGAATATCGGGAACGCGTGGCATGTTCTCGTCAAGCGCCTCTTGCGCCGGCTGAACGCTGCCGCGCTCGCCCTCACTGTCCATCAGCGAAAAATCAAACAGCCGATGCGTGTAATCATAGGTAGGCCCCAGCACCTGCCCGCCCGGAAGGTCCTTGTAGGTGGCTGAGACGCGACGGCGGATCAGCATGCGCGCCGTATCAACCGGCAGGCTCGCGCCAAAGCGCGGCAGGGTGGTACGATAAGCGCGCAGCAGGAAGGCCGCTTCGATGAGATCGCCCTGCGCCTGCTTGATGGCAAGCGCAGCCAGCTCGCGGTCATAGATCGAGCCCTCGTTCATCACCCGGTCAACAGCGATGCCAAGCTGGCTGGCGATCTGCGCCACGTCGAGCTCGGGCAGCAGCGGGTCACCCCGCCTGGTTTGCGCGATGAGATCATGGCTGGCGAGAATGGCCTTTTCGCCGCCCTTGACTGCGACATACACGGCTCAGCCCTCCACCATCAGTGCTAAAGCGCTCGAGCGCGGCAAGCCCATCATCTCGTGTCCAGCGCACAGGAAACAATCAACACCAAGCGGGTAGAGGCGATGATTTTCACCCATCGCCTGCCAGAACGCGGTCGAAAGGCCGGCGGGAGAGAGTGTCACGGTGTTCCTGATGCCGGGACCGCTCGCGCGCACGCCCTGTCCACCGGTGAGCGCCGGCACATCGACAAGAAGGGTCGCCGAGCGGTCGGGATAGCGATCCTCGCCGATCGACAGCTGCGCCAACACGGCGCCAGCGCCATGCGCTCGACTGGCAGCGAACATGGCGAGCGCCGGATCATCGACCAGAGGCACGCCGGTATGAAACCGCACATAGGCGCGCAAACTCTCATCGCCAAGATCGGGCGCCAGCCATAGCGGCGTTTCGAAATCAGCCAGCGTCAGCAGCAGCGCCACAAGGGCTGGTGAGACGCCCTCAGGCACATCGCCAGGCGGGGTTATCGCCTGCGCCAGTCCCGGACGGGCGAGCGCCGACATGGTTGCTCTGAAGACCTCTTGTGCGCCTGCAACCGGATCGACGAAACCGCGACCAACCTGGCGAAGATCAAGACCCGACATCTGTGACATGGTTCAGCCGTCGCCCCGCACCAGCGTAAAGAAATCGACCTTTGTCGCGGCGGCCTGGCGTGAGCGCAGATCCCGCGCCGCCTGCTGCTGTCGTGCCAGCGGGCGGATATGATGCTCATAGAGGTCAGCGCCGCCTGAAGCCGCCTGCAGCAACGCATCAAGCACTGCCGCGAGTTCCGCATGGCGCCGGTCACGCCCCAAGGCATAGGCAACGCCGGCGGTGCCCTCGTCCAGCCGCACCGTACAGCGTGTCACACTTGCTTCACCCAGATTGAATTGGCGTCCGCTGCCACCGGCCCGCGCCCTCACCATGATGGCGCCACTCTCCGGCGGGCGCAGCAGCGTGTAACCGGGCACCGTCGGCAGATCGGCAAGAACCGCTTCCAGATCGCACCGCGAAGCGCGCGCGAGAACCGCCAGCCAGTCGCGACGGCGCGCCGTGATGTCTGCAGTTTCCCTGGGAAGCGCGCTGGATGGATGCGTCATCTGTCTCACGAATGATAGCTGGGCAGTCTGGATTGTTATAAGGTCTAGACCATTTATAGGTCTAGATCAATACATATGTTTTGTTGTAGACTGGCATCGTGACGCTGAGGTGACATTGCGATGGACGCTATCGACAACATCGTGCGCGATACCGACCAGCCTGCAAGCGGGCGCAACGCCCCGCGCTGGCGCCGGATTGCCGAGGAACTGGAACAGGATATCCGCAACGGCGTGGTGCCAACCGGCAGTCCGCTGCCGACGGTGCTTGAACTCGCAAGCCGGTTTGCGGTCAATCGCCACACCGTGCGTCAGGCACTGCAATTCCTGCAGATGCGCGGGCTGGTATCGATTGAACAGGGACGCGGCACCTTTGTCCGCCGCCCGACATTTGATTACCGCCTCGGGCGTCGTGTCCGCTTCGCTGACAGCTTCATCGGCGATAGCAGCACCGACAATACGCTGATCGGGGCGATGGAGGTTGAGGAGGCGCTCGACAAGGACGCCCATCGCCTCAATCTCCCGGTTGGCACCCTGCTGTGGCGTTTCCGCACCCTGCGCCATGCCGGTGGCGCGCCGCTGGCGACCAGCACGCACTGTCTTGAGCATGCCCGCTGGCCGGACTTCGACCGCCACTTCGTGCGCGCCGGCATGTCATTCACGCGCGCACTCGCCTCTTACGGCCTGAGCGATTATGTCCGTCTCTCAACCCGCATCAGCGCGGTATTGCCAACCCCGCAGGAACAGGAATTGCTGAACATCTCCAGCACCGAGCCCCTGCTCCTGTCACGCGCCATCGACGGCGTCTCGGTCGATGACCCCATTCATGCCGTCACCACCGCCTTCATCGGCGCGCGCATCGACTTTGTCGTCGAGCCGCCTGTCGGATGACTAAATTCGGCTTGCCTTGCGCGATCGTATCGCCCTGCGCTAAGAGTGCGCAATGCAGGACCGTTCAATGACCAGTTCAAAATCCGTCCCTTCGCCTCGGCGCAGCGCCGTCACCGTCATCGCCGCCATTATCCTTGTGGCAAGCGAAGTGCTGGCCGCAGCGATTGCCGGTGCCTGGGCGATCGCCGGCTTGTTGAAGCTGGGCGACATCCTGTTCTGGGGACTGCAACTGGTGATGGTAGGCGGCGCCATGATGGCCATTATCGCCTTTGCCCGCCAGGCGATGCGCGTTGAACCGGTTTTCGGCAGCCGCAAACGTTAGGCATTCAAAGAACCTGTCGCGTCATCTGGCGCCGGTGTATCGTTGGCGTCGGCTCGATCATCGCCGCTTCCACATCGCTGGCCAACTCGGCAAACGCCGCCCGTGGATCAAGAAACGCATCGCCCCAGCGCCCGTCGCGATTGACCTCGATATAGGCGAGCCGGATGATGGCAAGCGGTGTCGCACCTGCCTCCACCGGACGCCCCAGCACGACTGCAAACCAATGCCGGATCGCCGCTTCGGCTGCCTGATCAAGCTGTTCGACGATCAGATCAAATCCAACGCCGCCGGCAAGCGCCGCAAGCGCCTTGTCGCTGAGCAAGGTCGTGAGCCGCTCCCGCGCCATGTCGCTCACAACGCCAAATGAGCGACACCACAGCCGCGCCACCGGATCAACCGCCGCCGCCAGTGCCGCTGCGCGCTGCAGGGAGTGGCTGTTCATGAGCGCATGGGCTTCTCGGGTCAGATTGTCGTCAAACATCGGCATTTCCTTGGCATCGGCGGCAGGCGAGATATGGCCTTGAACCACGACGGCACCCTATAGTTCCTAACCTTAAATGAGATGATTAAAAGATGAAGCCGAGGCGCAAGGCCTCTTTTGCGCAAGAAAAAGGCAAAGCCAGGTCAATTCGGCAGCGCCATCCGCCCCGCCATGATCTGGTCGAGCGGCTTGACGGGGAACGACAGAAGTTTGATTTTTTCATCGCGCGTCAATGAGTGCGGGCCGATGCGCGCCAGCTTTTCGTAAAGGAGCGCCACCTCGACCCGCACCCGCTCGGAGGGTGCGGCGTCGGGAATAAGTGCGGCATGGAGTGCGCTTGCCGTCGGATCTTCAAGAATCTTGAGAAGCCCGCTGTCAACCGCCACCGCCGGCTCGCAGCGTAACGCTTCCGCGCGCGCCAGCTCACGGGCAGGCGCTGTCTCATCGGGCGTCAGAAACAGACGATGGCGCGCGGCCATCCGCCCCAGATCAAGGCGGCTCGACAGATGGGTCAGCACTGGCGCCACGATCATGCCGGCGAGCACCGGTGTCATCCACCAGAAAAACCCCGGATTGAACCAGTAGGCAACCCCGCTCCAGACCAGACCGATGACCACATGCACCCAATGCGCGCGAACCGCCGCGCCAAGCGCCACGCCCCGATCATCGCGCGACTGGCTGTCCCATTGCACCACAAAGCCGCAAAGATTGCTGGCAACGAAATAGGAATGAAACAACATCATGATCGGCGCCAGCAATGCGGAAAAAATGAGCTCGATCACGGCTGAAACGATCAGCCCGACCGCTCCGCCGTAAAGCCGCGCCCGGCTGGGGTGACAGGCCGCCATCACGATCGACAGCAGCTTCGGGATCACCAGCATGCCAAGCGTAATCGCCAGCAGCGTCAGCATGTCGCCGGCCCGATCAATCGGCCAGGTGGGAAAAAGCGACAGCGAGCCGGTGAAGAAGCGATGCCCCTTCTGGGCCGTTTCCCACGCTGTCAGCGTCGAGAAGATCAGCAGCGCAAGCCACAGCGGCGATGACACGAAGGCCATCACCCCCATGAACAGATGAAGCCGCGATAATGGCTTGATGCGGGTGGCAAAGACGACGCGGATATGTTGCAGATTGCCCTGGCACCAGCGCCGGTCGCGCGCCGCATAATCGAGGATGTTGGAGGGCAGTTCCTCCCACGATCCCTCAATGTCGGGAACCAGCCACACCTTCCAGCCAGCGCGGCGCAACAAGGCCGCCTCGACGAAATCATGACTGAGGATGGCGCCACCCAGCGGCGGCCGCCCGGGCAGATGCGGCAGGCCGCAGCACTCGATGAAGGCCTCGGTCCGGATGATGGCGTTATGGCCCCAGTAATTGCCCGAGCCCAGCTGCCAGAAGGCAAGCCCCGCCGTCATCGTCGGACCATGAACGTGGCTGATGAATTGCAGAATGCGGGCAAACAGCGTCGAGCGCCCCGTCGGCTGCGGCGGCGCCTGGATGAGGCCGACCCTGGGATTGGCCTCCATCAGCGCGGCCATGACGGCGAGTGCTTCGCCCGTCATCGTCGAATCGGCATCAAACACCACCATGAAATCATAGCCGGCTGCCCATTTCTCGCAGAAATCCATCAGATTTCCCGATTTGCGCTCGGTATTGAATTCGCGCCGCCGGTAGAACACTTTTCCGCGCAATTTCAGAGCCTGCCGCAACGCCCCCCATTCCAGCTCCTCGGCAATCCAGATGTCGGGATCGCGCGAATCCGACAGGACGAAGAAATCGAAGGCGGAGGCGAGGTTGAGGCGATCAAGCGATTCGTAGACGGAGCGGATGCGGGCAAACACCGCATGCGGCTCCTCATTGTAGACGGGAACGACAATCGCCGTGCGCGATGACAGGCTTTTGGGCACAGGCCGCAGGGTGGCGCGCCTCAGGCTGATGGGATCGCGCTTCGTCAGGCACAACGCCAGCCCGGTGATGGCACTGATGAACGAAAGCGCGATCCACAGGAAGTTGACGGTAAACAGGCTGACGATCATCGCTTCAAAGAATGTCAGCCCGTCGCTGCCCAGAATATCCAGCATCGACATCGAGGCAATCGCCGTCAGCAGCAGGACGGAACCGAAAAAAACAACACGCCGCAACCCCGCCGCCGGCCCGTGCAACCGATAAACGTCGCTCACCTTCTCCAGCCCAAGATCAGCCATCCTGGCGCCATGGATAGATCCACGTTTCCGACAACGTCTTGTCGCCTGCCCGCAGATAGGCCCGCAGATCGGTTGTGGAATTGGGCGGCGCCTTGAAGTCGAATACGGCGCGGATACCTGCGATATCAGGATTGGCGATGACGAATTTGCGCAGGATCTGCCCCGATGGCGCCGAGGGCATCACCTCGACTTCACCCGGCGCGCGCATGAAATAGGCAAGCTCGCCGCCGGCAAAATCAATGAGGAAGCGCCGTACCGTCGGGTCGTTATGCTCAGCCGCTTCATGGCTGAGAAGGCGCTTGCTGAAGGTATTGACGACCCGCCCGCCGGGATGATCGACATCGACATTGCTCACCGACATCAACGCACGCAACCGGTAGGCAAAACTGATCGGCTCGCCGACTTTCAGCTCGCTGCGCGGCACCCAGAAGGCCGAGATATTATCATTGGTCTCATCCGGCGTCGGGATTTCGATCAGCTCGACATGCCCCTCGCCCCACGCGCCCACCGGTTCGATCCAGTACGTCGGGCGCGCCTCATAGCGCAGATCGAGATCCTGATAATGGTCAAAGGCGCGATCACGCTGAACCAGCCCGAAGCCCCTCATATTATTGTCGAGGAAGGCTGAGACGGCGAGGCCGTTCGGGTTGCGCAAAGGCCGCCATATCCATTCCCCCGCGCCCGTATGGATCAAAAGCCCATCCGAATCATGGACCTTCGGGCGATAATCGGTGGCCGGTCGTGACTGGTTCTCGCCATAAAAGAACATCGAGGAGAGCGGCGCGAGCCCGAGCTTGCGGATCGGCTTGCGGGCAAAAAGCGTCACCTGCACCGTGAGCTGCGATGCTTCACCCGGGTAGAGCGCGAACGCATAGGCTCCCGTCACCGAGGGGCTGTCGAGCAGCGCATAGATCATAATCTGCTCGCCACCGGGCGCTGGCGGCACGATCCAGAATTCGCGGAAGGACGGAAATTCCTCGCCGCTGGAGACAGCCGTATCAATCGCCAGTCCGCGCGCCGACAGACCGTAGCGCTGGCCGCGTCCGAGCAAGCGAAAATAGCTTGCACCCAGAAACGAGATCAACTCATCGAAAAGCTTCGGTTGATTGAGAGGATAATGCAGACGAAAGCCGGCAAACCCCAACGTTTCGGGAAGGGGCGGGTCGAATTTGTTGCGCCCGAGATCGAAGAGATCGGAACGATAGGTGATCGGCTGGGCAACGCCGTCACGGACAATCGAGACACTGACCGGCCGCGTATAAAGAAACCCGAGATGAAACATCTGCAGGCGATAGCGGCTGCCTTCTTCATCCAGCAAGGCGCGATCGCGGCGAAAACGCAGGTCACGATAGGCGTCAAAACCAAGCTGACGCAAATTGTCTGGTGCCTGCGGACCCGGCTGGAAACCTTGCTGGCTCAGCGCCCGCGCCCGGGCGATGACCGAATCAAAGGCAAAAGCCGGCGTTTGCGCCGCGAGCCCGCCGGGGAGCATCACATGACCGCCGAGTATTGTGGCCGTTTTAAAAAAATCGCGCCGTCGCATGAGCGTCGATCGCTCCATTTCCTGCCAGCATCGCCCCTGCATCATTGCCCAAACGTCAACGCTGCATGATCGCGCTTTCCCCTCGCACACATCGACGGAACTGGCAACGCAGCGCATTTTGTTAAGTCACTGTTCATCCTCAGCAACTCTTTCCTCAAAAAAGAAGAAAAACTGAAGCCGCCGCGCCGTTTTTCTCTTGCGTGCGATGGTCAATTGCCTCATATAGCGCTCACCCAATTCTGCACGTGCCTGTGGTCGCGTGCTGGTCGGTGGGCATCCGGACAAGAGGCCGGACAGCCGCCCGATGCAAATGAATGGCGAGGGATCGTCATTCGGGGTGCGTTACGCACCGAGCATCGAACCTCGACCGGCAGCCGGAATAGACCGGTGAACCCCGTCCTCCGCGGGGGACGCGACTTGAAGCAACGACGGAGCGGGTCTTTTCGGTCTCAGCCGGTTTCCACCGCCGGCGGTCTGTCGAGGCTTGTCCATCTTGCCCGGCGTGCGGAGCGGTCTCCCGTTCCAATCCACGGCATATCATTCGCGGGGCCGGTCGCTACCGGCCTGCTATTGATGCCCATGACGTCCTGCCTCCACAGCAGGCGCATGATCACATTGATAGCCTTGGGTTAACGCCTTGCGGCATGGGAGATACCGCAATGAGCGATCGCATTCGCAACTACCTCGCCGCTCATCGTTTCGATGAGCCTGTCATGGTGCTCGATCTCAATCGCGTTCGGGACAATTACCTGGCCTTTGCCAAGGCCTTGCCTGACACGCGCGTGTTCTATGCAGTGAAAGCCAACCCGGCGCCGGAAGTGTTGTCGCTTCTGGCGGATCTTGGCTCCTGCTTTGACATCGCCTCCGTGCAGGAATTGCAGATGGCGCTGGCCGCTGGTGCGACGCCCGATCGCATTTCGTTTGGCAACACGATCAAGAAGGAAGCGGATGTTGCGCGCGCCTATGGGCTTGGCATCCGTCTCTTTGCCGTTGATTGCGTGGCTGAAGTGGAAAAGATCGCCCGTGCCGCACCTGGCTCGAAAGTGTTCTGCCGCGTGCTCTGCGACGGGGCAGGCGCCGAATGGCCGCTATCGCGCAAATTCGGCTGCGAGCCGCAGATGGCGGTCGATGTGCTCGAACACGCCCATCGCCTCGGGCTGATCGCCCATGGGGTCTCGTTCCATGTCGGATCGCAACAGCGCAATCCGAACATGTGGAACGAGGCGCTTGCCATGGCCTCGAAAGTGTTCCGCGATTGCGCTGATCGCGGCATTACGCTTGCCATGGTCAATCTCGGTGGCGGCTTTCCGACCAAATACCTGAAGGCGGTGCCGAAGGTACAAGCCTATGGCAACGCCATCTTCGAGGCGCTGCGCCGCCATTTCGGCAACCGCATCCCGGAGACCATCATCGAGCCTGGCCGGGGCATGGTGGGCAATGCCGGCATCATCCAGGCCGAGGTGGTTCTCGTTTCGAAGAAGCGCGAGGATGATGACGTGCGCTGGGTCTATCTCGACATCGGCAAATTCGGCGGTCTCGCCGAGACGATGGACGAATCGATCCGCTACGCCATCAAAACGCCGCGCGACGGCGCAGCCCTTGAGCCCTGCGTTCTGGCGGGCCCGACCTGCGATTCGATGGATGTGATGTATGAGAAAGAGCCCTACATGCTGCCTATCTCGCTCGAGATCGGCGACAAGGTTCTGATCGAAGGCACCGGCGCCTATACCACTACCTATGCGGCAGTGGCCTTCAACGGCTTTCCGCCCTTGCGCCAGATCGTCATCTGATCCGCTGCGCCGGCCCTGCGGGGCCGGCGGCTCTGTCCTTAATCCTCCTCATGGCTTCAGGGGGTTTACATGCTCGTCTTCGATCATCACACGACAGTCGACAGGCAAGGCGTCGAGGACCTCCTCGATCGCGCCTTCGGTGCGGATCGCCTTCAAAAGCCGGCCCAGGCACTGCGCGAGGGCCAGATGCCGGCGCGCGGCCTTGCCTTTCTTGTGCGCGACAACGCTCTGCCCTGGGGCAGCCGCATCGTTGGCACGCTGACCTTCTGGAACGTGCTCGCCGGCCCGGCAACGCGCGCCCTGCTGCTTGGCCCGCTCGCGGTTGATCCTGACTATCAGGGCACCGGGATCGGCCGCGCCCTCATGCTGCGCGGGCTTGATCAGGCCCGCCAGCTTGGCCATAGCGCCGTCGTTCTGGTGGGCGATCCGCGCTATTATAGCCGGTTCGGCTTTTCGAAGGCACCCGTCGAGCGGCTTGTCATGCCGGGCGATGGCGATGAGCGGCGGTTTCTTGGCCGCGAACTCATTCAGGGCGCCCTCGCTCATGCCACGGGTTTCATGCGCCCGGCGGTCCGCCTGCCCACCTGTCTGACCGCGCAGGCGGCGTGATGCCTCTTGGCGCGGGGCGCTGAAAGCGCCATCCTTGCGGCCTGAGCCAGCACCTCGCTGTCGCTCGGGCGCAGTGAGCCCACAAGGGAGCCAAAATGGTCACGACCAATGACGCCAGTTCCGCCCAGAGCTTCACCGTCAGCCATCATAACGAGGCCGATTTCAAGACGGGCGGCTTGCGCGACTATTCCGCCTACCGCGATCTTGGTGTGGCCGCCGCCACCAACGGGCTTGCGACCGCTCACGTCATCCGCATGGTCAAACCCTTCTCGCCAGCCCTGAGTGAACGCCATCGCCACGACGTGCACTTCCAGATGATCTATGTGCTGAAGGGCTGGTTCTCGACTGAATTCGAGGGCGAAGGCGCCCATGTCTTCAAGGCTGGTTCAAGCTGGGTGCAGCCTCCCAATATCCGCCACACCGTGGTCGGCTGGTCTGATGATTGCGAGCTTCTCGAAATCATCCTGCCCGCTGACGCTGAAACCGTTCTTGAGCCCTGATTCGGTTTGCCGATTCTCGCCAGAGCCACCAGATGAGCCAGGCTGTCGCAAGCCATATCAATGTCCGCCAATGCCGGATTGAATGATCGGGCGAACCTTGCACTTGGCTGCGCCACGCGTGATCGACAAGGCAAGAGTTAACGTGTAGCAAGCCCTCGTCACGTGGCGCCGTCAGGCTGCCCTTCCCGTCATCATTTGCCTTTCAGGGACAATCCATGCCCCAGCACCCCATCCATGCAAAAATTTCCGGCCCTGTCGTCATGATCGGCTTCGGCTCGATCGGTCGCGGCACGCTGCCGCTCATCGAGCGTCATTTCGAGTTCGACAAGAGCCGTTTCGTTGTCATTGATCCCGATGACAGTGACAGGGCCATCCTTGACAAACATGGCATCCGCTTCATTCACCAGGCGGTGACGCGGGACAATTACAAGGAATTGCTGAAGCCGCTCCTCACCGCAGGCGGCGGACAAGGCTTCTGCGTCAACCTCTCAGTCGACACCTCCTCGCTCGACATCATGGAGTTCTGCCGCGATATCGGCGCGCTCTATATCGACACCGTGGTGGAACCCTGGGTCGGCTTCTACTGGGATACGTCCAAAGGGCCGGAAGCGCGCTCGAATTATGCCCTGCGCGAGACTGTCCTTGCGGCACGGCGCAAGACGCCTGGCGGCACAACAGCCGTCTCCTGCTGCGGCGCCAATCCGGGCATGGTCTCATGGTTCGTCAAGCAGGCTCTGGTCAATCTTGCCGCCGATCTGGGACACAAGGGCAACGAGCCGACGACGCGCGAGGAATGGGGCAGGCTCGCCCAGCGGCTTGGCGTCAAGGGCATTCATATCGCCGAGCGCGATACCCAACGCTCGAGAACCCCGAAGCCGCGTGACATCTTTGTCAACACCTGGTCGGTCGAAGGGTTCCTGTCGGAGGGCATGCAACCAGCCGAACTTGGCTGGGGCACGCATGAAACCTGGATGCCGGAGAATGGCCGCACCCACAAGGATGGCTGCGGCGCGGCGATCTATCTCCTCCAGCCCGGCGCCAATACCCGCGTGCGCTCGTGGTGTCCGACGCCAGGCGCCCAGTACGGCTTTCTCGTCACCCATAATGAATCGATCTCGATTGCCGATTATTTCACCCTGCGTGACGGTGCCGGCAAGGCGATCTATCGCCCGACCTGCCATTATGCCTATCACCCGGCCAACGACGCCGTGCTGTCGCTGCACGAGATGTTCGGCAAGGCCGGCAAGATGCAGGATGAACACCACATTCTCGATGAACATGAGATCGTCGATGGCATCGACGAACTGGGCGTGCTGCTCTACGGCCATGGCAAGAACGCCTATTGGTATGGCTCGCAACTCTCCATCGAGGAAACCCGCTCCGTTGCCCCCTACCAGAACGCAACCGGCTTGCAGGTAACGTCTGCGGTGCTGGCCGGCATGGTATGGGCGCTCGAAAACCCGATGGCTGGCATCGTTGAAGCCGATGAAATGGATTTTCGCCGCTGCCTTGAGGTACAGACGCCCTATCTCGGCCCGGTGAAAGGCTATTACACCGACTGGACGCCGCTGACCGACCGCCCGGGCTTTTTCCCTGAGGATATCGACACCAGCGACCCCTGGCAGTTCCGTAACGTGCTGGTGCGTTGAGGCGGGGCCGCGTTTACGTTCTTCAGCGAATTTGCGTCAGGGGCTAGCAATCCTCTTCCCGCTACCCGATATTATGCTTTAGGATAGGTACGACAGGCGGCCTATTGGCCGCGCACAGAGTTTGAGAGGACGTGATGGGCGCATTCAGCATCTGGCATTGGCTAGTCGTCGGGCTTCTCGCCCTGCTGCTGTTCGGTGGCAAGGGCAAGATCTCGGAAATGATGGGCGATGTCGCCAAAGGCATCAAATCCTTCAAGAAAGGCCTTGCCGAAGACGAAACCGTTGAAGCAAAGCCCGCTGGTTCTGTCACTGACCAGACGGTGGCACAGCAGGCCGCTCCGCAGGCGAACGCCTCCGCCGCGCCACCACGCAGCTGAGGCGCGGTGCGCCTCTTGACGGCGCCGCAGACGGAAAATCGCCGGAAACGAGTGATGGGCCCGGCAGGAGCTCTGATCGCGTCATGAAGCGGGGCCGGTCATTCTGGCTGCCCGCCACGCGCCGACGGCGTCTGCGACCATCGCTTCGCTCAGGCTGTCGAGCGGCCCGCGCAATTTGAAGGCCGCCTCGACGCTTGCTTTGCCGCGCACCAGCACGGCGGTCTCGATGCCGCCAGGGCACGAGGGATCGCCGCATTCGATCTCGCTGATCGATACCGTCTTGCTGTCATCGACCGCCAGCGCTGCCCGCACCCACCCTTTGAGGCGCTCGACATCCTTCTGGCGCTTCTCATCCGGCCTGAACCAGCGCCCGAGACGCATGTCAGACGCTCTGCCGGGCTGAAAAGATACCGGCAAAACCGCTATCGCTGCCCCAGGCAAGCATCGCCCCGTCAGCCGACCAGGCGAGCGCCGAGATCGCGGACGCCATGGGGCGCACCGCGACAATTTCGGCCAGGTCATCAAGCCGCGTCAGCAGCACCATGCCATCATCATAGCCGGTTGCCACGACATCAACCTGCGGATGGCAGGCAACCCGCGTTACCTTGCTGTCGCCGCGCACGGCGATTTCCTTTGGCGCTTTGCCCATCGGCCCGTTCTTGTCCTGGAACGGCCAGAGAATGGCCGCATCCGCCCCCGAGGTTGCCAGCCATTTGCCCTTGACCGTCCAGGCAAGCGAGCGCGGCTTGCCAGGATAGCCGGTCATGCGCATATGCGCCTTGTCGGCAAGCTTCCAGCCATGAAGGGCGTTTTCCTGCATGGAGGTGACCAGAAACGCCCCATCAGGCGAAAAGACGACGTCGAGATGGGCGCCCTTCCAGTCCAGCCGCGTCGGCTCGGCAGCCGGTTGCCCCGGATACCACAGGCTGGCCCCTCCCCCATGGGCTGCCGCCACACGAAACCCCTTGGGGGCAAACGCAAGGCCCTGCACCAGCGACGGCGCTTGCGTCGTGAAAATCGTCTCGCCACCCCGCCACACCGACAGCTTGCGCCCTGCGGCAACAGCCACCGCTCCATCCGGACCGCTGGCAAGCGCCGTTGGCCAGGCGCCGCTGCAATGAGCGATGTCGCTCACATCTTTCAACGTAACGCGACGTACAACGCCACGCTCGCCGGCAACGATGAGCGCCTTGCCATCGCTGGCAGCCACCGCCAGAACGAGCCCGGACTGGTCGACCTGGTTTTGCCCTTCAAGCCCCGAGCCGGGTGTCGCTGCCGCAACCGCGCCCTCGGCGGTGGCAAAGAGCGCCAGCGGGCCAATGAAATGCGCCGTCAGCACATGGGCGCCAAGTTCGAAGCGCGGACCCTGATCGGGAGAAGACGTTATCGAGGCTGTCATGAGCTAGGGTCAGACCTCATAAATTGACACGAAGGCGGACAGCGAAAAAGCCCTTCAAGCCTTGCAGGCCTCAAAGCCGGCCGTCAACGCCGCCTGATCAAGATCGCGCCCGATGAAGACGAGGCGCGACACGCGCTTCTCATCCGCTTTCCAAGGCCGCTGCAGATCGCCATCGATGATCATGTGCACGCCCTGCAGCACGAAGCGGCGCGGCTCGTCCTTGAAGGCGAGAATGCCCTTGTAGCGCAGAAGCTGCGGACCAAAGGTCTGCGACACCTCGTTGATCCACGGCAGGAATTTTTCCGGATCGATATCACCCGGAATGGTCAGCGACATCGACACCACATCCGGATCATGGTCGTGATCATGATGGCCGTCGAGGAAGTCGGGCTCGACCGACAGGATGCGCTCAAGATCAAACGCGCCGCGATCAAGAATGGCCTCAAGCGCCACATTTGAGTTTTGGGTGCGATGCAGCTTGGCGTAAGGGTTGATCGCGCGGATACGTGCCTCCACGGCTTTCAGATCATCCTCGCTCACCAGGTCTGTCTTGTTGAGCAAGATGACGTCGGCGAAGGCGATCTGGTCCTGCGCCTCGGGTGCGTCATCAAGTCGCGCCACCAGATGCTTGGCATCCACCACCGTCACCACCGCATCAAGCCTGGTTTTCGCCCGCACATCCTGATCGACAAAAAAGGTCTGCGCCACGGGGGCCGGGTCAGCGAGCCCTGTCGTTTCGATGATGATGGCGTCAAAACGTCCGCGCCGCTTCATCAGATTGTCGATGATATGAATGAGATCACCGCGCACCGTGCAGCAGATGCAGCCATTGTTCATCTCGAAGACTTCTTCGTCCGCGCCAACGACGAGATCATTGTCGATACCAACCTCGCCAAACTCGTTCACGATCACCGCATAGCGCTTGCCGTGCGGCTCGGAGAGAATGCGGTTGAGCAATGTCGTCTTGCCGGCACCGAGATAGCCGGTGAGGACGGTAACGGGTATCTGTTCCTGCATATGAAAGCCTCACGAGGTGAGAAGCGCGCTGACCAGCGTTCGCGCATTATGGCGCATGAGATCGATATAGGTTGCCGCCGGACCTTTTGCATCCGACAACGCATCAGAAAAAAGCGTTCCTCCCACAACCGCTCCGCTTTCCCGGGCAAGCTGCTGCGCAAACCTGGGGCTCAGCACATTCTCGGTGAACACTGCCTTGACCTTCTCCTTGCGGACCTGGCGGATCAGCGTGGCGATCTGGGCAGCCGTAGGCTCGCTTTCCGCTGACAGGCCCCGGGCCGCGATAAAGGTCAACCCATAAGCCCTTTCAAAATAGCCAAAAGCGTCATGCGAGGAAACGACGCGGCGGCTGGCCGGCGGTATACGGGCAATCTCGGCGCCAATCTCCGCTTCAAGCGCATCAAGCCGCGTCAGATAGTCCTTGGCTCGCTGCCGGTACCCCTCAGCCCCGGCGCTGTCGGCGCCGATCAGCCCGTCACGGATATTGGCCACATAGATCTTGGCATTTGCGACCGATTGCCAGGCATGGGGATCGGCAGCCTCGTCATGGTTGTGGGCTTTATGGCCGTGAGCGTCTGCGTGGTCTGCGCCCGTTTTGGCTTTCAGGGGCACGATGCCCTTGCTGGCAACGACGATCTGCGCCTTGCTTCCCGACGCTTTCACCAGACGATCGATGAACCCCTCGAAGCCAAGGCCGTTGACGACGATCAGCCTGGCAGCGGCAAGAAGACGGGAATCACCTGGCTTGGGTTGATAGGCATGCGCGTCCGAATTGGGGCCGACCAGACTTGCCACCGGCACCGCCGGGCCGGCGACGTTGGCGATAAGATCGGCAAGGATCGAAAACGAGGCAATGACGGAAGAGGGCGGGCTTGCGCCCGGCGTTTGCGCGCGGGCCGCTACTGCTGGCAGGCCTGCAAGTGCCAAAAGGATGGTACGCCGGTCAATCATGTCATTCTCCGTTGGTAGCCATCAGGCAACCCGATGGCGGGGGCGTAACAGGCGCGGGACCAGGCCGCCGGCGCGCCCGAACATCAGGGAAAGAAACACCGCGAACCCCTGCGTGAGAACGATCGCCGGGCCGGTCTCGCTATCACCATGGTAGGAGACAAGCAGACCGATGATATTGGCGCTGATGCCAAACAAGGGCGCCGTGAGCACCATGGTGTTGACGTCACGCGTCCAGAAGCGCGCGGCGACCGCCGGCAGGATCATGGCCGCGACACCAAGCAACGTGCCAAGAGCCTGGATGGCACCAACCGTTGTGATCACCACGACCGCCAGAAACACCAGATGCGCCACGCCGCCGGCCCGGCTGAGCGTCGACAGAAATTGCGGATCAACGCTGTCGATGACAAGCGGCCGATAAAAGAGCGCCAGCACGATCAGGCTTAGCGAATTCGTCATCGCGATGAGGAGAAGCGAGGGGTCATCGAGCGCCAGCACATGGCCGAAGAGAAAGTGCAGGAGATCGACATTGCTGCCCCGCGCTGACACCAGCATGACGCCGCAGGCAAGCGAGACAAGATAGAACGCAGCCAGCGTCGCATCCTCGTTGAGCGCGGTTGAGCGCGCCGCGATCCCAGACACGACGACGACAATGAAACCCGCGATAAGCCCGCCAACCGTCATCGCCACCACTGAAAACCCTGCAAGCGCAAAGCCAACCGCCACCCCTGGCAGGATGGCGTGCGCCACCGCATCGCCCGTGAGCGACATGCGCCGCAGCATGAGAAAAACGCCAACCGGCGCTGCCCCGAGGCCCAGAGCAAAAAGGCCAATGAGCGCACGGCGCATGAAATCGAATTCGACAAAGGGCGCGATGAGGAGGCTGTATAACATGTCAGCTCTCAATCGACCGGGCACAGAGGCGCATGCGGATCCGGCGCCTCGATCATGTGCCGTGCGGCGGCCAGATTATCAATCGTTAGCACCTCGCCGGTCGCACCCCACGCAACCGCCGTTCTTGCCAGCAAGAGCGTACGCGGAAAATGCTCCCGGACGAGATCAAGATCATGCAATACCGCAATGACCGTGCGCCCTTCCTGGCGCCACCGGCCGATGAGCGCCATCAGATCACGCGTTGTGGCATTGTCGATAGCGGTGAACGGTTCATCCAGCAGGATGATGGCCGCATCCTGGACGAGGACGCGCGCGAAAAGCGCGCGCTGCAATTGCCCGCCTGACAGGGCGCCGATGGCACGCTGTTCGAAGCCGGTGAGGCCCACATCGCCGATCGCCTGGCTGACCCGCGCCTCCATCGTGCCGTTGATGGCTGAAAATATCCCGCAATGGCGCCACGCTCCCGCCGCCACCAGATCGCCGACGCTCAGCGGAAAGCTGCGGTCGATTTCGGCCACTTGCGGCAGATAGGCGATATCGCGCCTGGCTCGCGCACCGCACTCGATGCGCCCGCCAAGGGGTGTCATCAACCCGTTGATCGCCTTCAGCAGCGTCGATTTTCCAGCGCCATTCGGCCCCGTGACTGCAACGCAATCGCCACGTTCAACCCGCCCGCGCAGATGGTGGACAACCGGGTGGCTGTCATAGCCAAGCGTCACATCATCAAAGACGAGCGCGCTGTCACTCATGAGAAAACGACCAGCGCGACGCCAGCCCACATCACCGCAAGCACGGCGATAACGCCACCAACACGCCAGCCTGCCGACATCGTAAACAGCGATAACCGACGAACCACCGTCACGGTGTGCTGCATCGCGCGGGCATGGCCATGCGCATGAGCGCTGTGATCGTGCGGTGCGGCTGCAGAGGTGAGCGTATCTGAATGCGACGTCATGACCACCCCTCTAGCGCGCCGGCCGGAGGTTTGGCAACACAAATGTTATATTATAACATTGCAAATCGCTCAGCGGCGATTGAGCTCGGCAATCCGCACGTTATAGGCTGCCCGTATACAGCGCGCATCGCGACCGCAAACGCGCCGTGACGCCAGCCAATCCGCCTGATCAGCCTCCATTTCCGCGCGAACCGGCGCAGGCGCACGATTGCGCGCCTCGAAATAGAGCGCTGACATCCGCTCATCCAGACGCGATAACTCATCATCCTGGCAGATGAGGATTTCATCAGGCGCTCGCGCCAGTCGGCAATTGAAGCTTTGAGCCTGAGCGGCGTGCGAGGCCACCAGCGGCACCAGCAGACACGCCAATCCTAGAACGCTACGCCACATCTTGTTCATCCTTTTGCCGTCGCCTCACACTCCATTATGACCGAGGCGTCAATCACGCGAAACCGCACTCTCACGGAGGCCTGCGACATTGCGCCAGCGCCGATCATGCTTGCAATTACGGAGTTAGCGTTTGACTAATTCAAAGACACCATGACCCGCTGCGATCTGACCCGACCTGACACAACAGCCGGAGAAAAAATGCCCTCTCGCGATACCGCCGCCGCATCGCCTCATCTCACCCTTCCTGCAGGACACCCTCCTGTCAAGGTTGGCCGCATCGGCGTCCTGATCGCCAATCTTGGTACCCCTGATGGCACCGACTACTGGTCGATGCGCCGCTATCTGAAACAATTCCTTTCCGACCGCCGCGTCATCGAGGTCAATCGCGTGCTGTGGTGGCCGCTGCTCAATCTCATCATTCTGACCACAAGGCCGGGGCGCAAGGGCAAGGATTACGCTTCGATCTGGAACAAGGAGCGCAATGAAGGCCCGCTCCTCACCATCACCCGCGCGCAGTCAGAGGGCCTGGCATCGCGCCTGGCCAAGCTGTCTCCTGATATCATCGTTGATTTTTCCATGCGCTACGGCAATCCCGCCACCGGCCCGGCCATCGAGCGGCTGCTGGCACAGGGCTGCGACCGCATCCTTTTCGTGCCGCTCTACCCGCAATATGCCGCCGCCACATCGGCCACCGCCTGCGATGACGTGTTTCGCCAGTTAATGCGCATGCGCTGGCAGCCAACACTCCGGGTTGCCCATAATTGGGCGGATGATCCAGCCTATATCGACGCTCTGGCCAATTCGGTGACCCGCCATCTCGCCACTCTCGACTGGCAGCCTGACATGCTGCTCGCCTCCTTCCACGGCGTGCCGAAATCCTACCTGATGAAGGGCGATCCCTATCATTGCCAATGCGTGAAGACCGGGCGTTTGCTGCGCGAGAAACTCGGCTGGCCGGCTGACCGATACAAGGTGACGTTCCAGTCCCGTTTCGGCAATGAAGAATGGCTACGCCCCTACACCGATGAAACGATCACGGAACTGGCAACATCCGGCACGCGGAAGCTGGCGGTGATCGCACCAGGCTTCAGCGCCGATTGCCTTGAGACGCTGGAAGAGCTCGATGTCGAGAACCGCCATTTTTTCGAAGATAATGGCGGCGACAAATTCACCTACATCCCCTGCCTCAATGATAGCAAAGCGGGTCTCGATGTTCTGGAAGCGGTCGTGCGCCGTGAACTGTCAGGCTGGATCCAGCCCGGGTCAGGAAAACTGAGCGAATAAGCTCATTAAGTCTGCTACCTTGAATAATACTGATTATAATTCAATATCTTGAACAAAACACTTGCCACGCTGGAACACGAAACGCCGGGAAGCCCATTCGCCTATAATTGGATAACGATGATGGCGCCGATGGCTGCGGAGTGAACCTTGCCGATGTCGTTTGAACCGCGATATTTTCTGTTTGCTTTGCCGCTTTTGCTGGTGATCGCGGCCGCTGAAGCGGTGCTCTATCGCTGGCTTGGCAAACGCCCTTTCGCCTGGAGCGAAGCGGGAATATCGCTTGGTATCATCGCCGGCCAGTTTCTCAAGAACCTGGTCACGCGCGGCCTTGTCGCTGGTATCTACCTGTGGCTGTGGCAGTTTCGCCTGTTCACCGTTCCGCTCGACCAGTGGTGGGGGATTGCGCTTCTGGCGATCGGTTTTGAATTTTTCTATTATTGGGAGCACCGGCTGAGCCATGAAATCCGCTGGTTCTGGGCGACCCATGTCGTCCACCACACGCCCAATCATCTGAATTTCCTTGCAGCACTTCGCCTCGGCTGGACGGCGGAATTATCCGGCCTCGCCCTCTTTTTCACACCGCTGGTGATCCTGGGGTTTCATCCTCTGGCCGTTCTCGCCGCGCTCTTCGTCAACCTGATCTATCAATTCTGGCTTCACAGCGAATGGTTTCCGCGTCTGGGGGTGTTGGAATATGTCCTCAACACACCCTCCAATCACCGCGTTCATCACGCCGCCAACCCGGAATATCTTGATCGCAATTTTGGCGGTATGATCGTTCTCTTCGACCGCCTGTTTGGAACGTATGTGGCTGAACGTGACGACATCAAGCCACGCTTTGGCCTTGTCACCCCCCTCAAGACCCGCAACCCGATCAAGATCGCGCTGCACGAATGGGCCGCTCTCCTGTCGGATGTCGCGCATGCACGCAACTGGAAGGACAGGCTGGGCTATCTCTTCGGCCCTCCGGGCTGGAAGCCTGACGGGAAGGGCATGACCAGCGAGAGCTTGCGCCGCTCCCTCGCCAAGGCAACGCAGCCTGATGTTCAAGCCCAAAAACCCTATAATTCGCCCGCCACGCCCCTGCGCACCGGTGCCGCCAAATAAGCAAGCACCAGCGTCACCAGCTCATCCTCGAAGCCCTGCGTTGTGATCAATTCGGGATCGTCGATCAATGTGCCGCGAATGGCACCCATCACCGCCGACATCAGAACGGCGCGCCTGACCTTGTCTGGCACCCCTTCGAAGGCAACGTGATAGCGCATGCGCTCGAACAATCTGCCTGACATTTCCACCACGATCTTGCGCGCCACCAGAATATCGATGCGCTTGGCCAGAAACAGCATGGCAGCCCGCCTTGCCCTGGGACGTTTTGAGAAAGGTTCGATCAGCACCCGCACCACCGCCCTGACGGCGGCCTCCTGCGTCAGATTTTTCTCCGCTTTGATCAGTTGATCGAACTTTTCGTTGACGAGGCGAACTTCACGCTCTGCCATCGCCTGAACGATCGCGTCCTTGTTCTTGAAATACTGATAGAGCGTACCAACCGAAAATCCCGATCGGGTGGCGATGTCATTGGTGTTGAGCCCTTTTTCGCCTTCCGCATCGAGAATCTGAGCGCTGGCCTCCAGGATCGTGTCGATGGTTGATTCCGAACGCCTCTGTATCGGCTTTTTTCTCATGAAATCAGCTGGTTGAAAGAATTTCATCAAACCACTCCGCAGGGCCCGAAACTGAATAACGATGACCGCAGGATCGATTAGAACAACTGTATGCCCGGCGCCTTGGCGCAGGAGCGATAAACCAGAAAGGAATACCACCATGAACCTGCGCATTGTGTCGAAATTTGCTACCGTTCTCCTGTTTTCGGGCATTCTGCTGGGTGACGCCGCTGCTGCCGGCATCCAGCGCTCAGGCAATGTGACCGGACCGGGCGGGCGCCAATATGTCACGCAGGGAAACACTTCCTGCGCTGGCGGCGCCTGCACCTCGCAGCAATCGATCACCGGGCCGAATGGAAAATCGGCGACCCGCGCCCGCGCGGCGCAATGTGCAGGGGGACAATGCACAACGAGCGGCACCCTCACCGGTCCGCGCGGGCGGGCGCTCCAGCGCTCCGGTACCATCACCCGCAACTGATCAACCCTTGCGTGAATTGCTGAGATTTACGGCTGCACAGGACAAACTGTGCAGCCGCGATCCAGTTGAGGAATTGAATGCCATAGGTATCGCCGTCAAAATCAGGCGCATCCACTGGTTATTTTCCGGAATTAAGCCTAGAAACCGCGTCAGAAAAAGCTGACGGGGACGTTCGAGTTTTATGGCCGATGACAGTAAGGAAACCGAAGTGCGCATGGTTCAGGCCCGGCGCAGTCCGGCGCAGGAACGCAGCCAGGAGACCGTCCAGCGGATATTTGCCGCAGCCGCGCGCGTGCTCGCCCGCGGTGTGCCGTTTGATGATGTGACAACCGGCATGATCGCCACCGAGGCCGGCGTATCGGTGGGCTCGCTTTATCGCTTTTTTCCCGACAAGCAGGCGATTGTCGACGCGATTGCGGTACGACATCTGGGGATTTTCAAGGAAGAATTGCTGCGCGACATGATGATGTCGCCGCCAGCCGACGGACCCACCGCCCTCATCGCCGCCATTGACGCGTTTATCGCCTATCTCGACCAGCACGCGGATTTCCGTACCATCGCCTATGGCGGGCGCCACGTCAGCCGCCATGCCCGCGACAGCCAGGCCGCATCCGATGTGGACGGCGAACAACTGGTGAAGATGCTGATGGGCCAGGTGCTGGGGCTTGAACCCGGCCCCGAGCTTGATATCAAGCTGCGCATCCTGGCAGAGGTCGGAGATACGCTTCTGGCGCTCGCTTATGCGCCGGGCGGCGACAAGGAGCGCCCGCTGATCATTGCCGAGATGAAGCGCCTGCTGAGCGGTTACCTGTTTCCAAACGGCGCGTGAGCCGCGAGCATGACACACTGATATCGCGCGCCCGTCAGGCGTGCTAGACAGGCGCCCTCAGCACATGGGGAGGATTGACCCTTGGGTAGCGAAATTTTCGTCATCATCTTATTGGTCCTCGTCGTATTGACCGTTCTGGCCGGGGTCAAGACCGTCCCGCAAGGGTTCAACTGGACGGTTGAGCGCTTTGGCCGCTACACCGGCACTCTCAGTCCCGGGCTTAACATTCTCATCCCCTTTATCGACCGCATCGGCGGCCGCATCTCGATGAAAGAGCAGGTGATGGATGTTCCCTCGCAGGAAGTCATCACCAAGGACAACGCCATCATCCGCGTCGACGGCATCACCTTTTTCCAGGTCGTCGATGCCGCCAAGGCCAGCTACGAGGTGCAAAACCTCACCAATGCGGTTCTGAACCTCACCACCACCAATATCCGCACCGTCATGGGCTCGCTCGACCTTGATTCGCTGCTCTCGCATCGCGACGAGATCAATGACCGGCTTCTGCGCGTTGTGGATGCCGCTGCCTCTCCCTGGGGCGTGAAGATCCTGCGCATCGAGATCAAGGATATCATCCCGCCAACCGATATCATCGAGGCGATGGGCCGGCAGATGAAAGCCGAGCGCGAGAAGCGCGCCTCCATCCTCGAGGCGGAAGGCCAGCGCCAGGCGCAGATCCTCAAGGCGGAAGGCGCCAAGCAATCACAGATCCTGGAGGCCGAAGGGCGCAAGGAAGCGGCCTTCCGCGACGCCGAGGCGCGCGAGCGCTCTGCCGCCGCGGAGGCCAAAGCCACCGAGCTGGTGTCGCAGGCGGTTGCCGGCGGCAACGTCACCGCGCTCAACTATTTCATCGCCGAGAAATACGTGAAGGCCTTCGAGGCGATCGGCCGCTCACCCAACCAGAAGGTCATCATGCTGCCCATCGAGGCAACCGCCATCCTGGGCTCGCTTGCCGGTATCGGCGAGATCGCCAAAGAGGCCTTCGGCACAAACGCAAAACCGCCGCCAGCACGCCCGGGCGTCCCCGTCGTGCCCGGCGACAGAAGCTGAGACCAGACAATGGAATGGCTGCAGCATTGGACTGATCAGTTCGGCGCCTGGAGCTGGCTGATCGTCGGCCTTGCCTTGATGGGGCTGGAAACACTTGCCCCGGGCTTTGTCTTCCTGTGGTTTGGGCTGGCGGCAGTCGCAACCGGGCTGATGGCATCCCTCATTGGTCTTTCACTCAAAGGCCAGCTGGTCGCCTTCGCCTTGCTGGCGCTGGCCAGCCTCGTCCTATGGTGGCGATTGCAGCGCCGGCTGGCGCCTCAATCCGCCGATCCCACGCTCAACGCCCGCGCCGCGCGCCACATCGGCCGCGAATTTATTCTGGCCGAGCCGATCATTTCGGGTAACGGTCGTGTGAGAATCGACGATAGTTTCTGGCGCATCGCTGGAAATGACTGCCCGGCAGGGACAAAAGTGACTGTAAGCGGCGTCGACGGCTCCGTCCTGACCGTACGTCAAGCAAGCTGATTCGGTGCAACACAGCTGATTTCGTGATCAAAAACCCAGTCACCTTCCGGCTTTTTTAACTACTCACGCCCATTCTAGCGCTGTCTTAGTGGAGCGTCGGCAGAAGCCGTCCGGAGGCAGCGTGTTATGAAAGTTGATCTTGGTTCGGTGTTGGGCTTTGTAGCCGCAATAACTGTCCTTTATATTCTGATGACGCATGATGGCGACATCTCGGCCTTCTGGTCCGAGCACGCCGCCCTTGTCATCGGTGGCGGCGTCATCTCGGCGACCCTCGTCCGTTTCCCGATGAAGACGACCTTCACCGGCCTGATATCAGGCATGAAGATGGCAATCGCCCATCAAACCGCTGACCCGCGCGAATTGATCGAGCAGATCACCGAACTTGCCGATGTCGTGCGCAAGAAGGGGCCGATCGCCCTTGAAACCGTCGAAGTCGATAATGAGTTTCTCGCCAAAGGCGTGCGCATGATCGCTGATGGCTATGATTCCGCTTTCATCCGCGAAACACTGGAGCGCGAACGCGACCTTCACGCCACTCGCATGGAAGATGGCGGCAAGGTGTACAAGGCCATCGGCGATTGCGCCCCCGCTTTCGGCATGGTCGGCACCATCATCGGCATGGTGCAGATGTTTGCCCACATGTCAGACCCCTCCAAGCTTGGCCCGTCGATGGCGGTGGCCTTGCTCGCGACCCTTTACGGCGCAGTGATCGCGAACTTCGTTTGCATGCCGGTTGCCGAAAAACTCGAGATGAAACTCCATCACGATGAGATCGTCGAGACGCTCGTCATCGACGGCGTATTGCAGATCCGCGAGAACAAGAGCCCGGCGCTGATCCGCGAGATGCTGCTCGCCTATCTGCCGCACAAGCATCGCGAAGCCTTCGAAGAGGCAGCCTGAGCCGTGGCCCGTAAGAAAAAAGCTCACGCTGGCGGTCACGGCTGGTTCGTGACCTTCGCCGATCTGATGGCGCTTCTCATGAGCTTCTTCGTGGTCGTCGCCGCCTTTTCGAGCCAGGACAAGGTGAAGCTTGCCAAGGTCGCCGGTTCCATGCGCGAGGCCTTCGGCGTTGCCCGTGACTCGCGGCTTGCCGGCGTCGTCGAGATCAGCGGCGTCCAGACCAAGGACTTCCTGAAGGACGTGTCGCCAACGGCCGACGACAAGCTCGAAATCGCGGTCGCCAATGAGCGCAACGATCAGCAACGCCGCCAGGGCCCCGAGCTGACAACGAGAGACAACGAACAAACCACCCAGGCCAAATCACGTCAATTCGCAACCGCTGCCGCAACGCTGCGCCAGGCCTTGCAGAACCTGCCGGAAATTTCATCCCTGTCACAAAATATCATTTTCGAGGAAACGCCCGACGGTCTGGCAGTCCAGCTGGTTGATCAGGACGGGCGCTCCATGTTCCCAGATGGCTCGCGCTTTCCTTATGAGCGGACCCGCCAGGCCCTGCAGAGCCTCGCGCCCGCGCTCACCCGCCTGCCCAATCCCATCACCATTATCGGCCATACCAGTTCGCGCCGCGTCCAGGGCCGCGCCGGCTATTCAAACTGGGATCTGTCAAGCGAGCGCGCCAACGCCGTTCGTCAGGTTCTGTCGGAAAGCGGCCTGCCCAATGACCGGATCGCCGCCGTCACCGGCAAGGCGGACAACGAGCCCTACGTGCTCAACAATCCCTTCGCCACCACCAATTCGCGCGTCACCATCCTCGTGATGCCCGCCGCCAGCGCCTTGCCGCGCAATTTGCGCCCCTAGAGCATGCTGTTTTTTGA
>DEZK01000039.1:0-8622 GCA_002365175.1 Raskinella chloraquaticus (SeqCode)
GCGCCGTTCGTGCCGCGAAATGTTGCGAAGGTCGATACCGTCAAATTCCATGCGCTCGGCGGTGACGGTTGCCGTCCATGGCAGCAGGCCCATGAGTGCCAGCATGGCCACCGATTTGCCGGAGCCTGATTCACCCACAATGGCCACCACCTCGTCTGGCGAGACATCAAGGTCGATGCCGTCCACCGCCCTGAAGGCGCCGCCACGGGTGGCAAAGGAGACGGAGAGATTGCGAATGGTGAGCAGGGCCATTTTTACGCCTCAGCTGCGCCGGAGTTTCGGGTCAAGGGCATCGCGCAAGCCATCGCCCATGAGATTGATGGAAATGACTGTAACCAGGATGGCTAGCCCCGGCAGGGTGACGATCCACGGGTTGGAGCGGATGAATTCGCGTGCGTCAGCCAGCATCGAGCCCCATTCAGGTGTCGGTGGCTGGGCGCCAAGGCCAAGGAAGCCAAGGGCCGCTGCCTCGAGGATGGCTTCCGACACGCCAAGCGCTGCCTGAACGATCAATGGCGCGAGACAATTCGGCAGCACGGTCACAAACATCAGGCGAAGCTTGCCCACGCCTGAGACCTGCGCTGCAATGACATAATCCTTTCCAAGCTCTCCGAGAGCAGAGGCACGGACAAGGCGCACATAGCGCGGCAGATAGACAACAGTCACTGCAACAATGGTGTTGGTAAGGTTTGGGCCAAGGACAGCGACGATGAGGATGGCGGTGACAAGACCCGGCACAGCAATGATGAGATCCATGGTGCGCATGATCAGCACATCGGCGATCCCGCGATAAAAGGCAGCCATCAGGCCGAGGACAACGCCAACCACGATTGAAACCGTCACCACGGTGAGGCCGATGAAGAGCGAGATGCGGGCGCCGTGAATGATGCGCGAGAGCGTATCACGACCGAGCGCATCGGTGCCCAGCAGAAAGGCAGCGCGCCCGCCCTCGACGAAGGCTGGCGGCAGCTTCACTGCATCACGATACTGCTCATAGGGAGAGTAAGGCGCGATGAGGTCGGCGAAGATGGCCAGAAGCGCAATGATGGTCAGGATGATGAGGCCGGCAACAGCGCCGGGATTTTCGCGGAACGACCCCCAGAATTCGGAGAGCGGCGAGGGTGCGGTTGAGACCGGCTTTGCCTCAGCGATGGTCGCCTCAGTTACCATGGCGGATCCTCGGATTGATCAGGCCGTAGAGAAGATCGACCAGCAGGTTAACAAAAATGACGAGACCGGAGATAAGCAGAATGCCGCCCTGGAGCGCCGGGTAATCGCGCCGGCCAATCGCCTCGATCAGCCATTTCCCGACGCCTGGCCAGGAGAAGATGGTCTCCGTCAGCACCGCGCCGGCCATGATCGTGCCGATCTGGATGCCGACGATCGTCACCACGGGAATGAGGGCGTTGCGCAGCGCATGAAGGCCAATGACGCGCAGGGTGCCAAGGCCCTTGGCGCGCGCGGTTCTAACGTAATCCTCGCTCAGCACTTCAAGCATGGAGGAGCGCGTCATGCGGGCAATCGTTGCCAGTGGCACAGTGCCAAGCACGATGGTTGGCAGAATGAGATGACTGAGCGCCGATGAGAAGGCGCCCTTCTGGCCGGAGAGCCAGCTATCAATCAGCATGAAGCCGGTGACGGGCTCGAAGTAAAATCGAATGAGGTCGATACGCCCCGACACCGGTGTCAGACCCCATTGGCCGGCAACCAGCATGATGAGAAGAAGCCCCCACCAGAAGATCGGCATGGAAAAGCCGGCGACCGAGAGGCCCATCAGCGTGTGGTCAAAAAAGCTGCCGCGGTTGACGGCCGCAATGACACCAAAAAAGACACCGACGATAATGGCGAAGATCATGGCGCAGAGGCCAAGCTCAAGCGTAGCGGGAAAGAGAGTGAGGAACTCGGTCAACACCTTCTCGTTGGTGACAACCGAGGTGCCGAAATCACCATGAAGAATGCCGCCGACATAATCGAGAAACTGCTTCCACACCGGCTGGTCGAGACCAAGCTCATGACGAAATTGCGCCAGCCGCTCAGGTGATATGCCGCGCTCGCCAACGCGCACCTCGACCGGATCGCCGGGAACCAGGCGAATGGCAAAGAAGGTGACGAACATGAGTGCCAGGAAGGTTGGCAGCGTCAGTGCAAGGCGTTTGGCGAAAAAAGCCAGCATGCGGTCAGCCTAGTGATTACGATCACATTGAAAAGAACAAAAAAGATGCGGAAGGTTGATGAAACCTCCCGCATCCTGTGTCGGATCGTGGTGCCTTACTTTAAGTCGACACCCTTGAAGTGATGGGCGCCCAGCGGGCCCTGCTTGTAGCCCTCGACTTCCTTGCGCATCGCCTCATAGACAATGGAATGGGCAATCTTGAGGTCGGGCGCCTCTTCCTTGTCGATCAGCTGCATCTGAGAATAGAGCTTGGCCCGCTCCGCCTGATCGGCAATGCCGCGCGCCTTCACCAGAAGATCATCATATTCCTTGTTGCACCATTTGGTGATGTTCTGGCCACCGGCACGCGCACCCGAGCAACCGCGCAGGAAGAAGAAGTTGTCAGGGTCGCCATTATCCCCTGTCCAGCCGAGCTGGGCCGTCGTGTGCTCGCCCTGCTGGGCGCGCTTGCGATATTCGCCCCATTCATAGGTGATGAGTTTGGCGTTGATGCCGACCTTGGCGAGATCAGCCTGCATGATTTCGGCGATGCGCTTGGCGTTGGGATTATAGGGGCGCTGCACCGGCATGTACCACAGGTCGATTTCCAATGGCGTGGTGACACCGGCTTCCTTCAACAGCGCCTTGGCCTTCTCCGGGTCGTAGGCATAGTCCTTGACGGCGTCATTATAGGACCACAGCGTCGGCGGAATGAGGTTCTTGGCGACCTGACCGGCACCGAGGAAGACGTCACGGATGATCGCCTGCTTGTCGATAGCCATATTCATCGCCTGGCGCACCTGCTTCTTGTCGAAGGGAGGCTTTTGCGTGTTGAAGGCCCAGTAGGCGATGTTGAGGCCCGACTGGCTGATGACTTTCAGCGCCGGATCCTTCTGCATTTCCGGCAGATCGGCCGGGCGCGGCGCGATCATGAAATGGCACTCGCCGGCCTTCAGCTTGGCGTAGCGTGCGGTTGGATCAGGCGTGATGGCATAGACGAGATCGTCCACCAGCGCCTTTTCACCCCAGTAATCGGCATTCTTCTTGTAACGGATCACCGCATCCTTCTGATAGGCGACGAAGGAGAAGGGGCCGGTGCCGATGGGCTGCTGGTCCATCAGCTCAAGCTTACCAAGCTTCGTCAGCGTCTCGGCATATTCGGCTGAATGGATGGTCATGAAATCCATGGCGAGATTGGCCATGATCGGAGCATTGGGCTCGTTCAATGTGATCTTGAGGGTGTAGTCGTCCACCTTCTCGACCGACTTCAGAAGCTTGGCCATGTCCATGTCGGCGAAATAATCATATTTGCCGCCGGAGATTTTTGCGAAAGGATGATCGCCCTTCCACTGGCGGTTCAGCGTCCACAACACGTCATCGGCATTGAAATCGCGCGTCGGCTTGAAGTTGGCGTGGAACTTCACACCTTTGCGCAGCTTGAGCGTGATCAGCGTGCCGTTCTGCTCGATCGTCCAGCTCTCGGCGAGACCGGGAATGACGTTGGTGGTGCCACGCTCGAACAACGTGAGCTGATCATAGACCGGGCGGGCGGCATCAAAACTCGTACCGGTGGTGTTGACTGCCGGGGTGAAATTTTCCGGCGAGCCTTCCGAGCAATAGACGAGTGTCTTGGCTTCGGCAGCAGCGGAAACCGCCAATGCCAGCGCCATTGCCGCGCCGTAAAACATGTTTCGTTGGAATTTACGCATGTGCCTTCCTTGCTTCGTTGGTGCTGTCAAAGCCCTCGACCCGCATCGGGCCTGTGGCCAAAGAATGTCACCGCTGGGTGGCGGCTGGTCTTTCACCAGCCCATAGAAAAGCGCCTTTTTGGACGTTAAGTAAACCACCCGATACCTACGCGAAAACCCGTATCATATGCGCTAGGCAGCACTCGGCTGCTGGGCTATGATCGCCTGACAACCTTCATGATCACGAAAGAGAATCGCCATGGATGACACCCGACATGATGTGCCCGCCAACGCCTGGGTGGAACAGCCGCGCGATGATGGCCGCCGCACTTTTCTGACCGCGAGCCTGGCAAGTGGTTTTGCTCTGGCCGTCCAGCCCGTTTCGGCTCAGACCATCATCACCGATACCAGCGGCCTGACCGCCGGCATGGTCGAATTGGTGACCAGCGACGGTAAAATACCCGCCTACCGGGCGCATCCGGCAGCGAGTGTTGCGGCACCGGTTGTCGTCGTCGTTCAGGAAATCTTCGGCGTTCACGAGCACATCAAGGATGTCTGTCGCCGGCTGGCCAAGCTTGGCTATTACGCGATTGCACCCGAGCTTTATTTCCGTGCTGGCGATCCGGCCAAACTGCCGGACGGGGCCACCATCGTGGCGCAGATCCTGCCCAGGATCACCGACAAGCAGGTGATGAGTGACGTCGACAGCACGGTTGCTTTCGCCAAAGGTGAAGGGGCGCTGAGCGAGCGGCTGGGTATCACCGGCTTTTGCTGGGGAGGACGTATTGTGTGGCTTTACAGCGCCCATAATCCGGCGCTCAAAGCGGGCGTTGCGTGGTATGGCCGCATCACCGCAGCAAAGAGCGAGCAGACGCCTCAACACCCGATCGACATCGTCGGCAATATCAAAGCGCCGGTGCTTGGACTTTACGGTGCGGCTGATGCCGGCATCCCTGTCGAGGACGTGAAGAAGATGGAAGGAGCGCTCAAGGCAGCCGGAAAGAAGGCCGAGATCGTCATCTACCCTGATACGCCGCATGGCTTCCACGCCGATTACCGCGCGAGCTATCGCGAGGCAAACGCCAGGGATGGATTCGACCGGATGAAAGCCTGGTTCAAGGCCAACGGGGTCTAACCCGTCGGCCTGGAGTGGATCGCCCGCCACACGCGCTCGGGCGTTGCCGGCATATCGACGCTGACACCCCATTCGCTCAGCGCGTCCTGCAGCGCGTTCATGACCGCCGGGCACGAGCCAACCGCACCCGCCTCGCCGGCGCCTTTGACGCCGAGCGGGTTCGTGGTGCAGGCGACCTCGTGGAGCTTGACGTCAATGTCAGGCAGATCGCCGGCGCGCGGCAAGGCATAATCCATGAAACTTGCCGACAGCATTTGTCCGCTGTCGTCGAAAACGGTGTGCTCCATCAGCGCCTGGCCGATGCCTTGCGCCACGCCGCCATGGATCTGGCCGGCGACGATCATCGGGTTGACGATTGTGCCCATGTCGTCGGCAACAGCGTAAGATACGACACGCACGACGCCGGTTGCCGGATCAAGCTCGATCTCGGCTGCATGACAGCCATTGGGGAAGGTGTGGGCGGCGATCGGCGTGTCGACAGCGCCGTCCAGAAGCGTTGCCGGGTCCTGTCCACGCTGGCGCAATTCTTGGGCAAGCGCGATGAGGCCGATGCGCCGGTCGGTGCCGATGATGGTGAAATGGCCATTGCGGAATTCCACATCGTTGGCCGCAGCCTCGAACACGTCAGCGGCTGCACTGCGGCCCTTGTCGACCACAATCTGCGCGGCGGCATGAATGGCGCTCCCCTCGGAATAAAGAGAGCGGGCGCCGCCGGTGCCACCGCCCGATTTCATGCGATCGCTATCGCCCTGCACGATGCGCACATGGGCGGGCTCGATGCCCAGGCGATCAGCGATGAGTTGGGTGTAGGCCGTCTCATGCCCCTGCCCTGTCGACTGCGTGCCGACCAGCACGTCGACATGGCCTTCGGCGGCGAAACGGATTTCCGCGCGTTCGCTCGGATCACCGCCCGTCGCCTCAAGATAATAACCGATACCGATGCCACGCCGCAGCCCTTGCTTGCGGGCCAGGCGTTTGCGCCCGGCGGCTCCCTTCCAGTCGATGGCATCCAGCGCGATCTGCATGGTGCCGGCGAAATCACCGGAATCGTAGATCGACCCCAGCGCGGCCTTCCACGGCATCTGCGAGGATTTCACCATATTGCGTTTGCGCAGGACGATGCGATCGATGCCCAGCTCGTCGGCAGCCCGATCAACCAGACGCTCCACGAGATAGTTTGATTCAGGCCGTCCGGCGCCACGATAGGCATCAATGGCGGGAGTGTTGGTGAAGAGGCCCTCGACGCGGGCATAGACCGACTGGAAACGGTAGACGGAGGGCAGCACCTTGGTGCCGGCCATCGTCGGGATGAAGACTGAAAAGGGCGAGAGATAAGCGCCCATCTCGGCGATGTTGTGGACATCGAGCGCCAGGAAATGACCGGCCTCGTCGACAGCAAGGCGCGCGCGCATGATCTGCGAACGCCCGCCCGTATCCGACAAAAACGCCTCGCCGCGCTCAGCCGTCCATTTTACCGGCCGGCCGTGCAGCCGGGCGGCAAAGGCACACAGGGCATATTCGGCGTAGACAAAGATCTTCATGCCAAAGCCGCCGCCGACATCGGGCGTCAGCACCTGGACATCCTCGTTCCTCACGCCGATGACGGGTGCCAGCGCATTGCGCAGCCAGTGCGAGCCTTGCGTACCGGCATGAATACGGAAACGACCTTTGACGAATTCGGCGTTACACGCCCGCCCCTCCATGGAGGCAACGACCACACGATTATTGTCGACCTCGACCGAGACGATCCTGGCAGCTCTGGCGAAGAGCGCGTCGGATTGTGCCTTGTCACCGATCTCCCAGTCAAAGCAGCGATTGGCGGGAGCATCGGGCCATACCAGTGCCGCGTCCTCACGCGCAGCTGCCTGCATGGTGCTGACAGCAGGCAATGGCGCATAATCGATGCTCACCGCCTCAGCGGCTTCCCGCGCGATCGCGAGGCTCTCCGCAACGATGAGCGCGACCGGATCGCCGACATGGCGCACCGTGTCGCCGGCAAGCAGGGTGCGCGTTGGATTGGCGCGCCTCGTGCCGTCACGATTATCCATCGGCACATCGCAGCGGATGCGTTTCAGCCCAGCCGCCTCGACATCGTCCAGCAGATGGACACCCAGAACGCCGGGAAGAGCGCGGGCGGCTGTGACGTCAATCGCCGTGATGCGGGCATGGGCATGTGGTGAACGCAGGAGATAAGCATAGGCCTGGCGCGGCAGAATGATGTCGTCGGTGTAACGTCCCACGCCGCGGATGAAGCGCTGATCTTCAACACGACGCACCGGCTGGGCCACTCCGAAACCTGACATGTAAATCTCCTTCTGCCGCGTCACTTTAAAGCCTGCGATTCGTTTGGAAAGGGGTGTTGATCACGCTGGCTGGTCGGCGCCACGGTGATTTGTCGCAAGAAGCAAGCCCATTTCAGCGGTTACCCACAATAACCTTCATCGTTTTACCTGCCGAGGGCTTTTCATTCGCCGTCAGCGGCTGTCAACTCAGGCGATGCGCGAGGTCTTGTCGCGCGATCGAACGAACAAGCAGGCTCCACCCTGCGGAAAGCGAGAAGAATTATGGTCAAGGCCATTCGCATACAAAAACCAGGCACCGCCGATCAGATGAAGCTCGAGGAGGTCGTTCTTGGCGCGCCGAAAGCTGGCGAAGTGCTGGTGCGCCACACCGCAATCGGCGTCAACTTCATCGACATCTATCACCGCAGCGGCGCCTATCCGCTCACCATGCCGCATGGCATCGGGATGGAGGCGGTGGGCGTGGTTGAGGCCATCGGCAAAGGCGTCAGCGATTTCAAGATCGGCGAGCGTGTCGGACATACGGGCGGCCCTCCGGGCTCTTACGCGGAGAAATGCCTTTACAAGGCGGATCGTCTCATCAAGCTGCCGAAATCCGTTCCCGACAAGATCGCCGCGACGCTGATGCTGAAGGGCATGACGGCCCGCTATCTGCTGCGCCAGACCTACAAGGTCCAGAAAGGCGATTTCGTCCTCGTGCATGCAGCGGCCGGTGGCATGGGCCTGCTGCTCTGCCAGTGGGCCAAGGCGCTGGGCGCCAAGGTGATCGGCACGACCTCCTCGCCGGCCAAGATGGCGCTTGCCAAAAAGAATGGCTGCGCCTTCCCGATCAACTACACGAAAGAGGATTTCGTGAAGAAGGTGATGCTGATCACCAAGGGCAAGGGCGTGCAGGTCGTTTATGATGGCGTCGGCAAGGACACTTTCCTCAAATCGATGGAATGCCTTGATACGCGCGGGCATCTGGTGTGCTTTGGTGCAGCCTCAGGTCAGCCAGCCCCCTTTGCGCTGGCCGCGCTTGGTCCAAAATCCCTGTTCGTGACGCGCCCGAGCCTGTTCAACTACGTGCTGACGCGGGCCGATCTGGTGGCAAACGCCAAGGAGGTCTTCAAGGCCTACGAGACGGGCATGTTCAAGGTGCAGAAGCCCAAGGAATACAAACTGGCTCAAGCAGCGCAGGCCCACAAGGATCTGGCGGGGCGGAAAACCACAGGGCCCAGCATCCTGATCCCTTGAGGCGATCCTCAGCCAAGGGTGATTTGCATCGCCAGCGGCGCGCGAAACGTAGTGGAAGGGTTCCAGGCGAGCCCTTTCACATCCACCTCATAGTCGGGAATGCCTTTTAGA
>DEZK01000039.1:8729-10491 GCA_002365175.1 Raskinella chloraquaticus (SeqCode)
TAGAAATTCCTGCATGGCGGTGCGGGTGACGAGGCGCGCCATCAGCGTGCCAAGACAAATATGCACACCGCCGCCAAAGCCCAGATGATCACGCGGATAGCGCGCGATGTCGTAGACGTCCGGGTTCACATATTTGCGCTCGTCGCGGTTTCCCGCGCCATAGGCAAGGCAGACAAACTGACCGGCCTTCATCTCCACGCCGTGGACGACCTTGTCCTCCAGCAGGACGCGGCGGAAGTGCTGCGCCGAGGTGTTATAGCGCAACGATTCCTCGATCGCCTGGCCGATCAGCTGCGGCTCTCCCACCAGACGGCGCCGCGCGTCGGGGAAGGTTGCGAGGTTGAGCGCAAACATGGTCATGAAGCTTGACAGTGATTCAACGCCAGCCATCACCAGCGTCATCGATGTCATGACGATTTCAGCTTCGGCAAGGCGATCACCATCGACCTCGGCGGCAATCAGCCGCGAGATCAGATCCTCGCGCGGCACACGGCGCCGTTCGGCCACCTGCAAACGGATATAGTCCACCATGTCCTGGAAGGCCTGGACGTGCCGCGCCTCCTTGCGCCGTGTCAGCGGATCGGTCTGGATCATGGTGACGACACGGTTGCGGATGATGGCGTGGTCTTCCTCCGGCAGCCCCATAAGCTGGAACAATGTTCCAACCGTGATACGGCTTGAGAACACATTGATGAAATCGCCGCCTTTCGCCGCCCGCAGCTCGTCGATGGCGGCATTAGCAATTTCTACTGTCGGCGCTTGCAGCTGGTCGACGCTGCGTTTGGTGAACGCTGCCTGGACAAGCGCGCGCAGACGATCATGGCGCGGCGGATCGGTCGAGCCCAGGGTAGAACCAACCCGCCCCGGCAATTCGTCCATGAGATTGCCTTGCGAGGATGAAAATGTCTGCCAGTCATTGAGCGCATGGACGATGTCAGCATAACGCGACAGCACAAACATCTGCGCCTTATCGCTCCAGTAACAGGGGAATTCATCGCGCAGCCGCTGATAGGCAGGGAACGGATTGGAATCTGTTTCGGGCGCATAGGGGTCAAAATCGAACATGGGCGGTCCATTGCAAGGAGACGGTGCAGCATAGACGTCACCGGGCACTATGCCAGCACCGTCTCGTGATAATTCTGATATCGTCAGCGCGCCATCAGAGCTTTGCGGAAAACGATTTTGTCCTCGCCCGCCTGATAAAAATCGCGGATGCGGGCTTCCTGTTCATAATTTGCTTTGAGGTAGAACTGACGGGTGCGCGCGAAGCTGTCGAGACCGGAGGTCTCGACCAGCAGCACGCGCTCGCCACGCGTCGCCAGCAATTGCTCGATGTGATGCAGCATGGCCGTACCGACACCTGTTCCCTGAACATCGGGATGAACGGCGATGAGATAGCGATTCCACGTCCCCTCCGTCATGCGTTCAGGCACAATGATTACTGCGGTTTGACAGTGGTTTGCGGGGAGACCTTGCCACGCGCCTGCTGCTTCACTACCTGTTGATGATATAGCGCCCCCGCATCGACACGCGGCTGTGCCGGGGTCGGTGCGGTGATCGTCGCCGGTGGCGGAACGACAAGTCCTTGTACCTGCTGCTGGCGCACGCGCTCGTGGGCGAGGAGCCCGTGATCAACCGGCTGGGCGTTCACCGCAGGCGATGTCAGCAACGCCAGCAGAAGCACTGGCACAGCACACGCTCTCACCATCGCAATCTTCCTTCGTTGCGCCCCGACTGCGAACTAGGGTCAGGACCCATTAAT
>DEZK01000014.1:0-3277 GCA_002365175.1 Raskinella chloraquaticus (SeqCode)
GACGCGGATCGGCTGCGTGCCACGCCGCCCGCCAAGCAGGACATCGATGATCGAATAGATGAGACTTGATTCAACCGTGACAAGGCCGAAATTATCCCATTCCTCAGCCTTGAATACGGACAGGATAGCGGGCAGCGGAATGGAATTGATGTAGTCGCCAAAGCGCACCGATTTCAGCCCGTCAAACGACACTTCGACGTTGTCGGATGTGAAATTGCGCAGCGACGTCGTCATCAACCGCACCAGGCGGTCAAAGACGATTTCAAGCATCGGCAGACGCTCATAGGACACGAATGCCGAGTTGATGATGGCGCGAACGCCAGAGCTGTCGCCAAGTTTGTTTTCGTCGAGATTGAAGCCGAGCAGACTGTCGATTTCATCCTGGCTGAGAACGCGCTCGGCACCTGAATTGCGCTCGCCAGTCTCCTTGTCCTCGGTCTCATCGACCATCGCCGCCCATTGCGCGGCGATGTCCTCCTGATTGCCATTTCCAGCTTCCTCGAGCGCAGCCCCCCATTCGGCACCGAGAGCTGCATCATCAAGCGCCAGATCATCGTCCGGAGCAGCCATGTCACTGCACCAGAATTTCGCGCAGCAGGACCGCGTCGATCCGCACCGGCTGAGCCGCAAGATTGACGCGACGCATCAGCTCTTCTTTCAGGCGGTGAACGGCGGCCGAACCCTCAAGATCGGCTGGCCGCAGATCACGCAGGAAGACCTGGAAACTGTCGAGCACCCGCGGCACGAGAGGTTCCAACTGGGCGTTGGCCTGACCATTGCCCATTTCAAGCGCAAGCTTGAGGCGCAGATATTGCGGGCGTTGTCCGCTGGTCGTCAGATTGACGGTGAGTTCGGGCAGATCAAAGAAACTGGCGCCATCCTTGGACACGGGCGCAGCCGGCTTTGCACCATGACCACCTCCCCCGCCATGACCACCGCCGGCCGGTGCAGGCGCCGCAGCCCCATGACCACCAGAAGCTGGCTTTGCGCCATGCCCGCCGGCCGCCGGGGCTGCCGCAACCTCGTGCCCGGCATCCTCACCCTTGGGTGCGGCCTTGCCGCCGATGATTCCAAAAAACCACAGGCCTCCGCCGATGAGCGCCAGTGCCAGCACACCGCCGCCGCCGGCCATGATCATCAGCTTCTTGTTTTTAAGAAAGGCGAATTTGCCACCCGCGGCGGCAGCGCCGTCAGCCGGTTTTTCCGCGTCTTTATCCTTTGCCTTTTTGGCCATTCCTGCCATCCCGCCAGTGCTGATGATGCGTCGTGCCCCTGACACTGGCGAGGATTGGTTAATCGCTGGTTACTTTTCGTGACCGGCTAGGCAAATACTGCCGGGCTGTTGGCGCATTATGCCTAACGGCACTTAACCATGATTACCTCAAAACATTGATAAATAAACGTTTTTCAATTGGCACACGCTTTGCGATCCCGATCAGTGCGTCTGCCTGCTGGGGAGCAAGGCAGTCGCAAACGGGTCGCATCGGCTGGGGAGCCTGAGGTGATCCCGTTCCGAGGGACAGGAAAGCACGTGGTTTGCGTGCGATTCCGGAGGTGGATGATGGAAAACGCAATTCTCGTTGGCATATCACGACAAGCCGTGCTGGAGCGCGAGCTTGGTATCATCGCCAACAACGTCGCTAACGTGAACACGGCCGGCTTCAAGCGCGACAGCCTGCTGTTCAAGGACTTCATCAACCCGGTGACGAAGGCTGATGCCTTCCGCAAGCCGGATCAGCCGGTGCATTTCGTCATCGATCCGCGCTCCGTCACCGATCAGTCGGCGGGCGAGCTGGACCGCACCGGGCGCGAGCTGGACGTTGCGCTCCAGGGCGAGGGCTATTTCGTTGTCCAGACACCACGCGGCGAGCGCTACACGAGATCGGGCAATTTCCAACTGAACAATCAGGGTGAACTCGTCACTGCCAATGGCGAGCAGATATTAGGCGATGGCGGGCCCATCACATTCGCTGCCAATGAAACCCAGGTTGGCATCGGCGCGGATGGAACGATCTCGACCAATCTTGGTCAGCGCGGGCGGCTGCGCATCGAACGCTTTGCTGAAAACGTCGCGCTGACCAAGGAAGGAAACAATCTTTTCTCCGCTCCCAACGGCACACGCGCAGAGGCAACAACCACGACCCGCGTTCTTCAAGGCGCGGTCGAGCGCTCCAATGTCCGCCCGGTCATAGAGATCGGACGCCTCATCGAAGTCACCCGCAGCTATGTGTCGATATCGCAGATCGTCGATCGCGCCGCCGAACTGCGCCGCACCGCCATTCAACAGCTTGGCAACCCCAACGCATAATCCAGTAAAGGGATAAGAGCCATGCAGGCAATTCGCACAGCCGCCACCGGAATGGCCGCTCAGGAACTGAACGTCACGGTTATTTCCAACAACATCGCCAACCTGCGCACCACCGGTTTCAAGCGCCAGCGCGCTGAATTCCAGGACCTGCTCTACCTCAACCTGCGCCGCGCCGGCACCTCGACCTCACAATCAAACACCATCGTGCCATCGGCGATCGAACTGGGAACGGGTGTGCGCACCGGAGCAACGCCGCGCATCCACACGCAAGGCTCCCTGCAGCAGACCGACAAGGATTTCGATATCGCCATCCGCGGCGAGGGCTATTTCCGTGTCACGCTGCCTGATGGGCGCACCGCCTACTCGCGCGATGGTTCATTCCAGACCGACGCGCAGGGCCAGATCGTGACCAAGGACGGCTATGTGCTCGATCCGGCGATCACCGTGCCGCAGAACGCCACCGCCATCACCATCTCTGGCACTGGCGTTGTCCAGGCAACCGTACCCGGCCAGACTGCGCCCCAGGATGTCGGGCAAATCCAGCTCGCCCGCTTCATCAACAAATCAGGTCTTGAATCGCTAGGCGACAATCTGTTCATCGAAACCGCCGCCTCCGGCGCCGCTCAGGCGGCCAATCCCGGCGCCGAGGGCTACGGTACGCTTCAACAGAAATTTCTCGAAGAGGCGAACGTCAACGCCGTCACCGAGATTTCCGATCTGATTGCCGCCCAGCGCGCTTACGAAATGAACGCCCGCGTCATCCGCTCGGGCGATGAACTCCTCCAGGCAACCGCCCAGCTCGGACGATAATCGGAGATAGATCATGAAACGGTCTTTAGCAGCCTTATGTTTCTTGTCGCTCACATCCCTGTGCAGCGCCGCCGACCGCCCGGTCCTCAAAGGCAATCTGGTGGTCACCGGCGCGCTCGTGACCCTCGGCGATCTGATCGAGAACGCCGGGGTCAATGC
>DEZK01000014.1:3372-6377 GCA_002365175.1 Raskinella chloraquaticus (SeqCode)
CGAGAACGCCGGGGTCAATGCCGGGGAGGCGCTGTTTCACGCCCCCGACATCGGCACCAAGGGAACGATCCAGGCATGGCGCATCGTCGAGGCGGCGCGCGCGCTCGGCGTTCAGGACATCGAAGTCCGCAATCTGCAAACGGTGCTCATCGAACGCACCGGTCGCTCCGCCTCATCGGGCGAGATTGCCGATGCGCTGGCGCAGGAGTTCATGACCCGCTCCGCCATCGCTGACCGCAACCGCGTCGTCGTACATCTGGACGCAGGCAGCGGCCCCTACCAGTTCGACGCGCCGCTCGATGCGCAGCTCCTGATCGAAAATCTCACGCATGAGCCGACGACCGGCCGCTTCGAAGCCGCGCTGTCGGTGCGCGGCGCCAGCAAACGCAGCCGTCAGGTGCGTATTTCAGGCGTGTTGACCGAGTTGATCGACGCGCTGCGTCTGCGCCGGACCATTGGCCGCGGCGAAGTCATCACACCCGGTGATGTGACGGTTGAGCGTATCGCCCGCAACCGGGCCAGCACAGATCTGGCAGCAACCCTTGGCGAGGTCGTTGGCCTTGCCTCCCGCCGCTCGATTGCCGAAGGCCTGTTCGTGCGCAGCGCCGATCTTGAAAAGCCGAGGGTCATCACCCGCAACGACCCCGTGACCATCGTGCTGGAAACGCCGCATATGGTGCTGTCAGTGCGCGGCCGTGCCGTTGACGGCGGTGCAGTAGGCGATGTCATCGACGTTCAGAACATCAACTCCAAGCGCGTTGTCCAGGCAACCATCCTTGGCCCTGGCAAGGTGAGCGCACGCCTCAGCACCCAACGTCAGACGGCATCCGCCGCCGGGCCTCAACCCCTCTCCACTCCTTGAGGACATCAGCCATGCCTCTGAGACAATTCCTGCTCGCATCAAGCGTATCGACAATCGCGCTCATGCTGGGCAACTGCGCGGCGGTCGACCGGCTGGCACAGATCGGCGCGCCCCCCGCCCTTGCCTCCATCGAAAATCCCGAGACCAAACCCGGCTATCGTCCGGTACGCATGCCGCTGCCGCCGCCTGAACCGATTTCAACCAATTCGAACTCGCTCTGGCGATCAGGCTCGCGGGCCTTCTTCAAGGATCAGCGCGCCTCCCGCGTGGGCGACATTCTGACGGTACGGGTGAACGTCACCGATAGGGCCAATATCTCCAACCAGACGCGGCGCCAACGCACCAATAGCGAGCAACAGGGCGCCACCAATTTCTTTGGGCTGGAAACGCTGGCGCCCGCCGCCGGCATCGATCCGGCAAATCTGGTCAATACCAATTCAACCGCCAACAGCCAGGGCCAGGGATCCGTCCAGCGCGCCGAAACGCTGACCACCAACATTGCTGCTGTCGTCACTCAGGTTTTGCCCAATGGCAACATGGTGATTGAAGGCAAGCAGGAGGTCCGGGTCAATTTTGAAATCCGCGAGCTGATCGTCGCCGGCGTCATCCGCCCTGAGGATATCGATACGGCGAACATCATCGATTCTTCCAAAATCGCCGAAGCCCGTATCGCCTATGGCGGCCGCGGACAGATCACCGACGTTCAGCAACCCCGCTATGGCCAGCAGGTGCTCGATATCGTGTTGCCGTTCTAGACGTCTTGCGAGCGTGACTATCCAAGGAGACAGACCAGCACAGCGATAAATCCGGCATTTTGCGATCATTTATCACCTGTCAACCCGATTTCATGTCAGCAACGGGCGGCACTGATCGCGTCAATTCATGTTCCGTTTTGCGCCCACCGTCCCTCGGTAGGTCGCTCCCCGAGGCCCCACCCCGCTCCCCCCAGGGTGGGGTCTCATTTTTTCGCTCAAAATTTTAGCATCAAGACGATATCGCGAACGCCAGGAGCATGCTTAAATTCCCGTAGGCAAAACAAGGGAAAGCATCTGATGCAGAACACCACCATGCCATCGCAATTCACCGCCAAGCGCGCCTTGATCGGTTTTCTCGCAGCGTTTCTTGGCACCGTCACCGTCCACCAATTGGTGATTGCCGCCCTGCCCTTCATCGGCATCAACGCTTTTCCCGCCTATAGTTTGCGCCCCACCGCGCCTTTGGGCGTGCCGCTCTTTCTCAGCCTCGCCTTCTGGGCAGGAGTTTGGGGAATTGCGTACGTCTTTATCGCCGACCGTCTACCCAAATCCATCAACCCGATGCTCGCGGGGGCCCTGTTCGGGGTCTTGCTGCCAACACTGGCAGGATGGACCGTCATCGCAGCCATGAAGGGGCAACCGCTTTTTTCTGGCTTTAATCCAGAGCGCTTGGCAGCCGCGACCATCGCCAACAGCATCTGGGGCGCGTCCATCCCGCTCTTCTGCAATTGGCTTTCGCGCGTTTTTCCCAACCGCACATAATTCGTGCTTCCATTCAGTCAGGAACAAGCATCATGAACCCCAGCGACATTCTGCCGAAAGCGCCCCTGCCACGCGTGCTCATCGGTTTCAGCGCCGCTTTTCTGTCGACACTGACTTTTCACGAATTAGGGTTCCTGCTGGTCAATCTGACCGGTTTGGGCACCTTTACGCTGTTCAACATGCGCCCGACGGTTCCCCTTGGCGTACCGCTCCTCATAAGCCTGTCATTCTGGGGTGGATTATGGGGCATTCTCTACGTCTTCATCGTCGAACGCTTCCCTAAAACCATTCACCCCTGGGTCGCCGGCTTTCTGTTTGCCATCCTTCTGCCGACACTCTTCGGCTGGACGGTGGTGGCGTCCATCAGGGGCCAGCCGATGTTCGCCGGCTTCGACGGCCTGCGCCTGCTGCTCATTACGTTCATCAACGGTCTGTGGGGCGTCGGTCTGCCGATCCTTTGTGTCCTGCTGGCGCGCACGGGCCTCTTCAAGAGCGCCTGAAAAAAAAAGCCCGGCGAAATCTGCATTTGCCGGGCTTATCTGCGACGATGTGACGAAACCTATTCGTCACGATAAACCTTTTCGCGCCGTTCATGACGCTCCTGGGCTTCAATCGACAGTGTCGCG
>DEZK01000037.1 GCA_002365175.1 Raskinella chloraquaticus (SeqCode)
GCCCGAAAAGCATACCCTTTGGTATGGTTGAGGGCGTCGACGAACCAGTTTGCCATTCGTGCCTTGTCCTTCGGATGGGGTGAAATGACGCGATCTTTATGTCGCAAGCCTTTGAAAGTCAGACGACTTCCTGCAGGCCTGCTCCTCAACCTCGCGCCATGTCCCTCCCACCGTTTTGCCCAAATTAATGGGTCCTGACCCTAAGTTGCTGAATTCTGCACTTAGGCCCCGGCAGATTCGCGTTCGTCAATATTAACGGCTCTAAACCCTTGTCCTGACAACATTTTCACGCAAGCGTGTTCATTTTGCCAGTTCCCTTTTTCTTATCCGTTCATATAGTCGGGGATAAGTTTCGCCGCGTTACATCGTCGGGAGAATATTTATCTCCCCTCGTCGGTCCCGTCGGAAAGGGGAGACACCATGCGTCGCGACATTCTGGGAAATGCCACAACGATCAGCTCGCCGCAGGCCGCGCTGGCTTGGGATGAAACGACCGAGGCGATGCTCGCCCACGCCAAGCGCACGCCCGAAGCGCTGGCGATCGTTCTGGCCGAGGACCCTCATTTCGCGCAGGCCTACGCGCTCAAGGGTCTGATGGTGCTGACGCTGGCGCGCAGCGAGATGACCCAGTTCGCCAGGCAGTGTCTGGCGCAGGCCGAGGCCGCAGCAAAAATCCAGCCCCCGAATGCCCGCGAAAGCAGCTACATTGATGCGCTGCGCCATTGGCTCGACGGCAACATCATCCTGGCCGTCGACTGCCTGGAAAGCATCGCCAGCCTTTATCCTCTTGATGCCATGGCTATCAAACTGGCACACGCCATTCGCTTCATGATTGGCGATTTGAAGGGTATGCTGCACGGCATCGACAAGGCCGCATCGCATTTCACCGATGACACGCCATTCGCCGGCTACATCTTCGGATGCCGCGCTTTCGCGCTGGAGGAAAATGGCCGCTACCGCGAAGCCGAGACGACCGGAAGGCAGGCGGTTGCACTGGCGCCGCGCGATGCCTGGGGGCTTCACGCCGTTGCCCATGTTCTCGAGATGAACGGGCGCGCGGAAGAAGGCTATGCGTGGCTCGGCGGTGCGGCTCATTACGAGCACTGCAACAATTTCGGCTATCATATTCATTGGCATCGCGCCCTGTTTGCTCTCGAGCTTGGACGCGTCAACGAAGTGCTCGCCCTTCACGATGGCGCGATACGCCGTGATCACACCGACGATTTTCGCGACGTCGCCAACGGCGCATCCATTCTCCAGCGCCTCGAACTTGAAGGCGTCGACGTTGGTGATCGCTGGAGCGAACTGGCGGATATTGCTTCACGCCGGGTGAATGATGGTCAGCTGGTGTTTGCCGACCTCCATTATCTGCTGGCCCTTCTCGGCGGCAAGCGGCTTGATTGTGCCAACAAACTGGTTGCAACCATGCTGGCTGATGCGCAGTCCGGCTCCTGTTACAACAGCCGGGTCGCTGAACAGACCGGCGCTCATATCGCCCAGGGGCTCGTCGACTTTGCTGCCGGCAGATATCAAAGTGCTGCCCGGCATTTAATGCGCGGCCGCGATCTGCGCCAGATCATGGGCGGCAGCCACGCCCAGCGCGACGTCTTCGAGCAGGTGACCCTTGAAGCCCTGCTGCGCTCGGGCGATCTTGACCGGGCGGAGAAAATTTTGAAGGCGCGCCTGTCTGCGCGCTCCAGAAACCGCTTCGCATCCTCGCGTCTGGGCCGTCTGCAATCAGCTCGCGACCAGTCGGCGCGCATCGGTGCTCTGCTGATGGAAGCCTTGCCCGCAGCTACGTATCATTAGGAATAGGCTCGAACACGCAGCGATGTTATAGGCGAGGCAGCCTGTCGTCCCGCCTGTTTCATTCAGGGGATTTATACACCTGCAATTTTCTGCTTTTATGTCTCAAAGCGCCGTGAGTTACGCTCACCCCCCTTTCTACTCGCATGGAGTTTGCTGAATATGCCCGTTGCCCATCGCCTGCGGTCCCTCGCTGCCGCCGCCCTCCTGTCAACGATCTCCTCCTTTGCCGCTCACGCTCAGGAAGGCAATGCCGAAGCCGGTGCCAAGGTCTTCGCGCCCTGCCGCGCCTGTCACCAGATCGGCGAAACGGCCAAAAATCTGGTCGGACCGCAGCTTAACGGCGTTATTGGCCGCAAGGCGGCAACAGCCGTAAATTACAATTATTCAGACGCATTCAAGGCACTTGACCGGGTGTGGACGGAAGAAGTGTTTCGCAAATATATCGTCGATCCCCGCGGTGATGTGCCTGGCACCAAGATGACGTTCCCCGGCATCAAGAACGAACAGCAGATCCCTGATCTGATCGCTTTCCTCAAGCAGTACGGCGCCGACGGCAAGAAATCGCAATAATGTGAACACATAGGCGCATTCGCGAATACGCGCGCGGCGAACGACCCAGTCTTGACGCCCACATTGGTCTCTTGACGGCAAACAGGGAAGCAGTATCCGTTTGTCACGCGCGTGTGTAGAGAAGTGAGTTGGCATGAGTGTCTCTTTGGATTTAACTTGAGCCTATTGAAGCTGACAGACAGGTCGTCAGCTGCGCTTGGATACGAAATGCGCTTGGACACGAAAAGGAACTGGAAATGAAGACGCGCCGTTACCTGGGCCTTGCGTTCGCAGCTTTTGGCTTTGCCTCGCTGTCCCTGCCTGCCCAAGCCGCCGGCAAGCAGGTGCAGGTCAAGGGTGAGATCGTCGACACGTTCTGCTCGGTCTCCGAAATCATGTACGCCTATGGCACCGCCCATTATCAGTGCTCGGTCTGGTGCGCGGCGGGCGGTGTTCCGGTATCGATCAAGGGCGATGACGGCGAATTTTACGTCGTTTTGAAGATTAATGAGGATACGAACACGATCATCAATAACAAGCTTCTCACCATCCAGGCCCACCACGTAACGGCTGATGGCGAGTTGCTCGAGCGCAATGGCGTCAAGTATATTCTTGTCTCGCAGGTCGCTGACGACAAAGGGGTTGTGAACCTGACCCATGATGAGCATGGCATCTTGCCGTTTGGCAATTGATTGAGGGGATCGCGAAGAATGCGTTATCTGTTTCTTGGCCTCGCGCTGGCGGTTTCCGCTCCGTCGTTGACGTTCGCTGCAGAAAGCGTCGGCGCGCAATATGAAAACGAGATCGTTCTCAAGGGACAGATCGTCGATATCGTCTGTGAGCTGACGGGCAATTGCACCAAGGAATGCGGCGAGGGTAAACGTGTTCTTGGTCTCAAGACCGACGACAGCACGATTTATCTCATTGCCAAGGGCCCGCCGCTTTTTGCCAATGCCAATGAATCGGTTCTGCCCTTCTGCGCCAAGCCGATCGAAGTGGATGGCCTGCTGATCAAGAATCCAAAAATGCCCTTGCTGTTCGTTCAGCGCTATCGTGCTGCTGGCAGCGCGGACTGGAAGGATGCCGACGGCTTCGAGGTTGCGTGGAAGGCCAGGAACGGCGAATCCGACGAATGGTTCCGCAAGGATCCGCTGGTCGTCGAAATCGTCAAGAAAAGCGGCCCCCTGGGCATTCCGGGGCTTGCGCCCAAGCCGTAAGATTGAGCGCAAAACACCGCTTACATGGCTCGGGCTGGCACCGCTGGATAATAGTTCGTCGTTTGAACGCAAGCCTGCATAGGAATCAGACCGCTATGTCTCGTATCATGGCCGTGTTCGCTGTTATTGCCAGCGCTCTGCTGGCATCGCCCCTGTTCGCGCATGGCACTGGGCCCCATATCGCCGTGCCACCGACGTCCGACAAGGAGGATGCCGATAACCTGGCGCGCGACCCGCTCGCCAACCGCTTTGGCGGCAAATTCACGCTCACCGATCATCGTGGCAACCGGGTTACCGACGAGACCTATCGCGGTCATTATCTGCTCGTCTATTTCGGATTTACCAGTTGCGCCGACCTCTGTCCGATTGACATGGCCAACATGACGGCAGCGCTGCAGATGGTATCGCCGGCAACGGCTGAAAAAATCCAGCCTCTGTTTATCAGCGTTGACCCCGAAATCGACACCCCGGCAGTGCTGTCGGCCTATGTCGCCAATTTCAATCCAAACCTCATTGGCCTCACCGGCAGCGTCGCCGAAGTCGAAGCCGCCGCCCGCGCCTACCGTGTGCAGCGCCATAAATTGCTGCATCCGTCCAGCAACGGCCACCCTTACATCATCGACCACGGAACACTGATGTTCCTCATGGGACCGGACGGCAAATTCGTTACCCTTTTTCCCAACAATTCTGACCCCGAAAAGATCGCGCGCAATCTTGACCGCTACGTGAAATAACGATCCTGCCTACTACCAAGTTCAGCGCCATCACCATATGTGCCAGATATATATGGAATATTTTTGCAACTCCCTGCCTGCGGCACGGCTGGGTTGAAATCCTTCGCGACTTGCCGGAAAGTCATGAGCATGCAGACGCCCGCCCCTTCATCTCTCATCATTCCCTCCACCAGAACCATGATCAATCTGGTCATTGGCGGGGCGATCGGCCTTTTTGTCTGGGAGTGCTGGGCGCGTCTGTTCACCCCGCTCATCGTCGGCTACCCGCTGGAACCTGCAGGTCTTCTCGATGCGCTGGCCCAACATCTGGCAGGTCTTAATCTGCCACGCCTGTTCCGCGAGGCTGTCCATTATGGCATCGGTCTCGTCGGCTATCCGATCATATATTTCGCTGTATCGCGCCATGTCCCGCGCTGGCCGGTCATTCTCGATGCCATCGTGATCATAACCTTCAGCTTCAGTATTTTCCGCGACATCAGCGCAGGCATGTTTACGCCGGCAAAGTTCATGTTTCTGACTGCCGTCATCGCTCTCGTCTTCAGCCGCCTGATCAACCGCGATGAGCGTATTGCCAATTGCATCAGCTGGGGCAATTTCACGTGGTTCTTCGCGCTCGGCCTGATGGCGCCGATTGCCGGGCTGTCCTTTTACCTCCTCGGCGAGGGCGGCGAATTGTCCTATATGAGCCTCGTTGGCCACGTCATTTACGGATATCTGGCAGCACTCGTTTTTGAAAAACTGGAAGATCGCCAGAAACCGGCGATGTAGCAGCCGTTTATTCTCACGCATGCGGCGGGTGCGGGCATACATCGGCTGTCAGCCTGTCGCCGCTTCGGGGTGATTGCCGCCCGCGTCTTCGACGCCTAACATCCCTCCAGACACAACCGGGGAGGATGGCACATGTCACGATCAGGACCACACTTCGGCGCCGCGCGTGTTGACCGGCGCACCCTTCTGCTTGCAGGCACAACTCTCAGCCTCGCCACGCTTGCCGCTCCACCGGCCACGCGCGCCCAGGCAAAATCATTGCGCGTCGCCAGCCTGCTGCCACGATCTGGTTTCCTCGCACCTGCCGGACAAAGCTGTCATCGCGGCGCCCTGGCGGCCCAGGCCCTTCTGACCGATCTGGGCCACGCGATCGAGATCGTTCACATCGACACTGAAAGCAATGTCGAAACCGCCCGCACGCAGGCCGAACGCGCCATCAACGAGGGCGCGCAGGCCCTCGTTGGCCCTTTTGAATCAGGCGCTGCGCTGGCAATCGCCCAGGTCTGCGAGCAGCGCAAGGTTCCGTTCATCGTCAACATCGCCGCTGCCCCGCAACTGACCGAACAGGGCTACCAGTTCCTGGTCCGCAATTTCCAGACTGGTGGCCAACTGGTGGCAAACGGCCTGAAATTGATCGCATCACTTCTCGATGCGCAGAAACTCAGCTACCAGAGCGCTGTCTTTCTTCATGCCAACGACACCTTCGGCACCGCCCAGCGCGGCGCCATGGATGCCCTCTTTCCCAAGGCAAACCTGCCGTTCAAGCTGCTTGACTCGATTGCCTATGATCCGCGTGCCCAGGATCTGTCGGTCGAAGTCACCCGCCTGCGCTCGCTCAGCCCGGACATCGTCATGGTCGTCACTCGCGCGGGCGATGCGGTCAAACTGGTGCGCGACATGGTGCGCCAGCGCTTTGAGCCCAAGGCCATCATATCGCCCGGTTCACCCGGCTTATATGATGAGGAGTTTTTCCAGACGCTCGGCCCGCTGTCAGATTTCATGATTTACAACGTTCCCTGGGTAAATCCGAAATCGGCAATGACGAGCGCGCTCGAAAAAGCCTTTGCCAAGGCCAATCCGAGCAACCGCTTCGCGGTCGACTGTCTCAACGCCGGCTTTACTTTTGAAGCTTTCCTTATCGCCGCCGACGCCTTCAAGCGCGCCGGCACCAGTAACGGACCCGAATTGATGGCAGCCATTCGCGCCTCGAATATCACTGAGCATGTGATGACCGGTGGGCCGATCACTTTCGACGCGAAGGGACAAAATCCCAATATTGCGTCTGTCAGCGTCCAGAACATCAAGCGGACCCCGACGGTCGTGCTTCCAGCCGATATCGCCACTACAGCGCCGGTCATGCCGATGCCAGGCTGGCAGGGCCGGAGCTGAATTGGTGACAGCAACGATGCCGGCTCGCGGCTCACCATCGGCGCGGCTATCCATCGCCGTCATTGCGGCGTTTGGATTGACCGTCGGCCTGGCGGCGATGCCGGCTGATGCGCAGGAGGCGTGCCTGGCCGTCGAGCGGCTGAAATCGGTTGAGAAAACCGGCGATACCTGCCGCTTTCACGGCGCTATCCTCAATCGCTGCGGCCATGATGTGAAGTATGCGATCGTGCGCGCCGTTCCCCATCCCGAGCGTGGCCCTTTGCCAACCGTCACCGGAGCCGTTCCGCGATTCCAGCTGGCGCCCTTGTCGTTTGACCGAGAAATCTGCCAGCAGGGTCATCATGTTCTCGAAGTAACCGGCGATGGCCGCCTGCGCGACGCGACCGGGCAGCCGATTACACCACCTCTGGCGAGCGAGGCGATTGCCCCGGCGGCTGAGCGCATCAATGCCTGCGTCAGGACCTGCCCGGCGCCGGAGCTCGACCGCCAATCACTGATCGCTGAATTGCGCAAAGCATATGGCGGCGCCGTCGATGTCGCCGATGCCGCACCCGCAATCGAAGACTATATATCGATCACTCTTGCCCGGCGTCAGGCCAAGGACCAGGTCTGCGCTGCCACCTGCCAGGGGGCATCGACGCCGGAAGCGGCAAGCCTCACGAGCGCCAGAATAGATACCGAGAGCGAGCAGACACTCGCAGCCCCCATCGCTCTCCTCGCCGCTATCGCCGCCCGCCCCGCCGCCCCCAAAATCGCCGCGCCATCCGACGCACTCCCTGAAGCGGTGGAAGGCCCCGCGCCACCGAGAAAATGGCGTGGGCGCAAGCGCCACGCCGTGACATCCGGCAATCGCTGCCGCACCGTCGGCGCGTCCGGTCGCTGCCGGCTTGTCCTCAACATTGAACCGCGCGGACGCAGTACCAAAACGCGCTAGTGCCCGGGCGACGGTTGCGCGCAGGCACGGCAATGGATTAAGCCCGGCACACATCAAGCCCATCTCACATTTGCGGCCCGTCATCATGTCACTAACGCTCTCAGCCAGTGTCATCGTCCAGGGTGTTCTGACCGGGCTCGTCTACGGGCTCATGGCGCTTGGACTGTCGGTCATCTTCGGCATCGTCCGGGTGGTCAACTTCGCTCATGGTGAATTCGCCGTGCTCGCCATGTATATCGCCTATCTGCTGTTTTTCTGGCTCAAACTTGATCCCTTCCTGGCCGCCCTGCCAATTGCGGCGCTGTTCTTTGGCGTTGGCTACCTGCTCCAGCGCGCGCTCATCAATTCCTTCGTTGCCCGCGCCGAGCATGACCAGTTCATCCTCATGGTCGGGCTGGCGATTGTGCTGGTGAATGGCTGCCTGATGATCTTTGGCCCTGAGGCGCGTCACGCCGAGCTGTCATACTCGCTCGACAGCTGGCTCGCCGGCCCTCTCATCATTGACGCGGTGCGCGTCTATGCCGCCATCGGCTCGCTTGTTGTCGCCCTGATGCTGCTTGCCTTCTTTCGCCTCACCGACACCGGTACCGCCATTCGCGCCTGCGCCGACAATCGTCTGGCTGCAGCAATTGTCGGCCTTGATACCCGACGCCTTTATGCGCTCACCTTCGGGCTGGGTCTGGCCTGCGTCGGGGCGGCCGGCGCCATGCAGACGGCGATCATCGATCCCAATCCCTCCCTGGCGCCGGGCATGACCTTGCTCGCCTTCACGGTCGTCATCGTCGGCGGGCTGGGCTCGCTGATCGGTGCGCTGTTTGCCGGCATTCTCATTGGGGTGGCCGAGGCGTTGTCCTCGCTGGTGATGGCGCCGTCAATGAAATCGCTGGCGTCATTCGCGGTGCTTGTCCTGGTGCTGGTGCTGCGCCCGCAAGGTTTGTTTGGAAAGGGCGGATAATCATGCATCCGACCTTGCACCGCCTCTTGGGCCAGCTTGACCGCCGCCAGCGTCTGGCATTTCTGGGTCTTGTCGGAGCGCTCATTCTCGGCCCGGCCTTCCTTGATCGCTACCTGATGTCGATCATGATCCTCGTATTTTGGTACGCCGCCGTCGGGCAGGCATGGAACATCATGATGGGTTTCTGCGGCCAGCTTTCGCTTGGCCATTGCCTCTACAGCGGTATCGGCGGCTATGTCGCAGCTCTGTTATGGGTCAACTATGGCATTCCACCCTGGCTTGCGGCCGTGCCGGCGATGGGCATCGCCTGTGCCTGCGGCATTGTCATCGGCTGGCTTGCCTTTCGCTATGACATCGGCGGCGTTTACTTTGCGCTCCTCACCATCGCCTTTGCTGAAATGGCCCGTATTGCCTTTGATAACTGGGCCGGCGGCGGCGGCGCAGCCGGCCTGTTCATCCCGCTGATACCGGCAGCCGATGCGGGGCTGTGGACGTTGTCCGGCGGACCTTTGCAATTTTACTATCTGATGCTCGGGCTGGCGATCACAAGCTTTGTGGCGGCTGCGGCCCTGCGTGCCTCGCGCCTCGGCCATGAATGGCTTGCCATCCGCGAGGAGCCGGAAGCAGCGCGCGCGCTCGGCATCGATATCTACCGGGCAAAACTTGCGGCCATCATCGTGTCAGCCGCCATCACGTCGCTTGCCGGGGTCTTTTATGCGTTTTACCAGCGCAACCTCTTCCCCAGCGATGCGTTCGACGTCTCGCGCTCCATCATCATGATCATGGGGCCGATTGTCGGCGGGCTGGGAACGCTCATGGGCCCGGTCATCGGCGCCCTGATCCTCACCCCCCTCGGGCAGATATTGATCGCGCTCACCGAGCGGCTTGTCGGTCACGCCGTACCTGGCGCCAGCCTTCTGGCCTACGGCGCGCTGCTGATGGTGATCATCTCCACCAATGCCAACGGCGTGTGGCCTGGCCTGTCGCGTCGTCTGGGCCTCGCCCCGAGAGCACTCCGATGACCGCGCTGCTGCAGGTGCAGGGGATCACGCATCGCTTCCGCGGTCTGGTGGCGCTAGATGAGGTTTCGCTTCAGGTCGAGGCAGGTCGCATCTTCGCGCTCATCGGCCCCAATGGCGCCGGCAAGACAACGCTCTTCAATCTCATTTCCGGTGCGCTCAAGCCCGATCAGGGCAGGATCATCTTCGGCGGTGAGCGTATCGACGGCCTGGCGCCCCATCTCATCTGCAGGCGTGGCCTGGCACGCACCTTCCAGATCGTTCGCCCGTTTCCGGCCATGACCGTCCATGAAAATGTCGTCATCGGCGCCATGCTGCATTGCGCCGACATGGATGCCGCCCATCGCCATGCCGACGATGTCCTGCGCCAGCTCGATCTCGCCCCGCGCCGCGCTGAACGTGCATCCTCCCTCACTTTGCCTGACCGCAAGCGCCTCGAAGTGGCGCGCGCCCTTGCCACATCGCCGCGCCTGCTGCTGCTTGACGAGGTGATGGCCGGCCTCAGGCCGAGCGAGATTGATCGCATCGTCGCCATCCTGCGCAATGTCGCCGCAGCAGGCGTCACGCTGCTCCTGATCGAACATGTCATGCGCGCGGTCGCTGCCCTTGCTGACCATGTCCATGTTCTCAACCATGGCGCGACCATCGCCGCCGGGCGCCTTGAAGAGATTGCCCGCCACCCCAAGGTGATTGAAAGCTACCTTGGAACGGAGGTTGCCAGCTGATGCTCAGCATTCGCAACCTCTCTGTTTTCTATGGTGATGCGCAAGCATTGGATAACGTCTCGCTCGACGTCCCCGCCGGCAGCATCACGGCCATCGTCGGGGCTAACGGCGCCGGCAAGACCACGCTCATCCGCACCATCGCCGGCATGCTGAGCGCAGCTTCGGGCGAAATCAGCTACAAGGAGCGCATCATCACCGGTCTTCCCGGTCATCAGGTGTGCGATCTTGGCATCGGCCAGGTCGCCGAGGGTCGCCAGGTCTTTCCGACGCTGACGGTCGAGGAAAACCTCGCGATGGGCGCCATGCTCCCGCGCGCCCGCGCCAGCAGGAAGCGCAACCTTGAGCGCGTCTACACCATGTTCCCGCGCCTCAGCGAACGGCGCCGGCAGAATGCCGGCACGATGTCGGGCGGAGAACAGCAGATGCTGGCAATCGGCCGCTGCCTGATGGGCGAGCCGGAACTGATCATGTTCGACGAGCCCTCGCTTGGTCTCTCGCCTGCCCTGGTCAGCGACATGCTCGCCACCATCGGCAGCCTCAGCCAATCGGGACTGACCTGCATTCTGGTTGAACAGAACGTCGCGCAATCGCTGAAGCTGTCGGCATATGCCTACGTGCTGGAGAATGGACGCATCGTCCTCTCTGGCAGCGGCGCAGCGGTGCTGGGCGATGATCGGGTGCGGCAGGCCTATCTCGGGCTGTAGCCAGGCTGATATTGACCGGCGCGATGACGCGCATCACAGTCATCTCCCAACTCGTATACTGCGGAGCCGGACCCATGAAAATCGCCCTGATCCAGATGAATTCGGTCTCGGATAAGGCCGCCAACATCGCCGAGGCAAGCCGCCTCATCGACCAGGCGGTGGCCAGTGAAAAACCCGACTGGATTCTCCTGCCCGAGCATTTCAACTGGGCAGGCGGTGGCACGAAGGACAAAATTGCCCACGCCGATCAGGTGCCGGGCGGTGAGGCCTATGAGGCCATCCGGCAGCTTGCCATCCGCCACCGCATCTGGATTCATGCCGGCAGTTTGCTGGAGGCCATACCCGGCGAGGAGCGCGTCTACAACACCACCTGCGTCTTCAACCGCGACGGCAAGGAAGTGGCGCGTTACCGCAAGATCCATCTTTTCGATATCGTTACGCCCGACGGCGTCGAATACCGTGAATCCGCCACCATTCGCGGCGGCCGCGACATCGTCACCTATGATTGCGAGGGTTTCCGCATCGGCTGCACCATCTGCTACGATCTGCGCTTTGCTGAACTCTTCCAGGCCCTTGTGGATGCCGGCGCCAACGTCATCGCTGTACCCTCAAGCTTCACCGTCCAGACCGGCAAGGATCACTGGGACGTGCTGTTGCGCGCGCGCGCCATCGAAACGCAGGCCTATGTGCTTGCTGCCGGTCAATGCGGTTTCTTCACCTCCGCGCGCGGCGACAAGCGTTTGACATACGGTCACTCGCTGGCTGCCGATCCGTGGGGGCATGTCATCGCCAAGGCGTCCGACGGGCCGGGCATCGTCACCGCCAGGCTCGACAAGGCGATGATCGAGCGGGTGCGCCGCGACATGCCCGTTGACCAGCACCGCATCATCGGTCGCGAAGCCATGAAGTCACGATTGATTGCAGCGGAATAGGCGTCAGTCAGCGCTTGATACCAGCCCATTATCAATCCGCACAATACGCTGGGCGAGCTGGCGCACCTCTTCCTCGGCATGCGACACATAGAGCATCGGTACGCCACCCTCGTCAGCAAGGCGCCGGAGATAGGGCAGGATATCGTGCTTGCGGGCCGCATCAAGCGAAGCAAGCGGTTCATCGAGGAGCAGCAGACAAGGCTTGCCGAGGAGCGCCCGCCCGATGGCAACCCGCGCCGCCTCACCTCCTGAAAGCGTTGACGGCCTGCGCTTCAGCAGACGTCCAATATCGAGCAGCGCCGTCACCCGCTCCATCTCGGCCGCCTGCCTTGGAAGGCCAAGTGCGCGCCGCCCGTAATCAAGATTGGCAGCGACATTCAGATGCGGGAAGAGCCGTATGTCCTGAAAAACATAACCGATGCGTCGGCGATGGGAGGGCAGGTTAATTCCACCATGGCTGTCAAAGAGCGCTCGCCCCTCAACCACGATCCGCCCGCGCTCAGGCGTCATCAGGCCCGCAACAAGGCTGAGCAGTGTCGTCTTGCCGGCACCGGACGGACCGAAGATCGCCGTTACCCGCTCGCCCAATCGCAGGCTGATATCCAGATTGAAGGAGCCAAGCCGCTTTTCAACCGCGATTTCAATCATGGGATAGCCGTCTGCCCGGGGCCGCACGCCGCGACAGGACATCCGAGGCAAGCAGCGCCAGAAAGGAAATCACCAGCGACACGGCAGCCAGGCGCAAAGCGCGCGCTTCGCCACCGGGAATATCAATCAGCGTGTAGATGGCGGTTGCAATCGTCTGGGTCTCGCCCGGGATATTCGAGACGAAGGTGATTGTTGCGCCAAATTCGCCGAGCGCCTTGGCGAAGGCAAGGATAAAACCGGCGAGTATCCCCGGGAAGGCAAGCGGCAAAGTGATGGTCAAAAACCGCCAGAAAGGCCCAGCCCCCAGAGTAGAGGCTGCCTGCTCAAGGCGCGTTTCAGCGCTTTCGAACGCCAGCCTGATCGCACGCACCATCAGCGGGAACGCCATGACCGCGGCAGCCAGTGCCGCGCCCGTCCAGCGGAACGCCAGCACGATGCCGAACTGCTCAAGCCAGGCCCCAATCACGCCCTTGCGCCCGAAGAGGATCAGCAGTGCATAGCCAGTGACAACCGGCGGCAGGACCAGCGGCAGATAGACCAGCGCATCAAGCAGTGCCTTGCCGGGGAAGTTGCGCCTTGCGAGCAGGTAGGCGACAGCGATGGCAACGGGCAGCGCGCACAAGCATGCAACCAGCGCCACCCTTAGCGTCAGCGTAACCGCCGTCCATTCCTCGCTGCTGAGGCCCATCAGGTGCCTGCCGGTTCGTGCCGCCTAGGCGCGGCTGTCGAAGAGATAGCGGAAGCCATAACGCTCGAACAGGGTTCTGGCGGGCGGCGTGGTAAGAAAGGCAAGGAAAGCATCAGCGCCTGCGCTGCCCTGTCGGGTTTTGGCGATGGGGTAGAGAATGGGCGCATGGCGCGCCGGATCGAAGCGCCCGATGATCTTGACCTTGCTCTCAGCCATCGCGTCAGTCGCATAGACAATACCAAAACCCGCTTCACCACGCGCCACCAGCGCCAATGCTGCCCGCACATTGGCAGCAAACACCAGCTTCTTTTCACTCTTGGTCCAGAGGCCAAGATTTTCAAGCGCCTGCCTCGCATAGCGGCCAGCAGGCACGCTTGAAGGTTCGGCAATAACCATCCGACCGTTACCAATGAGACCATCAAGATCAAGGCCGCTATCAAGCGTCAGCCGCTGCGTGCTGTCAGCGCCCCCGATCATCACAAGGCTGTTGCCAAGCAGCGTGCGGCGGCTTTGTTTTTCGATATGACCGCCCTGCTCAAGCCAGTCCATCCATTCAAGATCAGCCGAGATGAAGATATCCGCAGGTGCCCCGTTAGCGATCTGGCGCGCCAGCTGGGATGAGGCTGCATAGCTGATGCTGGTCTCAGGCCCGCCACCCGCCTTGAAGGCGGCAGCGGTCTCATCGAAGGCGTCTTTCACGGAGGCGGCAGCAAAGATTGTCAGTTTTTCAGCCGCACGGAGCCGCGACGATGACAGGGCGAGACTTGTTGCTGCCGCAGCCATCAGCTGGCGGCGGTTCAAATCCTGGGCACGTTTAATCATTCCCGCAATCTAGCCGGGCCTTATGAGGCCGGCAAGCATGCGGGTTTTTTTGACTATTCCGCCGCTACCGCCGCGCCAACCGCCACCGCCCTCACCGCGCAGAATTTGAACTCGGGGATTTTTCCGAATGGATCGAGTGCCGGATTGGTCAGCAGATTTGCCGCCGCCTCCGCGTAACAGAACGGCATGAACACCATGTTCTCCGGCACATCGCGGTCGGCACGAACTTTTACCTCGATCGCGCCGCGCCGCGTTTCAAGGCGCATCATTGCGCCCGCCTCCAGCCCCAGACGTGCGATTTCACGCGGTGACAGGAAGGCGACCGCCTCAGGTTCGATCTGATCGAGCACGCCGGAACGTCTGGTCATCGAACCCGTATGCCAATGTTCCAGCACACGCCCTGTCGACAGCACCATGGGATACTGCGCGTCAGGCACCTCATCAGGCGAGGTAACGGCAGCCGGCACGATTTTGCCACGCCCGCTCGTGGTCGGAAAGCCGGTGGCGAAGATGATCTCGTTCCCCGGCTGGTCGGGATGGTCGACTGGATAGGTCACCGCGCCTTCGCGCTCCACCCGCTCCCAGGTGATATTTTTCAAAGACGGCATCACCTGTGCCATCTCGGTGAAGACATCCCCCGGTCCGTTGTAATTCCACTCGCAACCCATGCGCCTGGCGATCTCCTGGATGATCCACAGATCCTGTCGCGCCTCGCCGGGCGGCTTGACCACCTGGCGTGCCATCTGCACCCGGCGGTCGGTGTTGGTGAACGTTCCAACTTTCTCGGCAAAGGCAGAAGCCGGCAAAACGACATCCGCATGGAAAGCTGTTTCAGTGAGGAAGAGATCCTGCACGACCAGATGATCAAGCTTGGCAAGCGCTTGCCGCGCATGCTGAAGATCGGGGTCCGACATCGCCGGGTTCTCACCCTCCACATACATGCCCTTGATCGAGCCGGCGTGGATGGCGTTCATGATCTCGACGACCGTCAGCCCGCGTACCGGATCAAGTGACTGGCCCCAGAACTCCTCAAAAATCCGGCGCACCTCCGCCTTCTCCACCGACTGATAATCAGGGAAAACCATCGGGATGAGGCCGGCGTCGGACGCACCTTGAACGTTGTTTTGACCACGCAGCGGGTGGAGGCCCGTCCCCGCCCGGCCGATCTGGCCCGTGGTGAGCGCAAGCGCGATCAGGCAGCGTGCATTGTCGGTGCCGTGCACGTGTTGGCTGACCCCCATGCCCCAGAAAATGAGCGAGGCTTTCGACGTGGCGTAAAGCCGCGCCACCTCCTTCAGTGTTTCCGCGGGGATGCCGCAGACGGCTTCCATCTTCTCCGGCGGGAAATCCTTGATGCGCTCCTTCAGCGCTTCGAAACCCTCCGTATAGCCAGCGATATATTGCTGGTCGGTCAACCCTTCGCTGATGATGGTGTGCAGCATGGCATTCAACATGGCCACATCGCTGCCGGGCTTGAACTGCAGGTGATGGCTGGCATGGCGCGACAGTGCCTGCCGGCGCGGGTCCATGACAATGAGCTTAGCGCCGCGCTTGGCCGCCTGCTTGATGAAGGTCGCCGCCACCGGATGATTGACCGTCGGATTGGCGCCGATGACGATGATGATCTCAGCCTCCATCGCCGCCGAGAACGGTGCTGAAACCGCACCGGAATTCAGCCCCTCCATCAGTGCCGCGACCGACGAGGCGTGGCACAAACGCGTGCAGTGATCGACATTGTTCGAGCCAAAGCCGGTGCGAACGAGCTTCTGGAAGAGATAAGCTTCCTCGTTCGACCCCTTGGCCGACCCGAAACCGGCAAGCGCCTTTGCTCCCTCACGCTCGCGGATGGCTGTAAGGCCGCCGGCGGCCGCATCAAGCGCCTCCTCCCAGCTCGCCTCGCGGAAATGCGTCCACGGATTGGCAGGATCGACCTGATCATTGGCATGCTTGGCCATCCCCGGCAGACGGATCAGCGGCTTCGTCAGGCGATGGGGATGCTGGATGTAATCATAGCCAAAGCGCCCCTTGACGCACAGGCGGTTGCGATTGGCCGGACCCGCCCGGCCTTCCGCCGCAACGATCGCCTCGTCCGTCACCTGATAGGTGACCTGACAGCCAACTCCGCAATAGGGGCAGAGTGAATCGACCTCGCGCTCGGCATAGACGACGCGCGTCTGATTGTCGTCGAGCAGGCTTGAGGGCATGAGCGCACCCGTCGGACAGGCCTGCACGCATTCACCGCAGGCAACGCAGGTGCTGGCGCCCATATCGTCGTCGAAATCAAACACGATCTTGGCGTCCGCCCCGCGATAGGCCATGCCGATGACGTCATTAACCTGGATTTCCCGGCAGGCGCGCACGCATAGACCGCACTGGATGCAGGCATCGAGATTGACGCTCATTGCAGGATGGCTGTGATCGCCCTGCCAGCGCTCGGCGGCGGGAAAGCGGCTTTGATCGACGCCGACCTTGTCGGCCCAGCCCCAGAATTTCGATTGCGGATCATGCGAGGTCGCGCGGTCCGGCTGGTCGGAGACCAGCAGCTCCATCACCATCCTTTGTGCCTTGACCGCCCGCTCGGACGCGGACTTCACCTTCATGCCCATGGCCGGCGTGCGTTTGCAGCTTGCCGCCAGCACCCGCTCGCCTTCAATCTCGACCATGCAGGCGCGGCAATTGCCATCGGCGCGATAATCAAGCGCCGGCGAATAGCACAGATGCGGAATGTCGGTGGCGTGGCGCTTGGCCACCTGCCAGATGGTTTCGCCGGCTTGCGCTTCAACCTGCTTGCCGTCGAGTTCAAAGACGATTTTCGTGGTCATCGTCGAGGCCTCCTTCAGGCGAATTCTTCCGGGAAATATTTCATGACGCAGACAAGCGGATTAGGCGCCGCCTGGCCAAGGCCGCAGATCGACGCATCGCGCATCACATCGGCCAGTTCGCCAAGCAAAGCCTTGTCCCACACATCGCGCTCCATCAGCTTGACGGCCTTCTCGGTACCTGACCGACAGGGCGTGCACTGGCCGCAGCTTTCATCTTCGAAAAAACGCATGAGGTTGAGCGCGGCAGCCTTCAGATCATCCTTGTGCGAAAGGACGACCACGGCCGCCGAACCGATGAAACAACCATATTTTTCCAGCGTACCGAAATCGAGCGGGATATCATCCATCGCCGCTGGCAATATCCCGCCCGATGCGCCACCCGGCAGATAGGCGCGGAAGGTGTGGCCTTCAGCCATGCCGCCACAAAATTCGTCAATGAGTTCGCGGATGGTGACACCCGCCGGCGTCACCTTGATGCCGGGCTGGCGCACCCGACCCGAGACCGAGAATGTGCGCAGGCCCTGGCGCCCATTGCGCCCATGGCTCGACCACCAGGTGGCACCCTTCTCGATGATGTCGCGCACCCACCACACGGTTTCGACATTGTTGATGAGCGTCGGCGTGCCAAAGAGCCCCACCTGATAGGGAAAGGGCGGCTTGTGGCGCGGCAGGCCGCGTTTGCCTTCAAGGCTTTCAAGCAGCGAGGATTCCTCGCCGCAGATGTAGGCGCCTGCGCCGCGCCGCAGGATGATCTCCGGCCCGCCCGCCGGCAGCCGGGCCATCTCGCGCAGGAGAATGTCGCGAGCAGCCGGATACTCGTCGCGCAGATAGATATAGACAGCCTCGGCCTCGACGATATGAGCGCCAATCAGCATGCCTTCAAGAAAGCGGTGCGGATCACTTTCAAGGTAATATCTGTCCTTGAACGTCCCGGGCTCACCCTCATCGCCATTGATCGCCATGAGCCGCGGGCCCGGTTCACCGCGCACGCTGCGCCATTTGCGCCCGGCTGGAAAGCCCGCCCCGCCAAGCCCGCGCAGACCTGCCTTGTCGAGTGTATCAAGCACTGTCTCATCCGACAGCGTGCCCTCGCGCAGGCGTCGCAGCAATTGGTAGCCACCGGCGGCGACATAAGCGTCGTAATCGATGGTGGCGGGCAGATGCGGATGGGTATCCTTCGCCGCAATCGCTGCGTATACCTTTGCGGCATCCGCATGGTCGATGAAATGATGGCCGACCTCAACCGCCGGTGCGCTGTCGCAGCGCCCGACGCAGGGCGCACGCACCACGCGGACCCCTGGTCCGACGCCTGCCTTGAGTGCGCCCAGCAGTGCCTCGCCACCCGCCATCATGCACGACAGGCTGTCGCAGACGCGGATGGTGAGCGGCGGGATCGCCGGGTCACCTTCCTTCACCACATCGAAATGGGCATAGAACGTCGCGGTTTCAAAAACTTCCGCAAAGGCAAGCTTCATCTCGTCGGCAAGGGCTGCGAGATGAGCAGCCGAAATCTGATGATAGCGATCCTGGATAAGATGCAGATGCTCGATCAGATGATCACGCTCGCGCGAGCCATCGCCCAGAAGCGCCAATATCTCAGCTCGCGCCACAGGATCGACCTGTCGACCTTTTGGTGTCGACTGCGCGCGTTTGCGGCCCTTGCCGGGATGCGCAAAATTCAGGACCGCCATGTCATGCGCGCCACTCATCGCAACGCTGCTCCTTGAGCTAGATGGACCGTGCCTGTCCGCCAGCCGGACCGGCATCGCGTGGCAGGAGGCACGGCGGTGTCGCTGCCGCGCCTCGATGCATTTTGATCTATTCCGCTGCTGCCGCCGGCGCCTGCCCGATGGCTCCCGACGCCTTGATGGCCGCCAGTTTCTCATCGGAGAAATTCAGCACCTTGCGCAACACTTCCTCGGTATGCTCGCCCAGAAGTGGCGAGCGCACCACGTCGGTCGGGCTGGCCGACAGCTTGATCGGATTGCCGACCGACAGATATTTTCCGCGTGTGGGATGATCAACCTCAACCACCGTACCGGTGGCTCTGAGCGATTGATCCTCGGCGATTTCCTTCATCGACAAAATAGGTCCACACGGAATGTCGTATTTGTTGAGGATTTCCATCGCCTCGAACTTGGTCTTGGTCATCGTCCACTGCTCGATGCGCGCGAAGATGGCGTTGAGCTTGGGCAACCGCACCGCCGGCGTCGCATAATCAGGATCGCTCTTCCACGTCGGCTCGCCGATGATGTCGCAGATGGGTTCCCATACCGGCGCCTGGGTGATGAAATAGATATAGGCGTTGGGGTCGCTTTCCCAGCCCTTGCATTTGAGAATGCGGCCCGGCTGTCCGCCACCTGAATCATTGGCAGCGCGCGGCACGGCATCACCGAAGGGAACGCCCTCGCCGTATTGGCTGTATTCCTTGAGCGGCCCGTGATCGAGGCGCTGCTGGTCGCGCAGCTTGACGCGGCACAGGTTGAGAACGCCATCCTGCATGGCGCAGGTGACCTTCTGCCCCTGGCCGGTCATGGTGCGCTGGAAGAGCGCCGCGACGATGCCAAGCGCCAGATGAAGTCCCGTACCGCTGTCGCCGATCTGGGCGCCGGTGACGAGGGGCACGCCGTCACGAAAACCGGTTGTCGAGGCTGACCCGCCCGTGCATTGCGCTACGTTTTCGTAGACCTTGCAATCCTCATAGGGACCAGGACCGAAGCCCTTGATCGAGGCAACGATCATGCGCGGGTTGATGGCGTGGATTTTCTCCCACGGAAAACCCATGCGGTCGAGCACGCCGGGGCCGAAATTCTCCACCAGAACATCACATTCCTCGATAAGGCGGGTGAGAACCTCCTTGCCGGTCGGGTTTTTTGTGTCAAGCGTGATCGAGCGCTTGTTGTGATTGAGCATGGTGAAATAGAGGCTGTCGACCTTGGGAATATCCTGCAGCTGACCGCGCGTGATGTCGCCAACCCCGGGACGCTCGACCTTGATGACGTCAGCGCCGAACCAGGCGAGAAGCTGCGTACATGTCGGGCCTGACTGCACATGGGTGAAGTCGAGGATGCGAACCCCTTTGAGAGCCTGTGTCATAGTGTCCTCCTCACTTCTTCTTGAGTGCGCTTTGCGGGTTGAGATTGCCGATGCGGCCGCTTTCCGAACCGGCGGCCGGGTCGATGACGGCATTGATGAGGGTTGGTTTGCCTGAATCCATCGCCTTATCCACCGCACGTTTCAACTCGTCTGGCGTCGTCACGTTGACGCCGATACCGCCAAACGCTTCCATCATCTTGTCGTAGCGCGACCCCTTGACGAAAACAGTGGTCGCCGGATCATTGCTGGCGCCATTGACGTCGGTGCCGCGATAGATGCCGTCATTGTTGAAGATGACGATGCACACCGGCAGATCGTAGCGGCAGATCGTCTCCACCTCCATGCCGGAAAAGCCGAAGGCGCTGTCGCCTTCAATCGCCAGCACCGGCTTGCCGGTTTCAATCGCCGCCGCAACCGCAAAGCCCATGCCGATGCCCATGACACCCCAGGTGCCGACATCAAGCCGCTTGCGCGGCTGGTACATGTCGATGACGCCGCGCGCCAGATCGAGCGTGTTGGCGCCTTCATTGATGAGGATGGCATCCGGCCGTTCCTTGATGACGGTGCGCAGCGCGCCAAGCGCCCCATGGAAATCCATCGGCGATTTGTTGTTCATCAGCCGCGGCGCCATCTTGGCGATATTCTCTTCCTTCTTCTTGTTGATGGCCCCCGTCCATTCGGGTGAAGGGACCTGCCACTTGCCGCCCAACGCCTCGAGAAGTGCTGACATGCACGAGCCGATATCGCCCACCACAGGCGCGACGATCTCGACATTCGAATCCATCTCTTTGGGCTCGATATCGATCTGGACGAATTTCTGCGTACCCGGCGCGCCCCATGTCTTGCCCTTGCCATGCGATAGCAGCCAGTTGAGCCGGGCGCCGACCAGCATCACCACATCGGCTTCCTTGAGCACCGTCGAGCGCGCAGCACCCGCCGACAACGCGTGCGTGTCGGGCAGCAGGCCCTTGGCCATGCTCATCTGCAGGAACGGGATGCCGCTCTTTTCAACGAAAGCGCGGATGGTGTCGTCCGCCTGGGCGTAAGCTGCACCCTTGCCGAAAATGATGAGCGGGCGCTTGGCGTTCTTCAGGACGTCGACCGCCCGGCTGATCGCCGAAGGTGCGGGAATCTGCGCTGGCGCAGCATCGATCACCTTGACCAGTGATTTGGCCCCGGCATCGGCATTCATCACCTGGCCGAAGAGCTTGGCCGGCAGATCGAGATAGACGCCGCCCGGGCGCCCGGAGACCGCCGCGCGGATGGCGCGTGCAACCGCAATGCCGATATCGGCGGCGTGCAGCACGCGGAAGGCTGCCTTGCACAGCGGCTTGGCAATCGCCAGCTGGTCCATCTCCTCGTAATCGCCCTGCTGCAGATCGACGATCTCGCGCTCGGAGGAGCCTGAAATCAGGATCATCGGGAAGCAATTGGTCGTGGCGTTCGCCAGTGCCGTCAGCCCGTTGAGAAAGCCCGGCGCCGAAACGGTCAGGCAGATGCCTGGCTGCTTGGTCAGATAACCGGCGATCGCGGCGGCGTTGCCGGCGTTCTGCTCATGGCGAAACGAGATGACGCGGATGCCTTCGGCCTGCGCCATGCGGCCGAAATCGGTGATCGGAATGCCGGGAACGCCGTAGATCGTCTTGACGCCATTGAGCTTCAGAGCATCGATGACAAGATGGAAACCATCGGTCAGCTCCTGTTCGGTTTCCGCGACCATTGCGGTGGCGCCTTGCGCTGCTGCACTCATACTCATCTCTCCCTGATCATTTCCGCTGGAGCGGCGTCTCGTTGTTTGAAGGTGTGGGGTCTCAGCTATCAATCCAAAAAGCAGATAGAATTTCCAGATAAAATCAGCGGCACGTCTTGACGCACGACTACGTAGGCCACCTAACCGAAAATCTCCTCGCCATGAGCTTCGACATAGGCAGCCAGGCCAAGCGTATGGTCACGCGACAGTTTTTCGGCACGCTCGGCATCGCGCTTCTCAAGCGCGGTGATAATTCCCAGATGATCCTCAATCGAGCGCTCGGCACGCTGGTCGCGGCCAATCGTCAGCTCGCGGATGCCGCGCACATGCAGCAGGATGTTCTCGGTCAGCGCGATGATCGTCTGCGATCCCCCAAGGCGGATTAATCCCTGGTGAAAGGCAACGTTCGCGGTTGAATATTCCGACAGATAATCGGTTGGCCGGTGACCCTCGTGAAAGCGTTCGAAATGCTGGCGCAGCGAGGCGATGTCCTCATCGCTGGCCCGCAGCGCAATCCGCCGCACCGCCATGCTCTCCAGCGCCGCCCACGCCTCGATCATCTCGACGACTTCGCGATTATTCTTCTTGAGAACGACGATGCCCCGCCGCGGCATCGACTTGACGAAGCCTTCCTGCTCGAGCATGGCGATTGCTTCGCGCACGGGGGTGCGCGAGATACCAAGCCGCTCCGACAGCTTGCGCTCATCCAGCCACACCGCATCCGATGATTTGTAGATATCAAGCGCTGTGATCGCCTGCTTGATGGATCTATAGGCCCGCGTCTTGAATGTGACTTCAGGCGCAACGCGCTCAATGGCAAGCTCGGTCATCACTCCCTCCCTGAGAGGTTGCTCGTCTCATCAACGCGGTCCGGCTGTTCTGATGCAGCTGCATCCCGCATTGCGAGCCAGCAAAAATTGGCATGCCAGATGCCAACTTGTCAACGCGAAGCACAATCACGCAAATGTTTTGTGTGCATTGCAATATAACGCTGTGTCCCAGCCAAAACTTGCCGCGCTGCACATTTGACACGCGCCCCGCAGCAGAAAACTGGCCCTTGACTTAACTGCTCTGACTGTGCGGTATACTGTATACCAGAACGCGAAAACTGTCCAAAAGATGACAGCACCGTTCTCGTGGCCTGCTTCGGCAGACGGCACACTGGGAGGTAGATCGTGGAAGAAATCAATGCTTTATTTAACGGCTTTGCCGTCGTCCTGACACCCTACAACATGATACTGATGGTGGTTGGCATTCTGCTCGGTGTCATCATCGGTGTGCTGCCGGGCCTGGGCGGCGCCAATGGTGTCGCGATCCTGCTTCCCCTCACCTTTTCGATGCCACCGACATCAGCAATCATCATGCTGTCCTGTCTCTACTGGGGCGCATTGTTCGGAGGGGCGATCACCTCCATCCTGTTCAATATTCCAGGGGAGCCATGGTCGGTCGCCACCACCTTTGACGGCCACCCGATGGCGCAGAACGGCAAGGCTGACGAGGCGCTGACAACGGCCTTCACCTCCTCCTTCATCGGCGCGCTCTTCGCCGTCATCGTCATCACGTTTCTGGCGCCACTGGTCGCAAAATTCGCGCTGAAGTTCGGCCCTGCCGAGTTTTTTGCCGTGCAGTTCCTCACCTTCGCAAGCTTCATCGGCATGGGTGCCGGCTCACCCTTCAAGACCATCATGGCGATGTGCCTCGGCTTCGCGCTGGCAGCGGTCGGCCTTGACACGATCACCGGCCAGTTGCGCATGACCTTTGATTTCATCACCCTGCTCAAAGGTTTTGGCTTTCTGGTTGCCGTCATCGGGCTGTTCGGGATTGGCGAAATGCTGTCCAGCATGGAGGAAGGCCTGGAATTCAAGGGGGCGCACGCAAAGCTCAGGCTTGATGCCGTGCTGCGCACATGGAAACAACTGCCGAAATACTGGGCCACATCGCTGCGCAGCTGCCTCATCGGCGTCTGGATGGGCATCACACCCGGCGGCGCAACTCCCGCCTCCTTCATGAGCTACGGCCTTGCGCGCCGCTTCGCGAAGGAACCCAAGACCTTCGGCAAGGGCAATCCGGAAGGCATCGTGGCACCTGAAACGGCGGCCCATGCCGCCGGCACCGCCGCCCTGCTGCCGATGCTGACGCTCGGTATTCCCGGCTCGCCGACCGCCGCCGTCCTGCTCGGTGGACTGTTGATCTGGGGCCTGCAACCCGGCCCTCTGCTGTTTGTCGAAAAGCCCGATTTCGTTTGGGGGCTGATTGCCTCGATGTATCTGGGAAATCTCGTCGGCTTGATTGTCGTGCTGACCTGCGTCCCTGCCTTTGCAGCAATCCTGCGTGTACCCTTCAGCATCGTCGCGCCCGTGATCATGGTGATCTGTGCGGTTGGTGCCTACACGGTCAACAACGCCATATTCGACGTCTGGCTGATGATCGTCTTCGGCGTGATGGGCTATGTCTTCGGCAAGCTCAAATATCCCTTGGCACCGCTGGTTCTGGCGCTTGTCCTGGGTGATACGGCCGAATCTTCCTTCCGCCAGGCCATGCTGGCCTCGCAGGGCAGCCTGTCGATCTTCTGGGCCAATCCGCTGGTCACGACCATCATGACCCTCGGCGTCCTCATGCTGCTGTGGCCGGCCATCAGCTGGCTGCGGGGGCTGCTGCGCCGCCAGGGCGGATCGGTATCGGCCTGACGCTACGAGGCAGGAAGATATTGCCAGACTGAGGCAAAAGCGATCAGGATAGAAACCGGTATAATGTTTGCAGAACCAAAAAAACGGGAGTGAGCATGACCACGATCACATTGAATTTCGGACCATCGAGAATAACGTCACGCATGACAGGCCGAACGCTCGCATGCGGTGCTGCAATGTTCCTTGCGACGGCGGCCTTCCAGCCCGACACAGCCATGGCGCAGGGGTGGGAGCCGGCCAAGCCGGTTGAATTCCTCATTCCCGCCGGCACGGGCGGCGGCGCCGACCAGATGGCGCGCTTCATTCAGGGCGTCATCACCAAGCACAAGCTGATGAAGCAGCCGATGGTGGTGGTGAACAAATCGGGTGGCGCCGGCGCCGAAGCCTTCCTCGATATCAAGGTTTCGAACCGCGACCCTCACAAGCTGGTCATCACTCTGTCGAACTTGTTCACCACACCGCTCGGCACCAATATCCCTTTCAACTGGAAGGAAATCACGCCCGTCTCGATGCTGGCCCTCGACCAGTTCATCCTCTGGGTGAACGCCGAGAGCGTGATCAAAACACCCGCTGAGTACATCGCCGCCGTAAAAAATGGCGAAGACAGGCAAATGAAGATGGGTGGTACCGGCTCCAAGCAGGAAGACCAGATCATCACGGTGGCCATCGAGCGGCTCGCGGCACCCAAGAAGATGACCTACATCCCCTACAAGGGCGGCGGCGAGGTCGCGGTACAGCTTGTCGGCAAGCATATCGATTCGACGGTCAACAATCCGATTGAAGCGGTGTCACAATGGCGCGCCAATGCCCTGCGCCCGCTCTGCATCTTCGACGCCAAGCGCAGCACCTATACGGGCAAGGTGACGGCAACCATGGCGTGGAGCGATATCCCGACCTGCAAGGAGTCAGGCATGGATGTCGAATACCAGATGCTGCGCGGCATTTTCGCTGCGCCCGGCATCACGCCGGCACAGACAGCGTATTACGTCGACCTGTTCAAGAAGGTCACCGAAACGCCGGACTGGAAAGAATTCATGGAACAGGGGGCTTTCAATCAGACCATGCTGAGCGGTGACGCCTTCAAGACCTGGCTCACAACCGCCGAGAAGACCCACTACGACCTGATGAAGGAAGCTGGCTTCCTCGCAACCGGCAAATAACCGACTCTGGTTGGGGTGGCCTCGCGCCACCCCCCGTCTGCGCCATGTTACCTCCGGAGCCTGCCATGTCCACCGAACAACAAACCGACGAAACCCCGCTGGTCTCAAACCGCGCGATGGAGATTGCGACAGCGTTATTCTTTCTGCTGGCCTCTTCCATCGTCATCTTTGACAGCTTGAAACTGGGTGTCGGCTGGAAGGAGTCCGAGGGCCCGGCGGCTGGCTATTTTCCTTTCTACATCGGCGTGATCATGGCGCTTGCGAGTTTGATCGTGCTGTTTCAGGGCGTGGTCAAACGTGTCGGCGCAGGCAAGACCTTTGTCACCCGCGAGGGTTTCAACAGCGTCATTCTCGTGCTCATCCCGCTCATCATCTATGTCGGCACGATCGAGTACATCGGCATATATGTCGCCTCGGCGCTTTATATCGCGCTCTTCATGTGGCACTTTGGAAAATACAATATTTTCATGGGCCTCGCCGTCGGCACCGGCGTCGCGCTTGGGCTCTTTGCCATGTTCGAGATCTGGTTCCTGGTCCCCCTGCCCAAAGGCCCGCTGGAAGAATTCTTCGGATACTGACCGCCTGATCCCGAAACATCGAATCCGCTGATCCAAATGACCAAAGACAAGGAATTACTCAATGGCCGTTGATAAGAATGCTGTCCGCGCTATCCTCAACAAGGTGAAGGCGGAGAAGCGCGATTCACTTACCGCGCCCGAGGGCAAGATCATCTGCGATGCCTACGGCATCAATGTCCCGCAAGAAGGCGTCGCCACATCGGCTGACGAGGCCGCCAAGCTTGCAAAGAAAATCGGCTTCCCGGTCGTCCTCAAGATCGTCTCGCCGGATATTCTGCACAAGACGGAAGCCGGCGGTGTGATGGTCGGCGTCAAGAGCGCGGAAGAGGTCAAGGCCGGCTACGCCAAAATTCTCGTCAATGCCAAGAAATACAACAAGAAAGCCAAGATCGACGGCGTCCAGATCCAGCAGATGATCGGCGGCGGCCAGGAAGTGCTGATCGGCGCGGTGACAGACCCGAGCTTCGGCAAGCTGGTGGCCTTCGGCCTCGGCGGTGTTCTCGTTGAAGTGCTCAAGGACATCACCTTCCGCCTCGCGCCGACCTCGAAGGCAGAAGCCAAATCGATGATCGAGGGCATCCAGGCTGCTGAAATCCTCAAGGGTGTGCGCGGCGCCAAGGGCGTCGATCGCGGCGCCATCGCTGACATGATCTCCAAGGTGTCGAAACTCATTTCGGATTTCCCCGAGATTTCGGAAATGGATCTGAACCCGGTCTTCGCGAGCGAGAAGGGAGCGATTGCCGCTGACGTCCGCGTGGTTGTCGATTTCACGGTACCCGTGAAGCGCTACAGCCCGAAGCAGGCCGACATTGTCCGCCAGATGAACCGCATCATGAAGCCCGACGCGGTTGCCGTGATTGGCGCGTCAAACGAAGCCGGCAAGATCGGCAATTCGGTGATGAAGAACCTCATCAATGGCGGCTACAAGGGCAAGATCTATCCCATCCATCCCAAGCAGTCGGAAATCATGGGCCTCAAGGCCTATGCTTCGGTCAAGGACGTTCCGGGCAATGTCGATATTGCTGTCTTCGCCATTCCTCACCCGCTGGTTCCAGCCGCTCTTATCGAGTGCGGAGAAAAGAAGATCCAGGGGGCCATTCTCATCCCGTCGGGCTTTGCTGAAACCGGCAACGTCGCAGCGCAGGACGAGATCATCAAAATCGCCCGCAAATACGATATGCGCCTGATGGGGCCGAACATTTACGGCTTCTACTATCTGCCCAAGAATTTGTCGGCGACCTTCTGCACGCCTTATGACGTGAAGGGCAAGGCCGCCCTGTCCTCGCAATCGGGCGGCATCGGCATGGCGATCATCGGCTTCTCCCGCTCGGCCAAGATGGGCGTGTCAGCCATTGTCGGACTGGGCAACAAATCCGACATCGACGAGGATGATCTCCTCACCTTCTTTGAAGATGACGATAACACCCAGGTCATCGCCATGCATTGCGAGGACCTCAAGGATGGTCGCTCATTTGCCGAGGTTGCCAGCCGGGTCTCCAAGAAGAAGCCGATTGTCATGCTGAAAGCCGGTCGCACCTCGCTTGGTGCGCGCGCTGCCGCCAGCCACACCGGCGCGCTTGCCGGCAATGACAAGATCTATGAAGACGTGCTGAAGCAGTCGGGTGTCATCCGCGCCCGCAGCTTGAACAATCTTCTGGAATTTGCCCGCGGCATCCCGGTTCTGCCGACGCCCAAGGGCGAGAATGTCGTCATCATCACGGGTGCTGGCGGCTCGGGTGTTCTGCTGTCGGATGCCTGCGCCGATAACGGCCTCAGCCTGATGAAGATGCCGAAGGATCTCGATACCGCCTTCCGCAAATTCATCCCGCCCTTTGGCGCTGCCGGCAACCCGGTCGACATCACCGGTGGCGAGCCGCCGTCAACCTACCAGAACACGGTGCGCCTCGGCCTGTCGGATGAGCGCATCCACGCCCTTATCCTGGGCTACTGGCACACCATCGTCACCCCGCCGATGGTCTTTGCCAAATGCATGGTCGAAGTGGTCGACGAGATGCGCAAGAAGGGCATCCACAAGCCGATCGTCGCCTCTCTTGCCGGTGACGTCGAGGTCGAGGAAGCCAGCCAGTATCTCTATGATCACGGCATCGTTGCCTACCCCTACACCACCGAAAAGCCGGTCGAGGTGCTCGCTGCCAAATATAAATGGGCGCGCGCCGCCGGTCTGCTGAAGTAAGCAGCGACCGCCAGCACAACCGAAAAGGGGCGCTTGATGCGCCCCTTTTACGTTCTATCAGGCCCGCTCCAGGCTGTCGGCGAGCAGCCGCGCCACATGGATCGCCTGGCGCCCGGTGCCATCCTTGATCTGATGGCGGCATGAGGTGCCGTCAGCCACGATGATCGCCTCGCTGTCAGCAGCCCGCACCGCCGGCAGCAACGACAATTCGCCCATGGCTTTCGACACCTCGTAGGTTTCCGCCTGATAGCCGAAGGCACCCGCCATGCCGCAGCAGCTTGATTCAATCACCGCGACATCAAGTTCAGGTACAAGGCGAAGCACACGCTCCACCGCACCCATCCCGGCAAACGATTTCTGGTGGCAGTGTCCATGGAGAAACGCTTTCTTTTTCATGGCCTTGAGCGGGAGCTTTAGATTCCCCGCCTGAGCTTCGCGTGCCAGGAATTCCTCAAGCAGCATCGCCTGCGCGGCGACTGCCTTTGCCGCCGGCGTCGGCAGCAGCGCCGGCACCTCGTCGCGGAAACCATAAAGGCAGCTTGGCTCGAGCCCGATGATCGGCACACCGCGCTCGGCAAACGGAGCGAGGACCGCGAGCGAACGTTCCATCTCGCTGCGCGCCTCGTCAACCAGCCCGGTGGCGATGAAAGTGCGCCCGCAACAGAGCGGTCGGGGACCACCACTTGCCGCTTTTGGCAGATGAACACGGTAACCGGCTGCCACCAGAACTTTCAGCGCCGCCTGCGCATTCTCGCTTTCCTGATAGCGGTTGAACGTATCAGCAAAGAACACCACTTCGCGCCCGTCGGCCGGCCCCACCGCATCCGCATCCGGCGCGAAGATATCCGCCCGCCATGCTGGCAGCGTACGCTCGGCGCTGAGACCAAGCAGGCTCTCGCTCAACCGCGCCATACCCGGCACACGGTCACGCAGATTGAACAGGAAGGGCAGCTTCGCCGCATAGGGAGCGTAACGCGGCAGATAGGCAATCAGACGATCGCGCAGGCTCAGGCCTTTTTTCTGGCGTCGCGCTGCCTGCACCTCGATCTTGAAGCGCGCCATATCAACCCCCGTCGGGCATTCGCGCCGGCACGCCTTGCACGACACGCACAGGCTCATGGCCTCAGCCATATCGTCACTGGCGAAGGCGTCAGCACCAAGCTGGCCGGAGAGCGCCAGACGCAACACATTGGCGCGCCCGCGCGTCACATGTTTTTCATCCAGCGTCGCCCGGTAGGACGGGCACATGGCGCCGCCCGAAAGCTTGCGGCAGGCGCCATTGTTGTTGCACATCTCGACCGCACCCTGCAGGCCGGCCGCCGCCCCGGGAAAACTTGACCAGTCGAGCACCGGTTGCTGGACGGCCGGGTGATAGTGATCGTTGAAGCGCAGCACCTTGCGATCATCGAATTTGGGCGCTTGGACGATCTTGCCGGGGTTCAGCAGATCGGTCGGATCAAAGCGCTTCTTGATCTCGCCAAAAGCGCCGACCAGCCGTTCGCCAAACATCTTCTCGTGGAACTCCGAGCGCACGATCCCGTCGCCATGTTCGCCCGAATGCGAGCCCTTGAACTGCTTGACGAGATCGAAGGCTTCCTCCGCGATCGCCCGCATGGTGGCGACATCCTGGTCGAGCTTGAGGTTCAGCACCGGGCGCACATGGAGACAGCCAACGGATGCGTGCGCGTACCATGTGCCGCGCGTGCCGTTACGCTCGAAGAGTGCGGTGAGGCGCGCGGTATATTCGCCCAGATGTTCAAGCGGCACCGCGCAATCCTCGATGAAGGATACGGGCTTTCGCGCCTCCTTCATCGACATCATGATGTTGAGCCCCGACGTGCGCACTTCCGTGATGCCAGCCTGCAGCAGCGGGTCATAGACCTCGACAACCCCGCCCCAGCGCGCGCCCTCGCCGCCCCATGAAAAGCCGAGATCGCCCATCATCTCGCCAAGCTGCTTGAGGCGGACACGGTTTTCCTCGTCGCTCTCCGCGAATTCCACGAGCAGCAACGCGTCGGGCTTGCCTTTGAGAAAGGCATCAAGGGTCGGGCGGAACACGGCAATCTCAGCTGCCAGCTCCAGCATCGTCCGGTCGACAAGTTCAACGGCAATCGGCTTCAGCTTCACCAGATGCTGGGCTGATTCCATGGCAGCATGGAACGAGCCGAAATGGCAGACGCCAAGTCCGCGCTTACCCAGAAGCGGCCATAATTTGAGCTCTGCCCTGGTGGTGAAGCCAAGCGTACCCTCCGAGCCCACCAGCACATGCGCCATGTTATGTGTGTCGCCATTGGGAACCAGCGCGTCGAGATTGTAACCGCCAACGCGGCGCTGCACGGCCGGGAAACGGGCCGCCACTTCCTCGGCTTCACGTGCGCCGAGCGCCAGCAGATCGCTGAAAAGCGCGCGGCGGCTGAGGTCGTTCACATCGGACAGATCGGCCCGAACGGCACCAAAATGCATCGCATTGCCGTCGGCCAGAACCGCATCGAGGCCGATGACATTGTCACGCGTCGTGCCATAGCGCAGCGAGCGCCCGCCGCAGGAATTATTGCCCACCATGCCGCCGATCGTGGCACGCGAAGCGGTTGACACATCGACTGGAAACCACAGGCCGTGGGGCTTGAGCTGGCGGTTAAGCTCATCAAGAACAATACCAGGCTCCACCACACATGTCTGCGCCGTCTTGTCGAGGGAAACAAGCTTCGTCAGATTCCGCGAGCAATCGATGACCAGCGTCTCGTTGACTGTCTGCCCGGCCTGCGAGGTGCCGCCACCGCGCGCGGTAACCGCCACCCCCTCCTCGCGGGCGATGGCAAGCGCTGCGACCGCTGCTTCACCGGTGCGCGGGATGACAACGCCCATGGGCATCATCTGGTAGGAGGAGGCGTCTGTCGCGTAACGACCGCGACTGAAGCTGTCGAAATGAACTTCTCCGTCGATCTGCGCCTTCAAACGACGTTCCAAGCCTGGACGATGAACGATGCCCATGTTCTCCCTCATATTTCCTTCGCGACGTTCAAAACGTCACTTGACATAATTTTGAATTCATTATTCATTGCACCGTAAGCCGAGTTAATCAAGGCCCAATTAATCAAGGCCCAACTTTTTCAAGGGGAGACAAACGTGAACCAGAATAGCCCACGAAATGCCGGTCGTCATTTCCTTCAGATCCCTGGCCCCTCGCCTGTGCCCGAGCGCGTGCTGGCCGCCCTGTCGCGCCAGGTCATTGATCATCGCGGTCCTGATTTCCAGGTTCTGGGCAAGCGCGTACTGGAGGGTATGAAGTCCATTTTCAAAACCGCCGGCCCTGTCGTTATATTTCCCGCATCCGGCACCGGAGCGTGGGAAGCAGCGCTGGTCAACACCTTGTCATCCGGCGATACGGTCCTGATGGTCGAGACGGGCCATTTTGCTACTTTGTGGAAGAACATGGCGCTGAGGCTCGGCCTCGTTCCCGAATTCCTGCCGACCGACTGGCGCGGCGGCGCTGATGCCGGCCCGATCGAAGCCCGGCTGAAGCAGGACAAGGACCACAAGATCAAGGCGGTCTGCGTTGTCCATAACGAAACGTCGACGGGCGTCACGTCGCGCATCGACGAAGTGCGCAAGGCCATCGATGCCGCAGGGCACCCGGCGCTGTTGCTGGTTGATACCATCTCGTCGCTTGCCTCGGTCGATTTCCGTCATGACGAATGGGGGGCTGACGTCACCATTGCCTGCTCGCAGAAGGGTTTGATGCTGCCGCCGGGCCTGTCGTTCAACGCCATCAGCCAGAAGGCGATGAACGCGACGAAAACATCCAACCTGCCCAAATCCTACTGGGCCTGGGACGAGATGATGAAGCCCAACAGCACCGGCTTCTTCCCCTATACGCCATCGACCAATCTGCTCTATGGTCTGGTGGAGGCCATCGACATGCTGCACGAAGAGGGACTTGACCGGGTGTTTGCGCGCCATGAACGTCACGCAGAGGCAACCCGTCGCGCGGTCCGCGCCTGGGGTCTGGAAATCCTCTGCCGCGACGAGCGTCTTTATTCGCCTGTCCTGACGGCCGTGATTCTCCCTGATGGCCATGACGCCGACCGCTTCCGCACGATTGCCCTTGATCGCTTCGACCTGTCATTGGGCACCGGCCTCTCCAAGCTCGCCGGCAAGGTCTTCCGCATCGGCCATCTGGGCGACACGAATGATCTCACCATTCTCGGCACGCTTGCCGGCGTGGAAATGACACTTAAACTCGCCGGTGTGCCGCACAAGGCCGGAGGGGTCGCCGCAGCCATGGCTTACCTCTCTAGCGCGCCACAAGCCTCGCAAGCAGCGGCCTGAACAATAATCGCCCCCGGGATCAACCGGGGGCCTTCTTTGCTGCAAGGCAGGGACGGAAACTGAAGGGTACGCTCATGAAGAGCCCGTTCAAGGCGACGCACGTCGTCTTGGGACTGCTGTGCGTGATGTATTTCATCACCTATGTTGACCGCGTCAACATCGGCACTGCAGCAAGCGCTATCAAGACGGAATTCGGCTTTTCAAACATTGAGCTCGGCTGGATCTTTTCCGCCTTTGCCTACCCCTACGCCCTGTTCCAGATCTTCGGTGGCTGGATGGGCGACCGCTTCGGACCACGCCGCACGCTCTTCTGGTGCGGCATTATCTGGGCAACCGCAACTGTCCTCACCGGCCTTGCCGGCGGCTTCCTCAGCCTGTTCCTGGTGCGCTTTCTCCTTGGTATCGGCGAAGGGGCGACCTTCCCGACCGCAACGCGCGCCATGCAATACTGGACGGCGCCGGGCCAGCGTGGATTTGCCCAAGGCATCACCCATTCCTTCGCCCGCCTCGGCAATGCCATCACCCCGCCGATTGTCGCCGCCCTGACCGAGGCATTCACCTGGCGCGGCTCCTTCGTCATTCTCGGCCTGGTGAGCTTCATCTGGGTCATCGCCTGGGTTTGGTATTTCCGCGACGAGCCCAAGGACCATCCCGCCATCACACCGGAAGAACTGGCAATCCTGCCAGCCAGGCGGCCTGGACCGCGCCCGTCGGCACCACTTGGCCCGCTCTTCAAGCGAATGTGGCCCGTGACGCTCACCTATTTCTGCTATGGCTGGACGTTGTGGCTTTACCTCAACTGGTTGCCGCTCTTCTTCCTCAACAACTACAAGATCGACATCAAGCAATCGGCGATTTTTGCAGCTGGCGTATTCCTCGCCGGTGTGGTCGGCGACACGCTGGGTGGCGTCTTGTCGGACAAGATCCTGCATCGCACCGGCAATATCCGCCTCGCCCGCTTGTCGATCATCCTGCTCGGCTTCGTCGGCGCCTTCCTGTCGCTGCTGCCGATCCTGTACTATCACGACATCACCACGGTTGCGATTTGCCTTGCCTCCGGCTTCTTCTTCGCCGAGCTGATCATCGGCCCGATCTGGTCAATACCGATGGATATCGCGCCGAAATACTCCGGCACCGCCGCAGGCCTGATGAACACCGGCTCGGCAATCGCAGCGATCGTTTCGCCCGTCGTGGCGGGCTACGTCATCGACTGGACCGGCAATTGGGAACTGCCGTTTATCATGTCGATGGGGCTGCTGGCGGTTGGCGCCGTCTCGACCTTCCTCATGCGCCCCGAACTGCCCTATGCAGAAGGCGACATGCCGATGAAAGCGATGGCGTAAACGATGATGGCCGGCAAAAGCCGCCTGCCGGCCGTGTGACCTTAATTCCGGCAGCCGTTATTGACCGCTACCGGAATTCACCTCAATCAGTGCCCTTCCCTTGACAGGCCGGAAGCCCCCCTCCTATATCCGCCCTTCCGCGATGGTTGGCGCGTCCGCCATCGTGCGGGGCGGAGTAGCTCAGCTGGTTAGAGCACGGGAATCATAATCCTGGGGTCGGGGGTTCAAGTCCCTCCTCCGCTACCATTTTTGACGTTGTCACATCCATCGCTCAATCGCTTCCCACCGTCAGCCACGCCCGACGGCGTGGTAGGAAAATCCCAGCGCCGCCATTTCCGCCGGCCGGTAGATATTGCGCAGATCAACCACAACGGGCTTTGCCAACGTCTCGCGCACGCGCTTCAGATCAAGCGCCCGATAGGCATTCCACTCGGTGATGATGACAAGCGCATCGGCGCCGTCGATCACCGCGTAAGGGTCATCCATCATCCTGACGCCCGTCAGCAAAGGCCGTGCCGATTCCATGCTCTCCGGATCATGAGCAATGATGGTCGCGCCAGCCGCGATCAGCGCCGGAATGATGGTGAGGGATGGGGCATCGCGCATATCATCCGTATTGGGCTTGTAGGCAAGGCCTAGAACAGCGATGCGCTTGCCGGCAACCGAGCCGCCACATGCCGTGATAATTTTTTGCGCCATGCGATGCTTACGCTTGTCGTTGACATCAATCACCGTCTCGATGATGCGCATCGGGCTGCCGACATCCTCGGCCGTCTTGACCAGCGCCAGCGTATCCTTGGGAAAACACGAGCCGCCATAGCCCGGCCCGGCATGCAGGAACTTGCCACCAATGCGATTGTCCAAGCCGATGCCCCGCGCCACGTCCTGCACGTCCGCCTGCAATCTTTCGCACAAATCGGCGATTTCATTGATGAAGGTGATTTTCATCGCCAGAAACGCATTGGCCGCATATTTGATGAGCTCGGAGGTTCGCCGGCTGACAAAAAGCAGCGGCGCCTGATTGAGATAAAGCGGGCGGTAGATTTCGCTCATCACCCGGCGCGCGTCGTCATCGTCGGTGCCGACAACGATGCGGTCAGGCCGCTTGAAATCCTCGATCGCCGCGCCCTCGCGCAGGAATTCCGGATTGGAGACGACCGGCAGATGCGCCTCAGGGCGTCGTGCTTTGAGGATGCGCTCAACCTCATCACCCGTCCCTACCGGCACTGTCGATTTGGTGACGATCACCGTCCCGTCGCGGGCAACATCAGCGATCTCTTCAGCCGCCATGTAGACATAGCTGAGATCGGCATGGCCATCGCCGCGCCTGGTCGGCGTGCCAACGGCGATAAAGATGGCGTCGGCCTCGCGCGCCGCGTCGGCAAGCGAGGTAGTGAAGGTCAGCCGGCCGGCGCGCAAATTGATCTGCAGCAAGGCATCAAGGCCAGGCTCGAAGATCGGCACGTTGCCTTGAACCAGCGCGGCGATCTTGTCCGCGTCATTATCGACGCAGACAACCTGATGGCCGAAATCGGCGAAGCACGCTCCCGATACCAGACCGACATAGCCCGATCCCACCATCGCAATACGCATTGTCCCACCATCATGTTGTCCGGAGATATCACCTCAACGCAAGCATGAGGACATGCCGGCGACGCGCTGGCCAAACGCGGTCAATCGACACCACGTCATCTCAGCTGCCTGTCATAGCAAGGCTGTGCAGATTTGAAAGGAGCAGCGTAGGAATCGCATCAAGTCGAGGTGATGGCGCAAAGAGCCACGGAACGACGACAGCTTTGTGACACATGCTGTGCCTTCAGGACGGCTTGCGCCCTTTGGCGAACACCACCCGGTCATAGAGCAGAAAGTTCACGACGAGTCCGGCGGCTGTCCCGGCCAGATAGGACGGCACATGCCCATAGGCTTCATCATGTGCCGAAAAAACGGCAAGAACCGCCAGATTGGCGGCCGCTCCTGACAGGCTCGCAGCGCCATAGCGCAGGAATGCCACCAGCTGATGCCGCGCTGGCCGGTCACCAAATGTGTAGCGCCGGTTGAGAAACCAGGTCGCGATAATGGCAATCGCCGAAGCGACGATACGCCCCGCCAGTGGAGGCAGGCCAAGCCCGTTCAAGGAGGCGAAAAACACCAGGGCATCAACCACAAAGCCAATGGCGCCCACCCCGAGAAAACGCCTGAAACGGCTGAATACGGGCAGCCTGCCGCCACTCATTGCGGGCGGGTGCCAGCTATGATGCGCCAGGTCATCGCGCCGCCGGGTAGCGCAGATAGGCCAGAAGCTTTGCCTCGCGCCGGCCGCGTGTGACGGTATCAAGAATAAATCCGCAGGAAACTGCCAGCAGCGATGACAGCATGAGGCCGACAGCCAAAACGGCTGTGGGCAGGCGCGGCACAAGCCCGGTGGCCAGATATTCCAGCGTGACACTTGTTCCGAGCACCAGCGCCAACGCTGCGAGTACTGCCGCCACAAACGAGAAAAACACCATGGGGCGTTCCTCCTTCACCAGATAGCCGATGAGAAAGAGAATGCGTAGCCCGTCGCGATAGGTGCGAAGCTTGCTCTGCGATCCAACCGGCCGCTCCTTGTAAGGCGCAACAAGTTCGGAAATCGGCATATTGAGTTCAAGCGCATGAACAACGAGTTCCGTCTCGATTTCAAAGCCGCGTGACCCGGAAGGAAATGATTTCACATAGCGCCGCGAAAAAGCCTTGTAGCCTGACAGCATATCGCTCGTTGCATTGCCAAAAATATACTGGACGAGCGCTGTCAGCATGCGGTTGCCCCAGGCATGGCCGGAACGATAAGCGCCCGCCTGCTCCGCCGCGCGCGCCACATTGACCATGTCGTTTGGCCCGGCGAGCAGCTCATCGACAAGACGCGGCGCGGCGCTGGCGTCATAGGTCGCATCACCATCCACCATCACGTAGACATCCGCCTCGATATCGCTGAACATGCGGCGCACGACGCTGCCTTTGCCCTGGCGCCGCTCGGTGCGCACGATGGCGCCCGCCTGACGGGCGATTGCGGCCGTGTCATCGCTCGAATTGTTGTCGTAGACATAGATCGCGGCATCGGGCAGCGCGTCGCGAAAGCGGGAAATCACCTCGGCGATGGTGAGAGCTTCGTTGTAACATGGCACCAGAACAGCCACCGCCGGCTTGCGCTTGTCTGCCTCGCCACTGAAGGTCGTTATGCTCATGGACTAGGCAATCCAGACGCTTCTGGCCAATGTTCATTCACCCCGCGTGTGGCATTATTCGCTGCCTGTGGCAATCGCGGCAAGCCTCCCGCCGGGCCCTCGCCTCGACCCGTCACGCCCCCTTCCGCACCGCATAGCGCAATGGCAGCGCCGTCGTATATTTGAGGCGTTCCATGGCGAAGTTCGAGGTCACGTCCGACAGCTCGATTGACGCGATGAGGCGCTGATAGACCGCGTCATAGGCCGCGATATCAGGAACAACGACACGCAGAAGATAATCCGTCTCGCCACTCATCCGGTAAAATTCGACGACTTCGGGAATATCGCGCACGGCCGCCAGAAAGCGGCGCGCCCAGTCAAGGCTGTGCTGATTGGTGCGCACTGATACGAATACCGTTACGCCGACATTGAGATGGCGCGGATCAAGCAACGCCACCCGCGCCGCGATAATGCCCTTGTCCTCGAGCCGCTGGATGCGCCGCCAGCACGGCGACGGCGTCAGCCCCACCTTCTCGGCGATCATCTCGACCGATAAAGAGGCATCGCTCTGAAGGCAGTTGAGAATTCTAAGATCAATGTCATCCATGCATTATTTTTGCAGAAATTTTCTTAACTCGCAAAATGATTCTAATCTTTCGCAATCCGCGTATCAAATTCACAAACAATTTGCGCACGCCTTGCGGCATAATGGTCATGATGAACGCGCCACACGAGGCATCACACATGGAGGGCACCCGATGATCCGGATTTCTTTCACCGACCATCCCGAAAGCGTCGGCGAGAGCTATGTCGAGCACATGGGTCAGGCGACCTATTTCGGCACCCGCATGATTACAGCCGGCATCGCCTGCCTGCTCCACGGCCTGCTGCCTTTCCTCTTCACCTCAACGGGATCTCGCACCATCACCCATCTGCATGAGCGCATGGTTGCCAATCGCCGTCGCAAGACCGCGCCGCCGGCTGCGGCCGCTACTGGCGAATTTTTCTACGGTATGGGAATCTGAGGCGCTTCTCAGTCAGCCGATTTGCGCAGGATGGCCAGCCGGAAAAAGCCGGCTGGAAAGGCCGGTTGCACTTCTGCAAGCACGACGTCACCACGTCGCTCAGCCCAGCGGGCAATGCGTGACAGACGAAAGGCCGACGACCAGCCGACCAACTTGGCGAGCGGAGCAACCCATTCCTCGATGGTGGGGATGATCCCGCGGTCATCGCCAAGCTTGGAGGCAATGACGATAAGCCCGCCAGGCCTCAGGACCCGCATCGCCTCGTCAAGCGCGCCCTCAGGATCAGGTACGAGGGTGATGACGAAGGGAAAGGTAACGGCGTCGAATTTTCCATCGGCAAAACCGAGCCGGCAGGCATCCATGGCAGCCACCCCGCCAACCTGCGCCAGACCGTCCTGCACGATCTTGTCATGCGCACGCGCCAGCATGGCCTCCGACAGATCAACGCCGATGACGCTGGCAGTCTGCGGGTAATAACGAAGGACAAGCCCGGTCCCGACACCGATCTCAAGGATTTGCGGTCCGGCCGATGCCGCCTTTTGCGCCAGTTGACGCTGCGCGTCCGACAGTAGTCGCAGATAGACCTTGTCGTAAAAACCGGCCCAGCGCGCATAGGCGCGCTTCTGCCCGTCAAGATCGTAATGAACTGCCAAAATGATGTCCTGTGGTTATGCTGACGCTGGTATACCCATGGCACCGGCCTGACGCCAGCCTTGCAAGGCGTCCGGCGTCGCGGCAATAAAGCCGCCGCCCAGCACCCGCGCCTGACCCGCCTCCGCATCGTAGAGCACGCAGGCCTGACCCGGTGATACACCCTCTTCGCTGGTTGCCAGCATGACGACGGCCTCGCCCTTGTCGATCATGAATTGCGCCGGGCGGGGCGGGCGTGTCGAGCGCACGCGGACAAAAACCTCAATGCCATCGCTGCCGATATCAGCCAGCGTGCCATCACCGATCCAGTTGACATCGCGCAGAACGATCCGCCGCCTCGCCAGCTCCTCCCGCGGCCCGACGATCACGCGTCGCTCGGCGGCATCTATCCGCACCACATAAAGCGGTTCGCCAGCGGCAACGCCCAGACCGCGCCGCTGACCGATGGTATAGTGAATGATGCCGCGATGGTGGCCGAGCATGCGGCCATCGACATGGACGATATCACCGGGTTCAGCCGCGCCCGGACGCAGCCGCTCGATCACTTCGGCATAATGGCCTGACGGCACGAAGCAGATATCCTGGCTGTCCGGCTTCTCCGCCACCACCAGATTATGCGCGCGCGCAATCTCGCGGGTCTGGCTCTTGGTCAGCCCGCCGAGCGGAAAGCGCAGCCGCTCCAGCTGCGCCTGCGTGGTTGCAAAGAGGAAGTAGCTCTGGTCGCGTGCCGTATCGAGCGGCCGGTAGAGTGCGCGACGTCCATCAAGCGCGGCTGAGGCGATATAATGGCCCGTGACCAGCACATCAGCCTCGAGATCGCGCGAGGTTGAGAGCAAATCCTGGAATTTGACCCGTTGATTGCACGAGATGCAGGGGACAGGTGTTTCTCCCGCCACATAGGCATCGGCAAAATCAGCAATCACCGTGTCACGGAAGCGGGATTCGTAATCAAGAACGTAATGGGGGATATTCAGCCGCTCGGCGACGCGGCGCGCATCAACAATGTCCTGCCCGGCGCAACAGGCGCCCTTGCGATGGGTGGCCGCGCCATGATCGTAGAGCTGCATGGTGACGCCGACGACGTCGTATCCCTCGCTCTTCAGCATCGCCGCAGCAACACTTGAATCAACCCCGCCCGACATCGCCACGACAACGCGTGTGGCGCTGGGCTTTTTGGGAAGATCAAGCGAATTCATCATGGGGTCAGCAGCTGCATCGGAGTAACAGGATAGATCAATCAGGCAGGCAAACAGCGATCTCTCGCAGCAATGGCCCTTGTTATGACAGGTATCATCGCCGAAGGCGTACAGCCTGGAGGCATGGAGTGCAACTTGCCGCAACCGGGCAGAATATGCCGATAGGCAATTTATACAGTCCCCAAGCCGTCGTCACAACCCGTTACATCAGATCATCTATTTGATAATTATAAATTATTTTTATCTGAGCGGGCGGCACGGATGTTGCAAACCGAACAATAATCAAAGTGATGGCCTGCCGGCGAGAACCGCGCCGCAATCCATCTGCGGGCGACTTCACGAGCGAGATATCGACCATGGCGACATTCGATCCCCTGCAGCTTACACCCTCGAATACGGGCACACGTGGCGCCGGCAGGCCTTCGGCCTCCCGCCCGGTGAAAGCATCCGAAAGCTTCGAAACGAGTTTGGTGCAATCGGCCTTGCCTCGCATTCAAGCCCGTCCTGGCACTCTGGCGCCACAGGATCGCACAGGCAACATCGATAACGACGAGCCGTTGCGTACCCGCGACAAAGTGAAGGTCGATCCACGCGCCGCCACATCGGGCAGCAACCCGGCCGACACCGCACAGCGCGCCATTGACGATCGCTCGGCGCCGCCACCGCGCGCCACCTCAGACAACACCGCGGAGCGCAGCGAGGACGCAAAAAGCCAGACCGCAAAACCCTCCGGCGATCAAGACGTTGCGGCAACGACGGACAGCGCCGATGCCACGGCAGAGGCTGTACCCAGCGATGCGCCAACGCCAGAAATTGACGCCGCAAACGCTGGTGCGGCACTTGGCGCAGATCAAACGGCGCTCCTCGATACGGCCGTGCCGGGCGATATCGCGCCCGCGCCTGACGCGCCGGTTGCCGCCGACAGCACAGTGACGAGCCAGGCGGCAGCGGCGGCTGCTACGGCCCTCGCCACTCAGGCTACAGCGACGCCAGACCAGCCGGTACAAAGCGGAGGCGGCGGCACCGCAGGTGCTGTCGATCAAAACACGGCAAAGGCAACCGCCGCGCTGTCGGCCACCGTGCTGCTTTCAGGTATCACGAAACCCGAGGACGTCGCTGTCATTATCCCTGAAACTGACGCCGACGCGGCCAAGCCAGCATCAGAGAAAAAACCAGCCGCCTCTTCCGACAAAATCCTCGGCAATCTGCCCACGCCGCAATTGCTGCCCTCGCTTGGCCTGCCCAATGGCGAAGCAGGGCGATCGCCAGCGGCTGTTGCGCCGGGAAATCAAGCGGCCACACCCGTGGAGCCTAAACCAGACGCACAGATCGCCGCCCCGGCCCTCGCATTATCCGACACACAGACATCATCGGGCGCGACGCAGCCAACAACGACGCCGATTGTCCAGGGCGCGGCTTCGACCCTTCAGCCCAATGCCACGCCAAGCCTGGCCCCGGCTGAGACAACACAAATCATTCGTGACAACGTCCCGCTTGACCGACTGGGTGTCGAGATCGCCACGACCGCACGGGCGGGCGTCAAGGAAATCGCCGTCCGCCTCGACCCTCCCGAACTCGGCCGCATCGATGTGCGCATCGACATTGACGACAGCGGCCAGGTGAATACCCATCTTGTGGTCGAGCACGCATCGACGCTCGATCAACTCCGCCGCGATGCGCCCAATCTGGAGCGCCTGCTTAACCAATCGGGCCTCAAGGCCGATTCCGGCTCTCTGCAATTTTCTCTTCAGGACCAGAACCAGCCCTATCGCCAGCAAGGCGGCGATGGTCGCCGCACCCGTCGCGGCATTCTTGCCATCGACGGGATCAGCGGCACCGCCGATTCAGCTGCCGCCGTTCAAGCCGCCTATGTCGCTCCGTCGCGGCAGGGCATCGACGTTCGTCTGTAAGGAGACATCCCCGTGGCCGTTTCACCAACCAATACCTCTTCCGGCCAGACCGGCCTGTCGCTGGCCCTGCGAAATCAGGCAACCGCACAAGCGAACGCCGCGACAAATCCTGCTGCCGCCAGCAACGCGCAGACGAGGCTGAACGCCAATTTCGACACCTTTCTGACGCTGCTGACGACGCAGCTGCGAAACCAGAACCCGCTCGATCCGCTCAACACCGAACAGTTCACGCAGCAGATCACGCAATACACCGGCGTCGAACAGCAGCTGAGAACCAATGATCTCCTGCAAAGGCTCGTGAACAATCAGTCCGGCGGCTCGCTCACCTCGGCTCTGGGCTTTCTTGGCAATAACGTCGTGGCAAACGGCGATAGTGCGCAATTGAGTAATGGTCAGGCGAATTGGACGCTGAATGCCACCAGCAATGTCAACGCCACCATCACCATCACCAATGCCACCGGCCAGATCGTGCGTACCGACCAACTGCCCCTGCAGGCGGGCAGCACCAATTATCAATGGAACGGTCGTGATGATACCGGTGTGGCGCAGGCCAATGGCAGTTACCAGATCGCCATCACCGCCCGCTCCTCCGACGGCACGCAGCAAACCGTCTCCACACGATCGAGCGGCCGGGTGACTGCGGTTGACCTCTCAAACGGCGAGGCGATCCTCACCGTCAACGGCGCCAAGGTCAAATTGTCTGATGTCACCTCCGTCAGTACGCCGGGCGGCTGATCGCGGCTGAAGCGTATCAGTTCGGGTCAGACGGAATGTCCGCAATTTAAGACTTGGGTTATAAATCGCTCAAAATTGCAGGTTTTTTAAGGAGTTATGTGGGAATTATTTAACTCGCGGCCTTTATTCTGCGCTGGTGTTTATGGTCACACGAGTGTGAGAGTAAGATGACCGATAACTTGAGACCGAGGGTAAAATATGTCATCGGGCCGGACGGCAGCCCGCTGACGCTGGCTGATCTGCCGCCAGGCCATACGCGCCGCTGGGTCATCCGCCGCAAGGCGGAAGTCGTGGCTGCAGTGCGCGGTGGTCTCTTGTCACTGGAAGAAGCGTGCAAGCGCTATACGCTGACAGTGGACGAATTCCTTTCCTGGCAGGCCTCGATCGACCGCCACGGCCTTCAGGGGCTGCGCACGACCCGCATTCAGCAGTACCGCCACTAGCTGCTTTTGGCTGATCTGATCAGAGAGCGTCGATGGACAGCCATCGGCGCTTTTTTGCCTTGCGCATGATCCTTGCCGCCTCGCTCCATCGAGGGGACCGGAACGTCACACGATTATCCGGATGGTCTTTTCGCGTCATCGTCCCGGTTATTAACCGTCCCTTTACCATGTACCCGGCAAAACTTGCCTAGCGCGAAAAATGACGTTTCGTGCCAGAGGCCGGGGTTACAACGTGAACGCCATTACCGATTTCGTCAGAGCCATGGGCGCCGCGCGTCTCGCCGCCATGGGCGGGGTTGCCGTCATCCTCATCGGCTTTTTCGCATTCCTGATCCTGCGCTGGCAAACACCCGACTACACCGTCCTCATTGCCGATGTCAGTCTGCAGGAATCAGCGCAGATCGCCCGCGAGCTCGAACGGCTGCAAGTGAAGTACGAAGCGCGCAATGAAGGCGCGACACTCCTTGTGCCCAAGCTGGAACTGCCACGCATCCGCATGCGCCTCGCCGAACAGGGCCTGCCCAAGGGGGGCGGCGTTGGCTATGAAATTTTCGACAAGGGTGAAAGCCTCGGTACAACAGCCTTTCTCCAGAACATCAACCAGTTGCGCGCACTCGAAGGCGAAATCGCCCGCTCCATCCGCTCGCTTGATCGTGTCCAGGGCGCCCGCATTCATCTGGTTGTCCCCGAGCGGGCACTGTTTGCCCGCGACCGCCAGGACCCGACCGCCTCGATTGTGCTGAACGTCCGTGGTGCCCTTGAACAATCGAAAGTGCGCGCCATCCAGCATCTTGTTGCCTCCGCCGTGCCGGGGCTGAAGCCGCAGAATATCGCCATCATCGATGAAAACGGCCAATTGCTGGCAAGCGCCAAGGGCGATGATGCGGCGGCTGCCGCGAGCGGCCTCGACGAGCGGCGCCTGGCGCAGGAAACCCGCTTGCGCGGCGAGATCGAGGATATTCTTGGCAAGATCGTCGGCCCCAAACGGGTTCGTGTCCAGGTTGCCGCTGAACTCGAGTATAACCGCATCACCCAGACGCAGGACCTCTTCGATCCCGAGCAGAAAGTGGTGCGCTCGACGCAGACACGCAACGAAAAATCAGCGTCGCAGCAGGGCAACAATCAGGTCACCGTCGGTAATGAACTGCCCGGCGCGCCTGGCCGCGGTGCGCCACCGGCTGCCAATGCCAACGCGGCTGACGCGCAACGCGAAAACGGTGAAAAAAGCGAGGAAATCACCAATTTCGAAATTTCACGAACGCAGAGACAAGAAGTCACTGAGGCCGGGCGGCTGAAGCGCATTTCGGTCGCCGTGGTGGTTGATGGTGTGTACGAGCGTCAAGGCGACGCCGTCACCTATCAGCCCCGCCCCGCTGAAGAGCTGGAGCGCATCGCGGCAATCGTGCGCTCAGCCATCGGTTTCAACGAGGGGCGGGGCGACAAGATCGAAGTTGTCAATCTGCGCTTTGCCGAGGGGCCGACGCTGCCGGCGGCCGAAGCGAAGGACTTTACGGCGAATTTCCTGAGCTATACCCGTCAGGAGATTGTCAACCTCGTGGAGATCGGCCTCACCTTCCTTTTGGGCATCCTCATCCTGCTGCTCATCGTCCGCCCGATGCTGAAAACGGCGCTGAGCGGACGCGAAGCTGCAGGAAAAATGCTGGAAGCAGCCAGCATGGAAGCAGCAAGTGGCGACCACATGATGATGAGCCACGGGGCAGGCGGCGAGGGGGCATCGGGGCAGGCTATGATCGATAACGGCGCCAAGAGCTCCGTCAGGGTCAGCGAATCCGCCCAGATCGTCCTGCCCGAAAGTGCAACCGCCCGCGCCATCGAAGTCGCCAGCGTCACTTCGGAAATGCACGCCCAGGCTGTTGAGCGCATAGGCGACATCGTCAACCAGAACCCGAGGGAAGCCGCGCAGATCATCCGCAACTGGATGTATGAATCGGCTGCCGCCTGAAACCGCAAAAGAGTTTGAACCTCCATGCCCGCCCCAATGAACAGCCTCAATTCAAAGCCGACCATGAAGGGCATGGAGCGGGCGGCGTTGCTGTTGCTGGCGCTCGGGCAGGAAAAGGCAAAGATCATTCTTCAGGAATTTTCCGAAGATGAGATCCGGGATATCTCGGTGGCCATGTCGAAACTCGGGCCGGTCGAGCCCTCGATGCTGGAGAGCACCTTCGTCGAGTTCGTGACGCTGATCAGCTCATCCGGCTCTCTCACCGGCAATTACGATGTCACCGAGCGCATGCTGGCCGGCATTCTCCCGCAGGACAAAGTCAACGCCATCATGGAAGAAATCCGTGGTCCGGCGGGACGCAATATCTGGGAGAAGCTCTCCAACGTTCAGGAAGAAGTGCTCGCCAACTATCTGAAGAACGAATACCCGCAGACCGTTGCGGTCATTCTGTCTAAGATCAGGCCAGAGCATTCCGCCCGCCTTCTCTCGGTTCTGCCTGACGAATTCGCCTTCGACGTCGTCATGCGCATGCTGCGCATGGAGGCGGTCCAGAAGGAAATTCTCGAGCGGGTCGAGATGACGCTGCGGTCCGAATTCATGGCCAATCTCGCACATACTTCGCGCCGCGATTCGCATGAGCAGATGGCTGAGATCTTCAACTGCTTCGACCGCCAGACAGAGACACGTTTCGTGACCGCACTGGAAGAAACGCAGCGTGACAGCGCTGAAAAAATCAAGTCGCTGATGTTCACGTTTGACGACCTCATCAAGCTTGATGCCGGCAGCGTCCAGACCATGCTGCGCAATGTCGACAAGGACAAGCTGGCGATCGCCCTCAAAGGGTCGACCGATACAATCCGCGACTTTTTCTTCATGAACATGTCACAGCGCGCCGCCCAGAATTTGCGCGATGACATGGGCGCCATGGGCCCGGTCAGGCTGACCGATGTGGATGAGGCGCAGTCGATGCTCGTTTCTGTTGCCAAGGATCTTGCCGCGCGCGGCGAGATCGTCATCGCCAAATCGCGTTCCGACGACGAACTCGTGTATTGAGGACAAATAAGTGAACGCACAGCCAGCCAAATTTCTGTTCGGTAATGAGTTTGCCACAGGCGAACGCCGCCGCCCCTCGCCCAGTGCCGAACGCGAGGCCACTGAGCGCGCCGCTGAGCTGGCGGCCGCCGAAGCGCGTGGCTACGCTGCCGGCGTTGCGGCTGGCGAGCAGAGCGCCAGCGCCCGCGAACTGGCGCGCTTTGCCGCTGCAATCGAGCAATGCGTCGGCTCGGCCATGCACATCCTGGGAACGCTCGACGCCACCCAGCGCATGATCGAGCAGGAAGCCGCCGGTCTTGCCATCGAGGTTGCGCGCCGCCTCGCACGCGGCCTCATCGAAGCTGAACCGCTCGGTGAAATCGAACGTGTCGCCCGTGAGGCGTTAAGCCATGTGCGCAGCGCCCCCCATCTCGTTTTGCGCGTTGCGCCCGACCTCGTCGAGCGGGTGCAGGAGCGCCTCAAGATGGTGGCCTGGGAGCGCGGCTATGAAGGACGCCTCATCGTCCTGGGCGAGCCGGACGTCCTGACCGGCGACTGCCGGATCGACTGGGCTGATGGCGGGATCGTTCGCGACAGCGCAGCGATCTCGGCAGCGGTTGATGACATCGTCACCCGCTTCATCGCCGCCCGCAACATGCCAAACGGGGAATAACGCACATGGATCAACATACCGATCTTCCGCTACCCGAACTCAACGCCATGGCAGCTGACGGCCTTCCACCTGCCGCCATGCCGGCCGGGCCGGGCGAGACCGCGCAACGAACGGCGAGCGAGCTTGAAGCGGTTTTCGACGTGCCGGTGAAGGTATCGGCCATTCTCGGCCGCACCCGTATGGATGTCGGGCAATTGCTGAAACTGGGCGTTGGCTCGGTCCTCGAACTCGATCGCAAGGTCGGTGAAGCCATCGACATCTATGTCAACAACCGCCTGGTGGCGCGCGGCGAAGTGGTTCTGGTGGAGAACAAGCTGGGCGTGACCATGACCGAAATCATCAAATCAGACAAAGATTAAGCTGCCGCTGCCTCAGGCAAGAAGGAGATCAATATGCGCCTCATGATTGTTGGAACGCTGCGGGGACAGCTCTCTGCTGCAACGCGTATCGTCCATGAGCGCGGCGCTCAGGTGACGCAGGCAGACACCATCGAGACGGCGCTGAAATATCTGCGCGCCGGCCGTGGCGCTGACCTCATCATGGTCGATGTCGCGTTGCGCATCGCTGACCTGATCACGGCCCTGGCAAGCGAGATGATCAACGTGCCGGTGGTCGCCTGCGGCGTGTCGAATGATGCGGCGGCGGCGGTCGCTGCAATCGAGGCCGGCGCCAAGGAATACATCCCTCTGCCGCCCGATCCCGAGATGATCGCGGCCATCATCGCCGCCGTCACCCGCGATACGCTCGACGTCGTCGTGACCGACGAGACGATGCTGCGTGTGCTCAGGCTTGCCGAGCAGGTGGCAGCCTCCGAAGCCTCCGTTCTGATCACCGGCGAAAGCGGCAGCGGCAAGGAAGTGATCGCCCGCTTCCTGCACAAGAAATCAAATCGCAAGGACAAGCCGTTCATCGCCATCAACTGCGCCGCCATGCCTGAAGCGCTGCTTGAAAGCGAATTGTTCGGCCATGAGAAGGGCGCCTTCACCGGCGCCGTGGCGCGGCGCATCGGCAAGTTCGAGGAAGCTGATGGCGGCACGCTGCTGCTTGATGAAATCTCGGAAATGGATGTGCGTCTGCAGGCCAAGCTGCTGCGCGCCATTCAGGAGCGCGTGATCGACCGCGTTGGCGGCTCCAAGCCGGTGCCGGTCAACATCCGCATCCTCGCCACGTCCAACCGCAATCTGACCGATGAAGTGAAGAAAGGAACGTTCCGCGAGGACCTTCTCTATCGCCTCAATGTCGTCAATCTCAAACTGCCGGCGCTGCGCCAGCGGCCAAGCGACATCATGGCGCTCGCCGAACATTTTATCAAGAAATTCGCCAGCCAGAACGGCCTGCCCCCGCGCCCCCTGTCCAAGGAAGCAAAGGGCGCGCTGCTTGCTGCAGCCTGGCCGGGCAATGTGCGCGAGCTAGAAAACACCATGCACCGCGCCGTGCTGCTGGCGATGGGCCCGGAGATTGGCGTCGACGCGATCCTGACGCCGGAAGGCACTGCCATGGCTGGCGCCGGGATGGCGCCGCGCGGTCCGGCAGGCGAAGCGGCGATGACGGCCGAAGCCGTCACCCGCGCGCTCGTCGGTCGCACCGTCTCGGAGGTTGAGCGCGATCTCATCCTTGACACGCTCGATCACTGCCTCGGCAACCGAACGCACGCCGCCAACATTCTCGGCATCTCGATCCGCACGCTGCGCAACAAGCTCAACGAATATGAAAGCGGCGGCTTCGACGTGGCAGAGCCTGGATCGCAGCGCGGCGCCCGCACCCAGCAGGTCGCGTGAAGGCGGAGCAAATTGCGTTTACACAAGACAACACCATGAACGCAGTTTGCTCTACGCCGCGCGAACTCCCGACAGAAAGCGCGCCACCGTCTGCGACAGATCCTGCGCACGCATGGCGAGGCTGCCGGAATTGTTGCTGAGCTGGCCGGCCGCGTCAGAAGTGTGGCGAGCTGAATCGAGAACCCCGCCAATATTGGCAGCAACCTCGTTCGTGCCATCAGCCACATGGGAGACCCGCGCCGCGATTTCCTGTGTGGTCGCAGCCTGTTCCTCAACCGCCGATGCAATCGCCATCGCCACGCCGTTCATCGTATCGATCGTCCCGCTGATATTGGCGATGGCCGTAACCGCAGCCGAGGTCGTTGTCTGGATTTCGTTGACGAGACCACCGATCTGCGCGGTGGCTTGTGACGTATTCTGCGCCAGCGTCTTCACTTCCGCCGCGACCACCGCAAAGCCGCGCCCAGCCTCGCCCGCGCGCGCCGCCTCGATCGTCGCATTGAGCGCCAGCAGATTGGTCTGCGCGGCAATCGTCTGGATGAGGCCGACGATCTCGTTGATCCGCTCGCCTGCCGTTGACAGTGAGTTCACCGTCCGTGACGCTTCCGCCGCCTCGCCGACAGCGCGGTTCGAAATCTCGCTTGTCTCGTTCAGTCTCCGGCCGATTTCAGTAATCGAGGACGCGAGCTCCTCGGCCGCCGCGGCAACCGTCTGCACATTGATCGTGGCTTCATCGGCTGCCGCAGCAACCGTCCCCGATTGTTTCGTTGCTTCCTCCGCCGATTGCGACAGGGCGCCTGCTGTGGCATTGATATCACGCGATGTACCACTGACGGAACGCACAACCTCGCCGACATCGCGCTCAAAACCGCCGATCAATTGTTCGATCTCGCTCGCCCGGCGCAGATTTGCCTCCTGGCTGGCGGATTGGGCCGCCCGCGCCGATTCACCCGATATGAGGTTGTCACGCAGGATCGCCAGAGCCGCCAGAAGGCTGCCGATCTCGTTTTTCGACGCCACCGCGTCAATCGGCTGCGTCAATTCCCCCGTGGCCAGACGCGTCGTTGCGCGTTCGATCAGCGCCAGCGAACCGGTGAGATAGCGCCACACCACAAACGACAATGTCGTGCACAGCACGAACGCCGCCATAATGACGGCAAGCATCTGATTGAAATTCATCGCCGACAGCGCCTGGCTGCGACGTTCAATTTCAACCGCAAGCGCATCAGCCCGGTCGGTTGCCGCCTGAATGAAGGGTTCAAGCTTGGCATAGGAAGCAGATGTGTCTTTCTGCGTCTGGGAAAAATCCCCTGCGAGCTTGGTCCAGTTGCCAAATGCCCGCACATAAGCCTCGACAAGACCCTTGAAGCCAAATTTATCGGCAAGCGGCAGATCTTCCGCGCCAATGGCGGCAATCAGCCTGTCGCTGACCTCGCCCAGCAGCTTGGCATCCGCTTCGCTGCGATAGAGAATGTAATCCTTCTCGACGCGCCGCAATCTCTGCACATCAAGCGCAAATGTCTGATTGTCGAAGGACAGGAATTTCTTTTCAAGCTCGCTGGCGGCGCGTGCCATTTCCCGCTCGAGGCCGCTGGCGCCATTGACCCCGAGTGCCAGCCTCAGCTCCACAAGTCGTTTGAAATTTCGGCTGTAGTCATCCAGCGGGGCGTCAATGGTCTTGAGCGCCTCAATCAGGCGCGCATCATTGATCTGCACGGCCATGGCCTTGACCGCCTCCATGCGCTCGCGCGCCGCCTTTTCCGAGAGATTGTGCAGCTTCAGGTATTTTTCGTCGAGGCGCAGCAGGAAATCTTTTTCTTGACGACGCAACTGCAGGAAATCCTGTCCGGCGCGGGCCGATTCAAGGGCGATCTGCGAGCCCAGGCGCGTCATATGATCGTTCACCGCCTGGGTCGATGAATTCCACAATGCGAGGCCTAAAATCGCCAAGAAACCGACTGCCGCAATCGCTCCAACCGCAAAAATCTGGGTGCGCAAACGAAAATCCGCTAGGGAAACACGCATAATTATACCTCCGTCATATAATTAGATAAACTTGCGACATAAACATTTACAGCGCGTTACTTATAACGACCTACTTATTAGTACGTATCTGACATTACTGACATTTTTCTGCGCAGCTCCCGACCGTCCCGAGACAATCGGCTGTCATCCGGCGCGTAGGTGTGGCCTTTCCCCGCACAGTGCGCTAAACGACGCCCCGCCCCGCAGACGTCACGTCCGCTCTCCCCGGCCCATACGAAGAAGGTTTCCCGTGCCAAAGCGCACAGACATCAGTTCGATTCTCATCATCGGCGCCGGACCGATCATCATCGGTCAGGCCTGCGAATTCGACTATTCCGGCACGCAAGCCGTGAAGGCGCTGCGCGCCGAGGGCTATCGCATCATTCTGGTCAATTCCAATCCGGCCACCATCATGACGGATCCCGATCTGGCGGATGCGACCTATATCGAGCCCATCACGCCGGAGATCGTCGCCAGGATCATCGAAAAGGAGCGCCCCGACGCCATCCTGCCCACCATGGGCGGGCAGACGGCGCTGAACACCGCGCTCTCCCTGAAGCGCATGGGCGTGCTGGAGCGTTTCAATGTCGAGATGATCGGCGCCACGGCCGAAGCCATCGACAAGGCGGAGGATCGCGAGCGTTTCCGCGACTGCATGGCCGGCATCGGCCTTGAAACGCCGCGCTCGCGGCTCGCCAACGCATCTGATCTGAAATCGGCTGACAAGGAACGCTACCGCGCCGAGCTTGTTCGCATCGAGGCGCTGCCCGTCACTAATCGCGAAACCGTCAAGGCGGACTTCCTGCGCAGCTGGCAGAGTGATGAACCTGAACGCAAACGCCGCTACATTTCCAAAGGCGTCGCCGAAGCGCTGGAGGCGCTGGAAGACATCGGCCTGCCGACCATCATCCGCCCGTCCTTCACGCTGGGTGGCCTTGGCGGTGGCATTGCCTATAACCGCGACGAGTTCATGGATATCGTCGAGCGCGGTCTGGACGCCTCCCCCACCACCGAAGTGCTGATCGAGCAATCCGTCCTCGGCTGGAAAGAATACGAGATGGAGGTGGTGCGCGACAAGAAGGACAACTGCATCATCATCTGCTCGATCGAGAATATCGATCCGATGGGGGTTCATACCGGCGATTCGATTACCGTGGCGCCCGCCCTGACGCTGACCGACAAGGAATACCAGCGCATGCGCGATGCCTCCATCGCCGTGTTGCGCGAGATTGGCGTCGAGACCGGCGGCTCCAACGTCCAGTTCGCCATCAATCCAGCCGATGGGCGCATGGTGGTGATCGAGATGAACCCGCGCGTCTCGCGCTCCTCCGCCCTTGCATCAAAAGCCACCGGCTTTCCCATCGCCAAGGTCGCCGCCAAGCTCGCCATTGGCTATACGCTCGACGAGATCGACAACGACATCACGGGCGGCGCCACGCCTGCCTCCTTCGAGCCGACGATCGACTATGTCGTCACCAAGATCCCGCGCTTCAATTTCGAGAAATTCCCCGGCGCCGAACCCCTTCTTACCACCTCGATGAAATCGGTGGGTGAGGTGATGGCAATCGGCCGCACCTTCGCTGAGAGCCTGCAGAAGGCGCTGAGAGGGTTGGAAATCGGCCTTACCGGCTTGAATGAAATCGATATTCCAGGGCTTGGCCAGGGTGATGACCAGAGCGCTATCCGCGCCGCTCTCGGCTCACCGACACCTGACCGTCTGCTGAAAGTGGCCCAGGCATTGCGGCTTGGCTTTTCGCCACAGGATATCCACGCCTCCTTCCCCATCGATCCCTGGTTCATCGAGCAATTGCAGATCATTCTGAGTGCCGAGGCATCCATTCGCGCCAATGGTCTGCCGAAAACCGCCCATGGCATGCGCCGCGTCAAGGCGCTGGGTTTTTCCGACGCCAGGCTCGCCGAACTGGCCGGCGTGAGCGAGGAGGATATGAGGGCGGAGCGCCATGCGCTCGATGTCCGCCCCGTGTTCAAGCGTATCGACACCTGCGCGGCAGAATTCGCCTCCCCCACCGCCTATATGTACTCGACCTACGAGACGCCGTTCGGCGCGGCTCCTGCCGATGAATCATGGCCAAGCGAGCGCAAGAAGGTCGTCATTCTCGGTGGTGGTCCAAACCGTATCGGCCAGGGCATCGAGTTTGATTATTGCTGTTGCCATGCCTGTTTTGCGCTGGGCGAGGCGGGCTATGAAACCATCATGATCAACTGCAATCCCGAGACCGTGTCGACGGATTACGACACCTCGGACCGCCTCTATTTCGAGCCGCTGACCGCAGAGGACGTGCTGGAAATACTGTGGCGTGAGCAGACGAAAGGAACGGTTCACGGCGTCATTGTCCAGTTCGGCGGCCAGACGCCGCTGAAGCTCGCCGCTGCCATCGAGAAGGCGAAAATACCCATCCTCGGCACCTCGCCCGATGCCATTGATCTTGCCGAGGATCGCGACCGCTTCAAGCGCCTCATCGACAAGCTCGGCCTCAAACAGCCGAAGAACGGTATCGCCTACTCGGTCGAGCAGGCGCGCCTGGTGAAGGCTGAGCTCGGCTTTCCGCTGGTGGTGCGCCCGTCTTACGTCCTGGGCGGGCGCGGCATGGCGATTATCCGCGACGAGACATCGTTTGATCGCTACCTGCTGAACCAGCTGCCGGAAATGGTGCCGCCTGATATCCGCGCCCGTTACCCGAACGACAAGACCGGCCAGATCAACACGGTTCTTGGCAAGAATCCTCTCCTCTTTGATGGTTATCTCTCGGATGCCATCGAGGTTGATGTTGATGCGCTGGCCGATGGCAAGGATGTGTTCGTCTGCGGCATCATGGAACATATCGAGGAAGCGGGCATTCATTCCGGCGATTCGGCCTGTTCTCTGCCACCTCACTCGCTCGACGCGGCAACCATTGCCGAACTCGAGCGCCAGACCCGCGACCTTGCGCTCGAGTTACGCGTGGGTGGCCTGATGAACACGCAATACGCTATCAAGAATGGCGTTATCTATATTCTCGAGGTCAATCCCCGCGCCTCGCGCACCGTGCCTTTCGTTGCCAAGACCATCGGCGTGCCGGTGGCCAAGATCGCCGCGCGCATCATGGCGGGCGAGCCTTTGATGTCGTTTGGCCTGAAGACGAAAAAGCTCGATCATGTAGCGGTCAAGGAAGCCGTTTTTCCCTTTGCCCGCTTCCCCGGCGTTGACACGCTTCTTGGCCCCGAAATGCGTTCAACCGGCGAAGTGATGGGCCTTGACCGTGATTTCGCCGTGGCGTTCGCCAAGAGCCAGCTGGGCGGTGGCACGAAGGTGCCAACATCCGGCACTGTCTTTGTCTCCATGCGCGATGCTGACAAGCCGCGGATCGTCGACACGGTGCGTGTGCTGAGCGACATCGGCTTTACCGTCGTTGCCACCTCGGGCACCCAGCGCTATCTGGCCGGCCTCGGAATTCGTGTCAAAAAGGTCAACAAAGTGCTGGAAGGCCGCCCGCATATCGTTGACATGATCAAAAACGGTGAAATTGCGCTCGTTTTCAACACAACCGACGGAGCGCAGGCTATTTCTGACAGCATGTCATTGCGTCGCGCCGCGCTTCTTCATAAGGTTCCTTATTATACAACTCTTTCCGGAGCAGTCGCCGCTGGTCAGGGTATTGCCGCTCTCAAATCCGGGACACTGGAAGTGCGGCCATTGCAGGACTATGTGGGCAGGGGCGAGGCGCACTGACGAACGGCAACAAGATACGACGACGGTAAGACCGTGCACAGGAACGGGCGGAATGGTTCCGCTGACCTTGATGCGCCCTCAGACCGGAATGAAGTAGCGAGGAGACGATGGAAAAATTCCCGATGACTGCCGGCGGCTACGCGCAAATCCAGACCGAGCTGCGTCGACTGACCTCGGAAGAGCGCCCGCGTATCATCGAGGCGATCGCCGAAGCGCGCGCGCATGGCGACCTTTCGGAAAACGCCGAATATCACGCCGCCAAGGAAGCACAGGGCATGAATGAGGCAAAGATTGCCGAATTCGAGGATGTCCTGTCGCGCGCCGAAGTGATTGATGTGAGCAAGCTGAATGGCGATACGGTCAAATTCGGCGCCACTGCCAGCCTTCTTGACGAGGACAGCGAGGAAAAGCGGACCTACCAGATCGTCGGCGAACTGGAAGCCGATGTGAAGAAGGGCCGTATTTCGATCACCTCGCCGATTGCCCGCGCCCTCATCGGCAAGCGCGTCGGCGATGTCGTTGAGGTGACAACGCCCAGCGGACCGCGCAGTTACGAGATCCTCAAGGTCGATTTCCGCTGAGGCTGCACCCGGTGACGAGCGCGGCGCCCAGGGGCAGCTCATGCGCGCGCTGCTGATCAAGACTTCTTCTTTCGGTGATGTGGTTCATACCCTTCCCGCGATCAGCGATGCTGTCGCGGCGTTGCCCGGGCTGATTTTTGACTGGGTGCTCGAACCGCCCTTCGCTCCGATCGCCGCGCTGCATCCTGGCGTGGCGCGCGTCATTCCCTTGTCAATGCGCTCGCTGCGCCAGCCGACGATGGGCAATCTGCGCGCCTGGTTGTCCGCCATCAAGGCGCTGCGCGAAAGCACATATGACATCATCATCGACGCGCAGGGATTGCTGAAATCAGCGCCCATCGCGCTGCTGGCCCGCGGGCCGGCTCACGGTTATGACCAGTCAAGCGCCCGTGAGGGATGGGCCACGTTGGCCTATGGCAGACGCCATCATGTAGCCCGCAACCAGCACGCCATCCAGCGTACCCGCATGTTGTTTGCAGCAGCGCTCGATTATCCATTGCCGATCAACCCGCCAGTCTTCGGCATCAGCAAGGAGGAGTCGCCTGCAGCCAACGCCAGCCGTGACGTCTTCCTCGTTCACGCCACCTCGTGGTCGAGCAAATTATGGGCGCTGGAATCATGGCGAGAGCTGGCAATTCTCCTCGCCGGGCAAGGTCATCACGTGGTCGTCCCCGCCCATGGCGAGGCAGAGCGCCAGCGCGCGGAATGGATCGTATCTGCCATACCCGACAGCGAAATCCTGCCACCGATGGCCCTTGGTGCCTTGGCCGGCCGCATCGCAAGCGCCCGAGCTATGGTGGCCTGCGACACCGGGCTCGCTCATCTCGGCGGCGCGCTGGGCGTGCCAACCCTCACTCTTTATGGCCCGACTACGCCGAACCTCACCGCAACAGCCGGCGCGCGCGTGTTGAATCTCGCAGCTGGCGCCGATACCTGCGTCCATTTGCCATGCCTGAGCCGCCAATGCCGGCGCGCAAATAATGACCAGTCATCACCATGCCTGCAGACGATCACGCCACAATTTGTCGTATCCTGTCTTTCCCGGCTGATGACACACGATTAAGGCGCGATGGCCAAGGGTGGATCATTGCTGAGACCATTGTCGCAGCGAATCGCACAGATCCGGATATCTGCCACCAGCGCTCCTTGCGTATCGGATGTTCCCTCCCCTTTGAAGGTAAGCCAATAAAATCGCGCCTTGGTGACTTTCACCGTAATGCGCCGTGTTGTCCAACCTGATGAATAAGCGCAATAATCGATCATCTGCGAGGGGCGATTGCCGGCACTCGTCGTAACATCGCTGTCAAGCCATACGCTAACCGCATTCGTGTCATGCGGAGCTGTGAAACTCGGATAGGGCATTGCATATCCAGGCCCCCAAAAACTTCCCGTCTCTGTACCAGGAGGCAAAGTCGAGACGGGATAGTCAGTTGCCTTGTTGGCACAGTAAATCGTACCACTCCCCAGGCTCGGAAAATTCACCCGCGACAGATAATTATAAGCAATCTGGTACGTACCCGGCGGTAGAAGTATTTTATGCGACAACGCGCGATTGGCAAACTCATCGAGCTCGAGAACTTGCTGCTCGCCGCCAGGAAGAGTGGCAAGTGAGGGCGCGCGATCCCAAATTTCAAAGGCATTGGCACCAACCGGAACCCAATCATTGACAGCAAGGCTGTTTTCAAATGCCGAACGCCAAGCCGAAAAATTCTCGCGCAACAGCACCTGCCCCGCGATCTCGAATGGCGCCGTCAGCCGGCTTCCATTACAATATTGATAACAAAGGCGAATATTGTCGAGTTGCCCCCCTTCGAGATAAGTATTACTTCCTTGGCCCGCATAAGTCAGCCAATAATCGCCGGTCGTTGTGACCGTGATCATCACCGAGCGCTCGATCCACCCCTTGGAATAGATGCACACATCAATGAGGTCCGCTGGCCGCCAGGACGGGCTTGTGGGGCGGATCGCACCTTCGAGATAATTGGCAGAAAAATCAGCTTCGTCGGCGCTGAAATAAACCCCAACCCTGCTGGTATCAGACGTTGCCCAGGCGACATCAGCCGCCGCATTCGCACATATTGGCGCTGGATCATTATTGAATACGTCGTTGCCGAAGCGCGTTGACCCGGCATAGGCCGCAACCGCCGCGTATGCATTTCCCGTATATTGATAGCGCAATTCATAGACGCCGGCAGCGAGCGACAGTTTCCTTGATATGGAAAGATTATAATATCCAACCAATTCACCAACGTGGCTGCCATCGGGTGATGGTTGCTTATATCCATCATTGATCTTCAGGCCAAAAAAGTATGGCGCGCCGTCCCCTACAGTTCTCCATCCATTGAAATTTCTCGAATAAAAAGTTGAGCCCGGATTATTGTTGTAAACAGTTTCCGTGCTGAGGGGGGGAGTTTCAAAGGTTTCCTTGAAAATTTCAGCACCCGCCGACAATTGCGGCGGTACTGGGTAGCATTGTTGATCAACTGACACTTGAATAGACGCGATATTGAACAGACCCAGGAAAGTCGTTGGTACAGCGTAACTCCCGCTCATCCGCGCCGGCCCATTGCTGACGGCCGTGAAGTTTGCATTGACGAGGTCCGTCGTGACATTTTGTGAAGCAAGATTGGCGTTGAAAAACGACCTGACCGCCGCTCCGCCACTTTCAGTGTCGGCCACTAAAGACGTCTTCTTTGCATATTGACATGCAAGGCTGGCCGCCTGGTATAATTTTTGGCGCGCCAACTGCGCCATCCCGAAATCAAGTGCTGCTCCAGAAATGCCGACCAGAATGATCATCGACAACGCGGCCATGATCGAAAAAGATCCACCCTCATCATCAATGAGGGAATTAATGTGACTTAAGCATATCTTTTTATTGAAAACGGGCATGTCTTTTACCATTCTGGTATCGTTCGATGCCGTACATTAGTACAAATGTGTATATATTCTTGCAATTTGCTGAGTTAACGCGCCCTCAATATTTAGCTTAAAATCTTATGTCATAAACAAAATTCCCCCGTAAAATCAACGCTGCAGCACAATACAACTCGGCGGCCATCTAAGGTATTTTCCGATCAAGTGGATGTCTGGCGATCGCAAGAACATGCCTCGACACCACAATAGAGTGCATGATCGGACGCAATAAGGCTGGCGCGGCGTTTGCGCATGAGGAGTTCAGTCCCATGATGAGAGCGCATGACGAGCGCAAGCCAGACAGGGCGTCGTCATCTGGGTGGTCGATCAGGCCTTCCGGCGTACGCAGTCATCACGACGCCAAATGACGTCCTTGTGTACTGCGCCGGCGGCAACAAAAATCTACGTTCGGCCTAACTTGGTATCAGGACAATATGTGTTCTCAACATCTGTCGAACGACGTGGATGCGCCAGATCCAGGAGGCCAGATTGCGTCACCTTTCCGTATTTTTGTTGATTGTTTTGCTCGGCGGATGCCAGGTCAATCGCGACGCATTCCCAAGACCCGCCATTCCCCAGGGCGCCTCCGCCGACGAGATCGAACGCATCCTGTGCCGGCAATCACCGGCCTCGCCGTGGTATGTCCCGTGCGGCAGGGGCGGCGGCCGCTGAGGCTAGCGACCAGCAGCGTTGATCGGCATCATCGCCTCATCCTTGGTGACGCGGATCGCCAGCATGGTTTTGACATGCGCTACATTAGGCGTACGCGTCAGGTCGTTGATGATGAAGTTCTGAAAGCTTGAAAGATCATGGGCGACGCATTTGAGAATGAAGTCGGCCTCACCTGACAGCATGATACATTCACGCACCACCGACCACGCCTGAACCTGGGCCTCGAACGCCTTCAGATCGTGGTCCGCCTGACTGTGGAGACCAACCATGGCGAACGCCAGAACCTCGCAGCCCAAACGCTTGATGTCGAGAAGCGCTCTGTAACCCGTAATCAGACCGGCCTCTTCCAGCCCCCGGACACGGCGCAGACAAGGCGGCGGCGAAATACCGACGCGGCGCGCCAGTTCGACATTCGTCATCCGCCCCTCGCTCTGCAGCAGCGCCAGGATTTTCCAGTCGATGGCATCGAGTTGGGCAATCATGTTTTTTCCGAAGCGATCATGCGGTAAATATAATGCATTGCAGGGGCAAAGACATAGGAGTCGGCGAACGAAGAATCGCTTGTGCCATAAGCCTTGGCGACATTACATAGTCGCTTGACGCTCATGTCCACCAAGCTAACGCCATACACCTGGCAGCCTCCTTATGCCTGCATCACGGAACCACACCATGACCGCACAGCACAGCAAGCTCATCATCATCGGCTCGGGACCGGCAGGCTATACTGCGGCCATCTACGCCGCCCGCGCCATGCTGGAACCGGTCCTGATCGCCGGCCTGCAACCGGGCGGCCAGCTGACGATCACCACCGACGTCGAAAATTATCCCGGTTTTGCCGAAACCATCCAGGGGCCATGGCTGATGGACCAGATGAAGGCGCAGGCCGAGCACATGGGCACCCGCATGGTCTCCGACATTATCGTCAAGGCCGATCTGTCGCGCCGCCCCTTCCAGTTGACCGGCGATAGCGGCGCCCTCTACACGGCTGACGCGCTCATCATCGCCACCGGTGCGCAGGCAAAATGGCTCGGCCTGCCAAGCGAACAACATTTTCAGGGGCATGGCGTCTCGGCCTGCGCCACCTGCGATGGCTTCTTTTACCGCAACAAGGAAGTGGCGGTCGTTGGTGGCGGCAATACGGCGGTCGAGGAAGCGCTGTTTCTCACCAAATTCGCCTCGAAAGTAACCGTGATCCACCGTCGCGACAGCTTCAAGGCGGAAAAGATTCTGCAGCAGCGCCTGCTCGCTCATCCCAAGGTCGAGATCGTCTGGAACAGTGCGCTGGACGCAGTGCTCGGCAGTGAAAATCCGCGCGGCGTTACCCATATGCGCCTGCGCGATACGCGCACCGGCGCACTCACCGAGCGCCCCGTTGACGGCGTCTTCATCGCCATCGGCCACGCGCCATCGGTGGAACTCTTTAGCGGTGAGCTCAAGATGAAGCCCTCCGGCTATTTATGGACGGCGCCGAATTCGACACTGACCTCGCGCGAAGGCGTGTTCGCGGCCGGCGACGTGACCGATGACATCTTCCGGCAAGCCGTCACTGCCGCCGGGATGGGTTGCATGGCAGCCCTTGAGGCAGAAAAATATCTCGCTCATGGGCAGATCGTGACCGCCGCAGCGGAGTAATTCCGCCGTTCCGCCGTAACAAAATTCAGAATTCTTGATCGAATTCGATCAAGAATCGACATGTCTCTTCGCCCGAACCCGCATTACGCTGTTACGTCTAGGTCGAGAGGGAAGCCAGCTATGGATTGGGACAAGCTGCGGGTCTTTCATGCCGCCGCCGCCGCCGGCAGCTTTACGCATGCCGGCGAAGCCCTGGGGCTGTCGCAATCAGCCGTCAGCCGCCAGGTCTCGGCCCTGGAGGGCGAATTGCGCGTCCCGCTGTTCCACCGTCATGCCCGTGGACTTATCCTGACCGAACACGGAGAGACACTCTTTGGTGCCACCCGCGACGTGTTGCTCAAGCTTGAAACCGTCAAGCAATCGCTCTCCGACAGTCGCGAAAAGCCCAATGGCGAATTGCGCGTCACGACGACGATTGGTTTGGGCGTGGCCTGGCTCGCGAGCCGCCTCAAGGATTTCAGCGAGCGTTACCCTGAGATCAGCATCACGCTGTTGCTGACCGATGAGGAACTTGACCTGTCGATGCGTGAGGCCGATGTCGGCATCAGGTTACGCCAGCCGACGCAGCCCGATCTCATCCAGCGAAAGCTCTTCACTGTTCACTTCCACGTCTATGGTTCAAGCGACTACATCGCCCAGCATGGCGCGCCCACCGATATCGCCGAACTCGATCATCATCGTCTGCTGTCCTATGGTGGCAGCCTGATGAACTATCTGCGCCCGCTTAATCTTCTGCTCCAGGCAGGGCGGACAAATGGTGATCTGCGTCGGCCGATCCTGACGGTGAATAACATCACCGCGCTTAAAAACGCGACCGAAAGCGGCATGGGTCTGGCGATTTTGCCCGATTACCTGATTGACGACAAAACCAACCTGGTACCGCTCATGCCAGGCACGACGATGCCCGCCTTCGATACCTATTTCGTTTATGCCGAGGAGTTGCGCAATCTGGCGCGCGTCCAGGTCTTCCGCGACTTTCTGGTCGCCAAGGCACAGGGCTGGCAATATTGAGCATGGCGTTGCTGGCGCATATCCGCCATGCCGTTACGCACATTCTCGAATTGGTCATGGCGCGCCATATTGCCATGACGAATAGCGCAACTCGACCTCCCTGCTTTTCGTCTGCGCCCCCAACGCAGTCTGTTCCCACAGTGCCCCAAGCACCGAAACTTTAAAGCCGGACCTGACAATCAGGCCCGGCTTCTTGTTTTTCGGAGGGTCAGGAACGATGGCGGATGCAGGCGCTTTTCACATGAAAAGCCTTTCATTCGTAAGCCCCGCATAGAGCGAAGCCACCTGCTCGCCATAGCCATTGTAAATAACCGTCGGCTGGCGCCCTTCATCAGGGCCGATGACCCGCTCCGAAGCCTGGCTCCAGCGCGGATGCGACACTTGCGGGTTCACATTGGCCCAGAAACCATATTCGTTAGGGCCGGATTCCTCCCAGAACGTGCGGGGCCGTTGATCGGTGAAGGTAATACGGTTGATCGACTTGATCGATTTGAAGCCATATTTCCACGGCAACGCCAATCTGATCGGCGCCCCCATCTGGCGCGGCAGCGGTTTGCCATAGGCACCCGTCACCAGCAGCGGCAAATCGTTCATCGCTTCCTCAATCGTCACCCCTTCAACGTAAGGCCAGGGATAAAAGGCCTGCCGCTGGCCAGGTGCCTGGCTGGTGTCCTTGAAGGTCTCGAAGCGAATGAATTTGGCTGACCCCAGCGGCTTGGCGAGCTTGACGAAACTTGCCAGCGTGAAGCCGGTCCACGGAATGGTCATCGACCACGCCTCGACGCAGCGCAGCCGGTAGATGCGCTCTTCAAGCTGAACCTTCTTCAGCAGATCCTCAAACTCGATATCGAACGCGTTTTCAACCAGACCGTCGACCTTGATCTTCCACGGCTTCGTCCGCAACGCCTGGGCGGCACGAACGACGTTTTTGCTGGTGCCGAATTCGTAGAAATTATTGTAATTGACGGCCTGTGTTTCCGTTGTCACCGGCCGCCCCGCATTGGCATAGTTCGGGCTGGTTGCAGCCGGATAGTACTCCGCCCCCGGCTCGCCCTGCTGCTGGGCGAAGGCCCTGCCATGGGGAACAAGACTGGCCGCCGCGCCCAGTCCCAGGCCCATCGCCAGCCGCCGGTTCATGACATAGGCTTCCGGAGTTACGCTTGCTTCGCTCATATGCCAGGAAGGGCGCTTAAAATAATGCATCGCAGAAATTCCTCCTAAACTGCGGGAGACAGTGCGCGAGCGCGCGATGACCATCAAATCACATTAAACGGAGCGTGCGTTAACAATGGCTGTATGGTCCAGCCAGGCTCGCAATCAGTCAAGTATGAGAATTGGCGCTAGCGGGAGTGGTAGATTGCCCTTTCGCGGCCGGCATCCACCCCATCGCCCAGATAGCCGTAGCGGCCATATTCAGGCTCGATGACAAAGGTCGGACTACGGACATCAAGCGCCAGGCGGGATCGCTTATCAGCGTCAGGAGCCTTGATGCGCGCGACTTTCGTCCCGATATTCTGTTGCGCAGGCCCTTATCATTGCTCACCGCCGTTTGCGCCAGACTGGCGTTGGCCATCAGCAAAATCAGACCGGCTGCGATGCACCCGCTCACCATCGATTTGGTCATGTCCCGCTCCTCGCGAAAGGCGTCGCCACATCACATCATGTCAAACACACGGGTTGAGCAACAGATGGTTAAACCACCGAGTGGTGCAGCCATCGCCTGACCGATTGCCGATAATCGCTCAC
>DEZK01000025.1 GCA_002365175.1 Raskinella chloraquaticus (SeqCode)
ATGGCGACCGCTGGTTTCATACCGACATCGCGGCGGCCCGCGATCTCATCCGTACGAACGAGGTGGTGGAGGCGGTCGAGGCCGCCATCGGCGCGCTCGACTAAGCGATGGTACAAACCCTCGTCGACCAGCTCGGGCGGCGCTTGACGCTTGCCGTCCCCCCGCGCCGTATCGTCTCGCTCTGTCCGTCGACCACCGAGACGCTGTTCGCGCTCGGCGCCGGCGACCGTGTCGTCGGGCGCACGACATATTGCCGCCATCCGAAAGAGGCGATCGACACCTTGCCCTCGATTGGCGGCACCAAGACGGTTGACGAACAGCGGCTGCGGGCACTGAAGCCCGATCTCATCCTGTCGGTGCGCGAGGAAAATGACGAACAGCAGATCGACGCGCTGTCGCATGATCTGCCCATCCTCATTCTCGATCCCGTCGATGTCGCAAGCGCACTGAATGGCATTCGTCTCATCGGCGCGGCGCTTGGACGCGAACAGGATGCCGACGAGCTCGCAGAGGCCATCGCTTCGGCATTCCGCACCTTGCCGCGTCTCGATGGCTATCGCGCCGCCTACCTCATCTGGCGCAAGCCCTTCATGGCGGCTGGCGCCGGCACCTATATCAACGACGTCATGGCTCATCTCGGCCTTGAAAACGCCGCGCCTAAGACCGATCGCTACCCGGCAGTCGACGCGCAGGCACTGGCCGCAAACCCGCCGCACTTTCTTTTTGCCGCCTCGGAGCCCTTCCCCTTTGCCGATAAACATCTGCCCGAACTGCAGCGCCTCGCACCCACCGCTAGGATCGTGCTGGTCGACGGCGAAATGTTCGGCTGGCACGGTGTGCGCATGCTGAAAGCCGCGCGCTATTTCGAACAGCATGTCCCGTTGTGGAATTCAGCCCTCGAACAAACCAGCGGGAAAGAGGACGGACGATGACGGACATCCTCTTGCTCGGCGGCGGCCACACCCATGCCCTTGCGCTGCTTGCCTTCGCTTCCGCGCCGATCAAGGGGGCGCGCCTGACCCTGATCAGCCGCGAAACGACCAGCCCCTATTCCGGCATGCTGCCGGGGCTGGTGGCAGGGCTTTATCGCCGCGAGGAACTCCTGATCGCGCTTGACCGTCTGGCGGAGCGAGCAGGCGCCCATTTTGTCGAGGCTGAAATTCTGTCGATCGATGCGCAGGCAAAAAGCGTCGAGACCAGCCGCGGCCTGTTCAGCTACGACATCTTGTCGATCGATCTTGGCTCCGTTCCCGACCGCCGCCAGATCGCGGGCGATCTTTCGGGCGATCTGGCGCCGAAGCCGCTGACGCCTTTCCTCGATCAGCTGTACGAACTTGGCAAAGCCGCGACGCCGCTTGATCTGGCGGTTATCGGGGCCGGACCCGCCGGCGTCGAACTCGCCGCCGCCCTGGCGGTGCGCTTTCGGCAAAAGAGCGCCAAGATCAAACTGGTCGCCGACCAGCCCGACCTTCTGATGTCGCTGCCGGAAGGGGCGCGCCGCCATGCCCGCTCAAGCCTCGAACGCCACAGGGTCGAGCTGATCGCCGCTAGCGTCATCGCGGCGCGAACCCCTGACGGGCTGGCGCTTGCCGATGGCAGAGCCATCCCGGCGAGCCATGTGGTGTGGGCGACGGGCGCAGCGCCCGGCTTCGATTTCACCGCCAGCGGGCTGCCGCTCGACCAACGCGGCTTCGTGCAGGTGCGCCCGACTTTGCAATCGACGAACCATGACAAGGTGTTTGCCAGCGGCGATACGGCGAGTTTTATGCCTCCCCTTCCCAAGGCCGGCGTCTATGCCGTCCGCCAGGCGCCGATCCTCGCCCATAACCTCAAAGCGCTCGTTGCGGGCGAGCCTTTGCAACCCTATCGCCCGCAAACCGATACGCTGGTCTTGCTGTCGACCGCCGACAAACGCGCCATCGGCGCCCGTAACGGATTATCCGCCGAAGGCGGCTGGGTGTGGTGGCTGAAGGACCGCATCGACCGCCGTTTCATGGAGCGTTTTCCTTGACCGTTACAAAGCGATATAGGATCGAAGCACAGATAAGAAAGTTCCGCTCATGACCGTCTCCACCGACAATCCGCTCCTCACCCCTTGGACGACCCGGTTCGGCCTGCCTCCTTTTGGTGAGATCAAGCCGGAGCATTTCGGCCCGGCATTCGAGCAGGCGATGGCGGAGCAGAAGGCCCGTTTCGAGGCGATCGCGACCAATCCCGAAGCGCCAAGCGTCGCCAATACGCTCGAAGCGCTCGAAACCGCTGGCGAGCTGATGGGGAAAGTCGGCCGCGTCTTCTGGAATCTCACCGGTAGCGACGCCACCCCTGAACTACAGGCCATCGAGCGCGAAGTAGCGCCGAAGCTCGCCCGCTTCCATGCCGAGCTGATGACCGACGCCCGTCTCTTTGCCCGCATCAAAGCGCTTTACGACAGGCGGGACACGCTCGATCTCACAGCCGAACAGCGCCGGCTTCTCGATTGCACTTTTCGCTGGTTCTCGCGCTCGGGCGGCGGGCTTGAAGCGCCGGCGCGCGAGCGCTTGAAGGAAATTGCCGAACAATTATCGCAGCTTGGCACCAAATTCAGCCAGAACATCCTGGCCGATGAAAGCGCCTACGCCCTGATCCTCGACGGCGAGGACGATCTCGCCGGCTGCCCCGATTTCCTCAAAGCCGCCATGACGCGGGCTGCCAGCGACCGGGGCCATGACGGCAAACATGCCGTCACCCTGTCGCGCTCGATCATCGAACCCTTTCTTACCTTTTCCGAGCGCCGCGATCTGCGAGAAGCCGCCTTCAAGGCGTGGATTGCGCGCGGCGAAAGCGGGGGCGCGACCGACAACCGGGCCCTTATCGCCGAGATGGTGGCCCTGCGCAGCGAGCGGGCCCGCCTTCTCGGCTTTGACAGCTTCGCAGCCTTCAAGCTCGACGAATCGATGGCAAAGACACCTGCTGCCGTCCGCGATCTGCTGGAAACCGTGTGGAAGCCGGCACGTGCCAAGGCCGGGCGCGAGGCCGACGCGCTGCGGGCCATCATCGACAATGAAGGGCGCAATCACCCGCTTGAAGCCTGGGACTGGCGCCATTACGCAGAAAAGGAGCGTCGCCGCGCCCATGCTTTCGACGAGGCCGAGATCAAACCTTATTTCAGCCTGGAGGCGATGATCAGGGCTGCGTTCGACACAGCCAGCCGGCTCTTTGCTCTCACCTTCACCGAGCGCCGCGATCTTGACGGATATCACCCCGATGTCCGTGTGTTCGAGGTACGTGACACAGAGGGGGCTTTTGTTGGCCTTTTTCTCGGCGATTACTTCGCCCGCCCGAGCAAACGCTCCGGCGCCTGGATGAGCGCCTTCCGCAGCCAGCAGAAACTCACGCGCGACGAGCGCCCCATCATCGTCAACGTCATGAATTTTGCCAAGCCGGAGGAAGGCAAGCCTTCCCTGCTCTCCTTCGACGATGTGCGCACGCTCTTTCACGAATTCGGTCACGGGCTGCACGGGCTGATGTCGAATGTGACCTACCCTTCCCTCGCCGGCACCGCGGTGGCCCGCGATTTCGTCGAACTGCCCTCGCAATTATACGAGCACTGGATGTCGCACCCCGACGTGCTGTCGCGCCATGCCCTTCATCACCAGACCGGCGAGCCGATACCTGCCGCCCTTCTGGCCAAGCTGCTCGCCGCACGCACTTTCAATCAGGGCTTCCAGACGGTCGAATACACCTCAAGCGCGCTTGTCGATCTCGACTACCACCTGCCGGGCGTGCCGCAACCGCTCGACGTCGACCAGTTCGAAAAATCGGTGCTCGACCATATCGGCATGCCCGATAATATCGTCATGCGCCATCGTTCCGCCCATTTTTCTCATGTCTTTTCCGGGGATGGCTACGCCGCTGGCTATTATAGCTATCTATGGTCGGAGGTTCTCGATGCTGACGCCTTCCGCGCCTTCACTGAAGCGGGAGATGTTTTTGATCCGCAGATCGCGGAGCGGCTGGGAAAGTTTATCTATTCCGCCGGCAATATGCGCGATCCGGAAGACGCTTACGTGCTCTTTCGAGGACGTTTGCCAACGATTGATGGCTTATTGGAGAAGCGGGGACTGACGGCCTGATGATCTGTCACCATACACTCACGTAAACGTGCTTTGGCCGGAGCCTTCGCTGCGGTCATGAGACTGACAACATTACGGAAACATATGTTCATGGACAGCGCTGGCCCTGCCGCAAACCCTCAAAGCCCAGGCATGATAACACGTGCTGTGACCGGCGCCGACCGCCTGGCGCAACGCCTCGCTGCGGCCGGCATCCGCCACGCCTATGGCATTCCCGGCGGCGAAGTCCTGGCCTTTGTCGAGGCAATTCAGCAGGCCGGGATCGAGCCGGTTCTGGTGAAACACGAGAATTCAGCAGGTTTCATGGCTGAAGGCACCTGGCACGCCACCGGCGCGCCGGGGCTCTTCTATGCCACCCTCGGCCCAGGCGTTGCCAACGCCATCAACGTCGTGGCGAACGCCTTTCAGGATCGCGTACCACTCATTTTCGTCACCGGCTGCGTCGATCAGGCCGAAGCTGAAAGCTATACCCACCAGGTTTTCGATCACCAGGCCCTGCTGCGCCCGATCGTGAAGGCCTCTTTCCGCGCGACCGCAGACACGGCCGATCTGGTCGCCGACAAGGCCATCACCATCGCCCTTTCCGGCCGCCCCGGCCCGGTGCATATCGATCTGCCGATCAGCGTCGCCGAAGGACCTGCCCGCCCTGGTCCGCTCACAATCACCGTGACCGCTGCCCCTCAGGCACCAGCCGAGAGCGCGAGCCTCAGCGCCGCCCGTGCTGCCCTGGCCGGAGCGCAGCGACCCTTGATCATCGCCGGGCTTGACGTCGTCAATCAGGGAGCGGGCGCGGCAGTCCTGGCTTTGGCTGACTGCCTCGACGCGCCGCTCATCACCACCTACAAGGCCAAGGGGGTCATCGACGAGACGATGCCGCGCGCGCTCGGTGGCGCCGGCCTCTCGCCCAAGGCCGACAAGCTCCTCATGCCGCTCATCCAGGCAGCCGACGTCATCGTCCTTGCCGGCTATGACCCGATCGAGATGCGCATCGGCTGGCGTCACCCCTTTGCCGCCGACACCGTCCTCATCGATGTCTGCGCCGAAGCGATGACCCATGGCATGCATCACGCGACCCATCTTTTCGTGGGCGATATTGCTGCGAGCCTTGCCGTGCTCGGTCGCGAGCTGACACCGCGTTCGTCATGGGCAAACAAGGAACCGGCAGGCGTCCGTCAGGCGTTGGTGACAGCATTCCTTCCCGAGGAAGGGTGGGGCCCGACCCGTGCTTTTACCACGCTGCGCGAAGTCGCCCCGCGCGACACCGTCGTCACCGTCGACAGCGGCGCGCATCGCATCCTGGCGAGCCAGGTCTGGTCGTGTTTTACCCCGCGCACCATGCTGCAATCCACCGCGCTCTGCACCATGGGCTGCGCTGTGCCGCTGGCGCTCGGCTACAAGCTCGCCAGCCGGCAGGTGCCGGTGCTGGCCTTTGTTGGCGATGCCGGGCTTGAAATGGTCCTGGGTGAACTCGCAACCGCGCGCGATCGCTCCCTTGGCGTTGTCATCGCCGTTCTGGTTGATGAAAGCCTCGCCCTCATCGAAATGAAGCAGCGGGCAACCCAACGCCCTAATATGGCCGTTGATTTCGGCGCTAGTGATTTTCCGGCCATTGCCGCCGCGCTGGGGGGGCATGGCGTCTGGATCGACGATGCCGCAACCCTGGCAAGCGAGGCCCGCGCCGCGTTTGACCGTTCGACATTCACCGTCCTTGCCATCCGTATCGGACGGCGAGCCTATGAAGGTAAGTTCTGATGACGCCCCCTGTCAAAAAAGAACGGGATGTTCGCCTCGATTTTTTCCGTGGCCTGACAATGTTCATCATCTTCGTCGCCCACGGCCCGGATAATCCGTGGAATAACTGGATTCCGGCGCGCTTCGGCTTCTCCTCAGGCGCCGAGCTTTTCGTCTTCTGCTCCGGCTTTGCCAGTTCGATCGCCTTTGGCGCGATATTTCTGCGCCGCGGCATTTTCCTTGGCACCATGCGCATCGCTTATCGCTGCTGGCAGGTCTACTGGGCGCATATCTGCGTCTTCCTGGCGACCATCGCACTCGTCATCATCGCTCACAGCCTGTGGCCCAATGGCGGCTTCCAGGACGAGCCGTTCGGCGAGCTGTTTAGCGACCCCATGCGCGGCCTGCTGGGCATGCTGACATTGTCCTATCTGCCTGCCTATCTCGATATCCTGCCGATGTATCTCGTCATTCTGGCGATGATACCAATCATCATGATCTTGCGCCGGCTGCATCCGGCCCTGCCTTTCCTTTTTGTTGCCGCGTCTTATCTTTCGACCTGGTTTCTGGGTGTCAAACTGGTCGGCAATCCATGGACCGGCTTTGGCTGGTTCTTCAATCCGTTCGCCTGGCAGCTCATCTTCTTCTGCGGGTTTTTCTTCGGCAGCGGCTGGATCAAGCCGCCGCCCTTCGGCAACCGCCCGCTGGTGATCATCTGCCTTGCCTTCCTTGTCGTCTCGGTGCCCGTCAACTTCTGGGGCTTTATCGACAATGTCTGGTTCTTCGCCGACATTCACATGTGGCTGCTGGCAGATGAGGAGAAATCCAATCTGCACATTCTGCGCGTCATCCATTTCCTGGCGCTGGGCTATATCGCGCTGACCTTCGTCAATCCACGCCGCCACCTGCTCAACCAGGGTATCGGCAAGATCATTATTACGGTTGGCCGTCAGTCGCTTGCCGTTTTCCTTGTCAGCATTGTCACGGCACGGGCCGTATCGATCGCCATCAAGCAGGGCATGGGCACACCGGTTGAGGTTGCCGCCCTGAACCTCGCGGGTTTTGCCCTCATCATCGCCACGGCTTATGTCGTGACATGGATCAAATCCCAGCCATGGTCGTCCCCCAAACGCCAGCCCCTGCCGCAGGAAGCGTCCAGTGGTGTCAAGCTGGGATCACCGGCCGAATGAAGATCAAGCACCCTTCGTTAGGGTCAGGACCCATTAATTTAGGCAAAACGGCATGGCACGAATGGACAAAATGGCAGGAGACGCCCGAAAAGCATACCCTTTGGTATGGTTGAGGGCGTCGACGAACCAGTTTGCCATTC